>JASLAA010000095.1 GCA_030147325.1 Arthrobacter sp. | reverse complement strand
ACGGCGATGCGCGGCTACGGCGCCGACTGGACGCTCACGCAGTACTTCGTCTGGTACTACCTCGAGCACGGGACGGCGTTCCGCCCCGAGGACATCGCCGCCGGCAACCTGCTCTCGGCCTGGGACGCGCTCGACGCCGGGGTGACCACCAGTGTCGACTGGTCCCACGGCCTGAGCACCATCGATCACGCCGAAGCCGCGCTCGAGGCACTGGAGAGTACCGGAGGCCGCTTCGTCTTCGCCCCGGGCAACATCTTCGCGGGACCGGCCGAATGGACCGCGAAGCCGGACTTCAGGCGGTTCGTCGAGCGCCGCAATCCCCGTTCGGACATGCTGAAGTTCCAGCTGGCCTTCGACGTCACCGGTGATCCGTCCTTCCCCGAGCGGGGTGCGTTCGAGGTGGCGAGGGAGCTCGACCTGCCCGTCACCACGCACGCAGGGGTCTGGGGTGCGACGAACGACGACGGCGTGCGGCTGATGCACGAGCACGGCTTCATGAGCCCCGGCACCGTCTACGTCCACGCCGCGACCCTCAGCCAGGACTCCTACCAGCGCATCGCCGCGACCGGCGGGTCCGTGTCACTGTCCACGGAGAGCGAGCAGAGCTGCGGGCAGGGGTACCCGCCGTCGTGGGTGCTGCGCCAGCACGACATCCCGATGTCCCTGTCCGTCGACACGAGCGTGTGGTTCAGCAGTGACCTGTTCGTCGCGATGCGCGCCACGCTGGGGGCCGACCGCTCCTACGAGCACCTGCGTGCCCATGAGGTCGGCGACACGGTCACCCACTCGGCGCTGCGCGCCGAGCACGTGGTGGACTGGGCCACCCGCGGCGGTGCTGCGGCGCTCTCCCTCGACCACGCCGTCGGCAGCCTCGAGGTGGGCAAGAAGGCGGACGTCGTGCTGCTGAAGAACGACCACTCCCCCACGTCGTTCCCGATGCTGAACCCCTACGGGCACGTGGCACTGCAGGCCGGCCGGGGGGACGTGCACACCGTGCTCGTGAACGGGCGGGTGGTCAAGCACGACCACCGCCTCGTCGGCGCGGACCTGCCGGCATTGCGCACACAGGTGGAGTCGACGGTGGAGCACCTGCGCTCGACCCTCGGCGAGGAGGCCTGGCTGAAGGGGATGAACCCCGACGTCCTCGAGACCAGGATCCTCGACAACCCGTACATGTACACCGATTACCGGGACTCCTCCACGCATGCGAAGGCGACCGACCAGCCGGTCTGAGCGGCCGCCGGGGCGGGCTAGTCCTCGGAGATGGTGTGGTGCCGTCCCAGCGGGAGCATGAGCGGCTTCCCCGACGTCGGGTCGATCATGACCCGGCTGTCGAGGCCGAAGACCGCCCGGATGGTGTCCTCCGTGAGGACCTCCTCTGGCGTTCCCAGGGCGTGGATCCGTCCCGCCGTCAGGGCGATGAGGTGGTCCGCGTACCGCGCGGCGAGATTGAGGTCGTGCAGCACGATGACAATCGTGGTCCCGCGGGCACGATTGAGGTCGGTCAGGAGATCGAGCACCTCCAGCTGGTGGCTGACGTCCAGAAAGGTGGTGGGCTCGTCGAGCAGCAGCACGTCGGTGCGCTGGGCCAGTGCCATGGCGATCCAGACGCGCTGGCGCTGCCCTCCGGAGAGCTCGTCGACGGGCCGGTCGGCGAGGCCTGCGGTGGCGGTGGCGGTGAGCGCTTCGGCGACGGCCTCGTCATCGGCCGGACTCCACCGGGAGAACAGCCGCTGATGGGGATGCCGGCCCCGCCCCACAAGGTCGGCCACGGTGATGCCCTCCGGCGCCGTCGGTGACTGCGGCAGGAGCCCGAGCATCCGGGCGAGCTCCTTCGCCGGCATCTCGTGCACGGCCCGCCCGTCGAGGACCACCTGGCCGCTGCGCGGGGACAGGAGCCTCGACATCGAACGGAGGAGGGTCGATTTGCCGCACGCGTTGGCACCCACGATCACCGAGATGCTGCCCATCGGCACGTGCAGGTCGAGTCCCTCCACCACGGTGCGCGCCCCGTAGCCGAGCGTCAGGTCCTGGATGTCGAGTGTGTGGGCAGTTGTCACAGTGAGCCTCCCGAGCGGTTCGTCCGCACGATCAGATAGACGAGATAGGGCGCTCCGAGGACGCCGGTGATGACACCGACGGGGTACCTCACGTCGAAGGCGTACTGCCCGAGGAAGTCCGCGGTCACCACGAGCAGGCTCCCGACCAGTGCGGAGGGGATGAGCAGCGAGCCGCCCGGCCCGACGATCCTGGCGGCGATGGGACCGGAGAGGAAGGCGACGAACGCGATGGGACCCGCAGCGGCGGTGGCGAAGGCGATCAGCCCGACGGCGGCGATGATCACCACGATCCGCATGCGTTCGACCCGCACGCCCAGGGCTGCAGCGGTGTCGTCCCCGAGTTGGGAGGTCGAGAGGTTCCGCGACTGCGTGAGCAGGATCGGGGCGAGGACCGCGAGCGCGATCGCCACGGGAACCACCTCGGACCATCGGGCGCCGTTCAGGCTGCCGGTGAGCCACCGGGAGGCCTCCTGCAGATCCCACTGGGCGGCACGGCTGAGCACGTAGGCCGTCACGCTGTCGAGCATGGCGGCGATGCCGATGCCGATCAGGATCAGCCGGGTGCCCACCACGCCGTCCTTGAAGGACAGCAGGTAGACCAGCAGGGCGATCCCCAGCCCGGCGGCGATCGCGAAGACCGACACCTGGGCCGCGCCGAGCCCGAGCGTGATGATGGCGAAGGCAGCGGCAGCACTGGCACCGGCACTGATGCCGATGATGTCCGGGCTCGCGAGGGGATTCCGCAGCATCGTCTGGAACGTGACGCCGCCGATACCGAAGCAGATGCCGGCGAGCACCGCGAGTGTCGCCCGGGGAAGCCTCAGCCGTCCCACGGTGAAGCCGGCCCCGTCCGTCTCCTGGCCCAGG
Source organism: Arthrobacter sp. (assembly GCA_030147325.1). GTDB lineage: Bacteria > Actinomycetota > Actinomycetes > Actinomycetales > Micrococcaceae > Arthrobacter_D. The sequence continues at coordinate 10,572 of JASLAA010000095.1, read as the reverse complement.
ATCACGGCGATGACGTCCCGCGGGGAGTAGTAGGTCTGGCCGACGCAGAGGGAGATCGCGAAGGCGACGACGATCAGTGCGGCGAGGACACCGACGACGAGGCGCCGCCGAAGGGCGCGCCGCCGTCGGCCTGCCGCCACCTCACGCGCGGTGATCCCGGTCCTGGGGGGCGCCTGCAGTGTCGTCATAGCTCCCGGACCTTCTGGCGTCGGACGATGTAGATGAAGAAGGGCGCTCCGACGAGCGCGGTGATGATGCCGACGTCGATCTCCTCCGGCCGGGCGACGATGCGTCCGAGGACGTCCGTGGAGGTGAGCAGGATCGCTCCCAGCAGCGCGGACATCGGCAGCAGCCACCGGTGGTCGATGCCGATGAGCAGGCGGCAGGCGTGCGGCACGACGAGCCCCACGAATCCGATCGGCCCGGTCACCGCCGTCACGGCGCCGCAGAGGAGGACGGCCCCGAGCGCGGCAGCACCGCGTACGATGGCCACCCGCTCCCCCAGGCCGGCGGCCAGCTCGTCCCCCAGGGCCAGCGAGTTCAGGGACCGTGCCGACACGAGGCTGACGGCGAGACCGACCGCCAGGAACGGGATCACCTGGCTGATGCTCGAGAAGGTGGCGCCGCCCACTCCCCCGATGAGCCATGACCGCACGCTGCCGGAGATGTCCCCCCGGGGCAGCACGACGGCGCTGATGAGGGAGGTCAGGGCCGCGGACGTGGCGGCGCCCGCGAGGGCGAGCTTGAGGGGGGTTGCCCCGCCGCGCCCCAGGGAACCCACGACGTACACGAACACCGCTGTCACGGTCGCTCCTGCGATGGCGACCCAGATGTAGCCGGTCGCCGAGCTGAGTCCCACGGTGGCGATCGCTGCGACGACCGCCAGGGACGCCCCGGTGTTGACGCCGAGGATGCCGGGATCGGCGAGTGGGTTGCGCGTCACGCCCTGCATCACGGCACCCGACAGCCCCAGGCCTGCTCCGGCGAGCAACGCCAGCAGCGTGCGCGGGATCCTCTTGGCGACCGCCGCCTGGTTGAATCCGTCCGTGCCGCCGCCGAGGGCTGCCAGGATGTCAGCCACCCCGACGTCGCGGGAGCCGACGACCACCGACGCCGCCATGGTCGCCAGCAGGACGCCGACGAGCACCACCAGCCACAGCAGCCGGAAGCGCCCCGGGGCCCGCAGGGAAGCGGGACCCGGGGCGACCTCCGGGACGGACGACGGAGCCACTACGACTTGTCTGCGGCTTCCGCGATGAGCGTGAGGTAGTCCTCGAGGACCCACGAGATGGACAGGGGCGTGGGGTTCGCCGCCGTGCCGACGGGGGTGGTGCTCGGCAGGTTCACGATCGCCTTATTCGCGACCGCGGGGATCTGCGAGAGCAGCGGATCCGCCTCGAGGGTGGAGACGAGGGCGTCGTCGCCATAGGTCACGATGATGTCGACGTCCTCGAGGACGTCCGCCTGCTCGGTGCTGATGGTGCCGGAGAAGAGGTCGGTCTCGGCGGAGGCCGTGGCAACGCTCTCGGGCGTCGAGAGGCCGAGGTCCTCGAAGAACATCACGCGGGTGTCATGGGTGGTGTAGTAGCTGACCTCGCTGAGATCGGTGGGATCGATGTGCGTCAAGAACATCGTCTTCTTGCCGGCGATGGCAGGGAACTCGGCCGCGGCGTCGCTGATCTGCTGGTCCAGATCGGCGATGAGCTCCTCGCCCTCCGCCGCCATGCCCATGCCCATGCTGTTGAGTTCGATCATCTCCCGCCACGGCGTGCCCCAGGCGGTCTCGGGGTAGGCCACGACCGGCGCGATCTCGCTCAGGGTGTCATAGTCCTCCTGCGTCAGGCCCGAGTAGGCCGCCAGGATGACGTCGGGATCGGTGTCCGCGACGGCCTCGAAGTCGATCCCGTCGGTCTCGTCGAACAGGACGGGTGTCTCGCCTCCGAGCTCCTCGAGCTTGTCGGACACCCAGGGGAGGATCCCGTCGCCGTCGTCGTCACCGAAGGTCACGGCCGCCATGCCCACGGGAACGACGCCGAGTGCCAGCGGCACCTCCTGGTTGGCCCATGCCACGGTGGCGACGCGCTCGGGCTTCCCGGGCAGGGTGGTGGTACCGAAGGCGTGCTCGATGGTGATCTCGCCCGCCCCGCCCGTCGCGCCGGCAGCGGGTTCCTCGGCAGGAGTGGCGCAGGCAGCGAGGGCGACGGTCATGGTCGCCGCTGCGGCGAGAGCGATGAGTCTGGGGGCGCGGGACATGGGGTCCTTCCGGAGGATGTGATCAGACGGGTACCGGATTACCGCCGGTCGGGAGCGGGCCACGCAGCATCAGGTAAGGATGACCTTAGCAGCATTAGGGCATGGGACCATGACGTTATTATCCGTGCCCCGACGGCAGGAGGCCCGCGCAGCCCTGCGGACGGAAGGTGTCCGTGAAGCCGATGCGCACTGACCGGGGGAGGGGGCAGAATTCCGTCATGACACTGCGCTGGTACTCCACGGTCATCGAGTCCACCGACCACCGCCGCCTCGCCCGCTGGTGGTCCGAGGCCCTCGGGTGGGAGGTGATGTTCGAGTCCGACGACGAGGCGGTCGTCGTTCCACCCTGGGCGCGCACGCTCGGCCCCACGCTCGCCTTCGAGCAGGTACCGCCCGGGCTGGTGTTCGTGCCCGTGGAGCATCGGAAGCAGGGGAAGAACCGCCTGCACCTCGACTTCGCCCCGCACACGGGCCAGGACCGCGAGGCCGAGATCGAGCGCCTGATCGACCTGGGGGCGCAGCGGACGGATGTGGGGCAGGGCCCCGACGTGACCTGGGAGGTCCTGGCCGATCCCGACGGCAACGAGTTCTGCGTCCTGTCCTCGCGGGACTCCTAGCCGCAGGAACGCGGAAACCACGCACCCGATGGCGGGAGGTGTCCCGCGGTCAGGTGCGTGGTTCCGGCCGGCAGCGGCGTCGCACGCCGGCCCGGTGCGCGCACCCTAGAGCTCGATGCGCTCCGTCTCGATGACTTCCTTGCGCACCTGGCCGCTGACCGTCTCGTCGTGCGTCCGGGCCTCGCGGCTGATGCGGACGCGCTCGATCGGGACCACGTCCATCTCCACGCGGGGCTTCTCCTCGTAGAGGACCACCTCGACGACGTCTCCGTTGAACGCCGTCTCGACGGCCGAGTAGAGGCGCTCGCGCTCGGCCTTGCTGAAGGTCCCGGAACCGTCGTCGTACAGCGGCGCGCCGTCCTGGACCGGGACACGCTCGACGACGAGCTCTTCGCGCCGGATCTGCACCGTCATGGTGACGTCCTCGGTGACCACGCGCTTGACGAGGCGCACGCGCTCCGTCTCGCGGAGTTCGGTGCCGACGCGGAGCTGCTCCTCGGAGCGCGTCATGGTCACGTCGTCGTCATCGACCGAGCGATGCAGCGCGGCGTCGGAGCGGCCGGCGGCGGCATCGGAGCGTGAGGAGCGGTTGCCCGACTGCGTCGTCGCCTGGGCCAGTTCCTCGTCCTTGGAGGGCATGAGCCCGTAGTAGCGCAGCAGGTGCTGCTCCTCCTCGGGGCTGAGATGCCCGTCCTGGGACATCTTCGGCGACTCGTAGACCTTCGCGTGGCTGTAGGGCAGGCGGACGTCGCGTCCGTCGAGGCTGGCACCGCGCAGGGGCGCGAAGGACTCGGGGTTGCCGGCCGTGTGCGTGGCGACCGTGACCCAGCTCGGATCACCGGTGGCGTCATCGACGTAGAGCTGGCCCATGGGGCCCAGGACCGCGCCGTCCTCGCTCAGCACGTTGGCGCCGGCGTTCATGGAGTCCTTCATCTGGTCGAGCGTGATCATGGTGGCCCTTTCGAGGAGGTTGGCTCCCCTTCACCGTAGGGCGCGGACGCGGCTATAGCAAGCATGCTTAGTACCGGCAGTGCCTGCTACGGGTGTCATCAGCCCAGTGCGAGGAGCCATTCAGCTGCCATCCGGCTCCACTGCTCTGCTGCGCCCTGACCCTCCGCCAGGCCGAGACCGTGCTCGCCCTCAGGGAAGACGTGGAGGGCATGGGGGACGGCGTGGGCGGCGAGCGCCTGCCCGAGCAGATACGCGTGCTCGACGGGCACGGCATCGTCCGCTGCCGTGTGCCAGATGAAGAACGGTGGAGCAGCGGGGGTGACGAGGCGGTCGAGGGAGGTCGCCGCGCGGAGCCGGCCATCGGCGTCGGGCCCGATCAGTTCGTCCTGCGACCCACGATGGGTGGCCAGCTGCATGGACACCACGGGGTACCCGAGGACGGCGGCATCCACCCTCTCGTCGTCCTGCGCACCGGGAGCGAGGGCCGCGTGACCGGCGAGGTGACCGCCGGCCGAGAACCCGAGCAGTGCCACCCGCTCCACCCCGGACGCCCGGACCCTGCGGATCTCCGCACGGACGGCGTCGAGGGGTGCCGGATGCCGGGTGAGCACGGGGTAGGAGAAGACACTCGCCGACAGGCCGAAGGAGCGCAGCCGCTCGGCGACCACCTCCCCCTCGTTGTCGGACAGCATGGTGTAGCCGCCTCCGGGCAGGACGATGACATGGGTGGGCTTCATGCGATCACCGTACTGCGGCCGCACGGACCCGTGCGACAGGCCCGGCGGATAGAGAAAGCCCCTGGCCAGGAAGCCAGGGGCCCACGTATGTCGGACGGGCTGTCAGCCCTCGCACTCGGTGCAGAACTTGTCGCCATTCTTCTCGCGAGCAAGCTGGCTGCGGTGATGCACCAGGAAACAGGACATGCAGGTGAATTCGTCCTCCTGCTGGGGGATGACCTGGATGAGGAGTTCCTCGTGCGAGAGATCGGCTCCGGGGAGGTCGATGCCTTCGGCTGTCTCGCCGTCCTCGACATCGATCAGCGCAGTCTGCGTGGTTGCGCTGCGCTGGGCCTGGATTGCCTCCAGGGACTCGTTGGCCGGCTGGTCTTCCGGGCGAACGCGTGGCTCGTCGTAGTCGGTTGCCATGGGGGTTGATTCTCCTTCTATGGGGCGGGAATGACGCCCAGATGCCACTCTCAACCTCGGAAGAGGCGGAAGTATTCCATATACGGGGAGCAATATACCCGTTACCGCTGAGACTTTTCTCCATCAAGGGTCATCGGGTCAAGCCGACCGGCAATGTGACGGATGGGCGCGAGCGTGGTAGGCGTGGAGTCCCTGCACGGTGGCGGCCGATCTGCCCGCTCGGCCGGTCTGGCGTCGTCGTAGGGTTGATCCAGACCCCGACCACTCAGGAGCCCCCATGGCATTGGCAATCGACCTCAGCGGCAGAACGGCGCTCGTGACCGGATCGACCCAGGGCATCGGCCTGGCGATCGCGGCCGGGCTCGCCGGAGCAGGCGCCCGCGTGGGCGTCAACGGGCGCAGCAACCGCAGCGTCGCCCGCGCCATGGAGACCATCCGCACGGACGTGCCGGACGCCGACCTCCTGTCCGTCGCCGCCGACGTCACCACGGACGACGGCGTCGCGACGGCGCTGCGGGCCCTGCCGGCGGTGGACATCCTGATCAACAATCTCGGCATCTTCGGCGCACAGCCCGCCCTGGAGATCGACGACGCCGAGTGGCGCCGCTACTTCGAGGTCAACGTGCTGACCGCCATCCGACTCACGCGTGCCTACCTTCCCGGGATGACCGAGGCGGGCTGGGGCCGCGTCCAGTACATCGCGAGCGATTCCGCCGTCGTCATCCCGGCCGAGATGATCCACTACGGGGTGTCCAAGACGGCGCTGCTCGCCGTCTCGCGCGGCTTCGCGAAGGAGGCCAGGGGTACCGGCGTCACGGTGAATTCCATCATCGCGGGGCCCACCCACACCGGTGGCGTCGAGGACTTCGTCTACCAGCTGGTGGACAAGGACCTCGAGTGGGAGGACGCTCAGCGCCAGTTCATGAAGGACCACCGACCGCAGTCGCTCCTGGAACGCCTGATCGAGCCGGCCGAGATCGCGAACATGGTGACATATCTCGCCTCCCCGCTGGCCTCGGCCACGACCGGGGCAGCCGTGCGGGTCGACGGCGGGTACGTGGACGCCATCCTCCCGTGAGCCGCACCGCGGTCCTGGCTCCGAACGGCACGCTCGAGGCCGGGCCGATGGCCGCGATCCTCGCGAATCACGCGATCCCCGGCTGCGAGGTGACGGACAGGCCCGGGCGCTCGCACACGCGGCTGCTCGGTACGACGGGCGGCCCGCGCCGGGTCACCGTCACCATCCGCCCGGACGCCGTCGAGCTGGTGGCGGACACCGACGACGACGGCGAGTTCGCCGAGCTCGTCCGCACCTCCCGGTCCTGGCTGGACCTCGATACGGACACCGGCGCCGTCGCGCGCGCCTTCGACCGGGACCCGCTCCTGGGTCCGCTGGTGCACCGGCGTCCCGGCCTGAGGGTTGTCGGATACCCGGATGCCTTCGAGGCCGCGGTCATGACGGTCCTGGGGCAGCAGGTGTCCGTGGCGGCGGGCGGCACGTTCGGGGGCAGGCTCGCGGCGGCGTACGGGACACCGACGCCGTCGGGCCTCGTCCGCTTCCCCACGCCGGAGGTTCTCGCCGTCGCGCCCCACGAGGAACTGCGCGCTGCGATCGGGGTGACCCGCACCCGGGCGGCGACCGTGCAGAACGTGGCCCGCGCCGTCGTCGCCGGGCTGGCCCTCGACCCGGGCGGTGACCACGTGCTCCTGCGCAAGGAGCTCCTCGCCCTACCGGGGATCGGGCCGTGGTCCGCCGACTACCTCGCCGTGCGCGTCCTCCGGGATGCCGACGCCTTCACCCCGGGTGACCTCGTGGCGCGGCGGGCCATGGGCAATCCGAGCATCGCGGACGCCGAGCGGCTGGCCGAGGCGTGGCGCCCCTACCGGGCCTATGCCCTCTTCCACCTCTGGACGTCGGCGACCTACCGGGATCCCTAGACAGGTGCCCGGCGCACGCTGCGCAGGGCGATCTCCAGTTCGAAGCGCGCCGTCGGGTCCCTGAGATCGTCCCCGAACAGTTCCCGTAGCTGGAGCACGCGGTACCCGACGGTCTGTGCGTGGATGCCGAGCTCCTCCGCGATCGGGGCCCGCTGGCCCCAGTGACGCAGCCAGGCGAGCAGGGTCTCCTCGAGCTTCTCCCGCTGGCCGTCGGCGAGCCCTGCCAGCGGTGCCAGACGGCGCCGCGCCAGTTCCCCGGTGGCAGACGGCTCCGCGGCCAGGATCACCTCGGTGAGGTGCTCATGGGCCCAGACCGGTGGGGCGTCGTCGGCCTCGCGCGGAGGGAGCATGGATGCCGCCAGCACCGCCAGTCGCAGCGACTGCGCCACCTGCTCGAGTCCACCCGCAGGGCCGACCGCGGCGCTCCTGCCGGTGAGGATGCGGTGGAGCTCCGCCCGCGACGCCGGCCCGCGTTCGGGGACCAGCGCCACGGCGTCCGTCTCGCGCTCGACGACGATGCCACCGGGCGCCAGGCGTTGCCGCAATCCCTGGGAGCGGTCCAGCGGCAGCGTGACGACGGCGATCTGGGCCGGCACGGCCCAGTCCGCGAGCGAGGCCGCCTGGCGCAGCGCTGTCTCGTCCGCCTGGCCGAGCAGGAGCAGCTCCAGCAGCTCCGCGCGGCGCCGGTCCACTGCGCCCGCGCGTTCGGACTGTGCGAAGGCGTAGGCCCCGGCACTCACCGCCGAGAGCTCGTCGATGTACGCCATGATCGATTCCCCGAGGTCAACCACGACGGCGGGGCCCAGTCCGGCGTCCATGGAATGGCGTGACATCTCCCGGAACGTCACCCGCGCTCCCATCCGGTAGGCCCCGAGCAACGAATCCATGCTGCGGCCCTGTCGGAACTCGCCGCGGCCCAGGCCCGCCACCAGCTGGCGGCTCTGGTCGGACAGGGCGGGCAGCCTCGTGCCCGGCAACTCGAGAAAACGCTCCAGCGCAACCGCGACCCCGAGCCGGAGTCCGCGGCCGAACCCACCCTCGATGGGACGCGCGTAGGCCGGCACCAGCTGGGGGACGGCCTGAATGATCGCCTCCACGAGATCCGGTGTCAGCGGCCGCAGCCGTTCGCTGACGTCGGGTGGAAGTGCCAGCCAGGGTGGCTCGAGTGGTGCGGCTGCAGTGTCATCCACGTCCTGTACGTCCCCATCTATTTCGTCGCGATAATACGGCTCCCGCAACTCTATGTCAGGAGCGAAGATTTTTAGCGGGAGAGGTTATATCGTTAGTGCAATGATCCGGTTCCGACAGTTGGCGCGTGCAGCATCCGCGCTCACCACCCCGCTCACACCGGAGGACTTCCTCGCGCTCTTCAACCCGGTGTACTCCTCGCGCCAGCTCCGTGGGGTCGTCACCCGGGTGGAGCGCGAGACCGAGGATTCGGCCACCATCTACTTCCGCCCCGGTAAGGGCTGGCACGCACACCAGGCCGGGCAGTGGGCGCGCATCGGCGTCGAGCTGAACGGCGTCCGGCAGTGGCGTTCCTATTCACTGAGCAACGCCGCCGGCCACGATCCCGCGATCACCGTGAAGGACGCCGGCTCCGTGTCACACGTCCTGGTGCGGGACACCGCACCGGGGGACGTCCTGTTCCTCGCGCCGCCGCAGGGCGACTTCGTGCTCCCCGAGCACCCGCGGTCGCTGCTCATGCTCACGGCCGGCAGCGGCATCACCCCCGTCATGTCGATGATCCGCACGCTCATCCCCCGCCGTCCGGACGCGAACGTGGTCCTCATCAACTCGAACAGCACCCCGGAGAAGAGCCTTTTCCGCGAGGAGCTGGACGAACTCGCGGACCAGTTCCCGAACCTCACCGTCCGGCACTGGTTCACCAGCGCCCGGGGACGCCTCGAATTCACCGCGAAGACCGTGGCGGAGCTCTGCCCCGACTGGCGTTCGCGGGCGGCCTACGCCTGCGGGCCCGAGGGCTTCCTCGACGACGCCGAGGAACTGTGGCGCCGCGAAGCCGCCCTCGAGACCGGACCCGCCGGTGCCGACGCAGGAGCGGGACAGGCTTCCACCGGAACGCTGACGATCGAACGCTTCAGCACCGACCTGACAGCCGGCGCCGGGCACGACGGCGGACTCGTCACCTTCGAGCAGTCCGACCGCGAGGTCCAGGCGGACGGCGACACCCCGCTGCTGGACATCGGGGAGGACGCCGGCGTCCTCATGCCCAGTGGCTGCCGCATGGGCATCTGCCACAGCTGCCTCCTGCCGCTACGCGCCGGCCAGGTGCGTGACCTCCGGACCGGGGAACTCCACAACAACCCCGGCCAACTCATCCAGACCTGCGTCTCGGCAGCAGCCGGGCCCGTGAACCTCGACATCTGAAACCCCCACCAGAGGAGTCCCCATGACCACCACGCTGACCCGCCCAGGCGCCCTTGCGGCGTCGGGCCACCCCTTGGTCCGCCCCGACGCCGCCAAGCACCTGACGGACGAGCAGGTCGAGGAACTCGGACGCGAGCTCGACGCCGTCCGCGACGAGATCCTCGCCAAGCGTGGAGCCACCGACGCCGCGTACATCCGCCGCGTCATCAAGGTGCAGCGCAGCCTGGAGTTCGCCGGCCGCGGCACCCTGCTCTTCAGCAAGTACAAGCCCGCCTGGTTCGCCGGAACGGCCATGCTGAGCGTCGCCAAGATCCTCGAGAACATGGAGATCGGGCACAACGTCCTGCACGGCCAGTGGGACTGGATGCGCGATCCCGACATCCACTCGACCACGTGGGAGTGGGACTTCGTCACCCCGGCGCGCTCCTGGCAGCACACGCACAACGACCTGCACCACCGCTGGACCAACGTCATCGGTAAGGACAGGGACATCGGCTACAACCTGCTCCGCATGGACCCCGACCAGCCCTGGAAGCCGTTCAACCTCGGTAACCCGCTGTACAACGCGATCCTGGCGCCCGTCTTCGAGTGGGGCATCGCCCTCTACGACCTCGAGATCCCCGAGTACAAGGAGGGCCTCAAGACCAAGGAGGCCATGAACCGCGACCTCAAGGCCGTGGGCGTCAAGGTGCTCAAGCAGTTCTCCAAGGACTACGCCGCCACGCCCGCCGTGGCGATGCTGACCGGCTCCGGCAAGCAGGCCCTCTACGGCACGCTCGCCGCGAACGCGATCCGCAACTTCTGGGCGCACGCCATCATCTTCTGCGGCCACTTCCCCGACGGCACGGACACGTTCACGGAGGAGGAGGTGGAGGGTGAGACGCGCGGTGACTGGTACGTCCGCCAGATGATCGGCTCGGCCAACATCTCGGGCTCCAAGTTCATGCACCTGATGTCCGGGAACCTGTCCCACCAGATCGAGCACCACTGCTTCCCCGACCTGCCGTCCAACCGGTATGCGGAGGTAGCAGTCAAGGTCCGCGAGATCTGCACCCGCTACAAGCTGCCGTACACCACGGGCCCCCTGCCCAAGCAGGTCGGCTCCACCTGGGCGAAGATCTTCAAGCTCGCCCTGCCGCCCCGCAAGCAGAAGGTCGCAACGGCCTAGGACCTCCGGAAGCCGCCGTCGTCCCCGCTCGTACCGCGGGGACGGCGGCGGCTTTCGTCATCGGGGTATCAGGCCGGCGGCCCCCACCACCGCTCGAGTTGCCGGGGAT
>JASLAA010000059.1 GCA_030147325.1 Arthrobacter sp. | reverse complement strand
TTGCCGGTGACATCGTCAGGACGGATTTGCCGTTGAGCAGCACTTCGCCCGTGACGCGACTGTTCGAGGGCAGCAGCCCGAGGAGCGACATGGAGCTCGCGCTCTTGCCGGAGCCGGACTCACCCACGATCGCGAGCACCTCCCCTGCGTTGACCTCGTAGCTGAGGTCGATCGCCGCTGGTACCCATTTCTTGTCGACACCGAAGTCGACGCTGAGGTTGCGGACCTCGAGCACGGGCCCCTGGGAGGCCGGTCGGTCTCCACCGGTCGCTCCGGTGCCGCCGATTACCTGAGTACTCATGAGGGGTTCTCCTTCGTGACGGAGGCGCCGCCGGTGAGCGGGCCCTCCTCGATTGCCGCGGGCGGCTGAAGTGCTGGGACTATTGAGCCATGGAAAGCTCGAAGGGCGTGGCTGCCGCCACCGTGTTCAGGCCGCGCACCAGTGTCTGGTTCACGGGAATCGCCGTGCTCGTGACGATCGGTGCGATCGCCTCGGTCGTCGTGAGCGCCGGCCCGGCCGGCCTGCTGTCCGGGGCGCCCCTCATCGGCATCGCCTACGTGGGCTGGTGGCTGTTCTGGTACCCGTCGGTCGAGGTGTCCGACGACGCCGTCACCCTGCGCAATCCTCTCGCGACCGTCCGTGTGCCCTGGGGCGTGCTGGTCGACGTCGATACGAAGTACGCACTGAAGCTCGTCACGCCGGAGGGATCGTTCACCGCGTGGGCCGCGCCCGCCCCCGGAGTATGGGGAACCCACGCAGGCAAGCCGGAACATGTGACGAACCTGCCCTCCACGAGCTACGGCCCCGAGCAGTCCATCCGGCCGGGAGACCTGAAGAACACCGATTCGGGTTTCGCCGCCTACCTCGTCCGCTCGCGTTGGCAGGACCTCGTCGAGTCCGGCGGACTCGACGTCGACTCCCCCGAGCGCACGCTCCGAACCTGGAACTGGCCGGGCTTCGGCCTGATGGTCCTGCTGCTGGCCGCCGGAGCCGCGTCCGTGGGCCTGACCTCCTAGCGCACGGATCACGCGGCTGCGGGCTTCTCTGCGTCCTTGGCCCGGCCGGCGTTGAACTTCTTCTGCCGGGGGTCGAAGGCGTCGCGCAGGCCGTCGCCGATGAAGTTGATGCACAGGCAGATGAGGACGATGAACAGGCCGGGGAACCAGAACAGCCAGGGCCGGGTCTGGAATGCTTCCTGGTTCTGGCTGATGATCAGACCCAGTGACACGTCGGGCGCCTTCACACCGAAACCGATGTAGCTCAGCGCCGTCTCGAGGAGGATGGCGGAGGACATCAGCAGCGTCGTGTTCACGATGATCACCCCGACGGCGTTCGGCAGGATGTGCTTGAAGATGATCCGGCCGTTCGAGGCGCCGGCGATCTTCGCCGCATCGACGAACTCCCGCTCCCGCAGTGAGAGGAACTCGCCGCGCACCAGGCGGGCGAGCCCCGTCCAGAGCACGAGTCCGAGGAAGAGTCCGAGCAGCCAGATCTGGGCACCGGCTCCCACGAACCGATTGACCGACTCGCCGAGGGTCGCGGCGGCCAGCACGACGGGGATGATGATGACGACGTCGGTGAAGCGCATGAGCACGGCTTCGGTCCAGCCACGGAAGTAACCGGAACAGGCCCCCACCACGACGCCGATCAGGGCTGCGAGCGAGCCGATGACGAACATGATGATGATCGAGTTCTGGGTACCGCGCATCGTCATCGCGAAGTAGTCGCGACCGATCGAGTCCTGGCCGAAGGGGTGCTCCCCCCAGCTGAACGGACCGGTGACGGTCGGGGCCCCGCCGTCGAGCAGCGGCACGAACTCCGTGTGGTTGTATTTCCACCAGCCCGGGATGCCGGCGAAGCCGACGCTGGTGAAGGCGAGGACGAAGATGATGCTGAACAGGACGAGGCTGACGATCGCGCCCGTGTTGTCGAGGAACTTCTTCCGGACGATCTGCCCCTGCGACAGGCCTCTGGCTTCCGCCTCGGGGGCGGGATGGGTGGGTCCGGTGACTGTCTCCGCCGAACCGCCGGGCAGGCCGGGAGGATTCTGGTTGCTCATGCTTTCACCCTTACGCGTGGGTCGAGGAACGAGTACACGATGTCCGCGACGAGGTTGAAGACCAGGGCAAGGATGCCCGCTACCAGGAAGAAGCCCATGATCGGGTCCGGATCCGTGCGGGAGAGCGCCTGGACGAAGAGTTGCCCCATACCGGCGAAGGCGAACACCTGTTCGGTGATGATCGCTCCGCCGATCAGCGCTCCGATGTCGAAGGCGACGAGGGTGGCGAGCGGGATCAGTGCGTTGCGGAACGCGTGGCGCATGACAACGGTCCGCTCGCTCAGGCCTTTCGCCCTGGCCGTGCGGATGTAGTCCATGTTCATGATCTCGAGCATCGAGGCCCGCGAGTAGCGGCTGTAGCTGGCCAGTGAGGCGAGCAGCAGTGCGAGGGTCGGTAGCAGGAGGTGGGTGAACGTATCGAGGCCGCTGACCCAGAAGGTGCCGTCGAGGCCCGGGGTCTCAGCTCCCACGGTGGCGATCGGCCTGCCGCGGATGCGGGAGTTGTCGACGTACGACGGCCAGGTGACCATGAAGCGGTCGACGACGATCAGCAGTCCCATGAGGAGGCCGGTCAGTGCTGCCGCCCGCATGCTCTGCCCGCGGTCGTAGCCGCCCATGAAGTACCCGACGGCCAGGCCCACGAGGACGGTCACCAGCGCGAGGACGAGGATCATCCAGATGGTCGCTGCATTCAGCAGCGGGTTGACGACGTAGTACGCGACGAGCCCGAGGGCGACCATGATCAGCGAGGAGTACAGCGCCTTCCGGTTCCGCAGCCCCGCGGTGAGCAGCACGATGCCGAAGGCGATGCCGACGCCGGTGACGAGGATGATGATCGGCCCAAGTCCCGGGTTGGTGAACCACTTCGTGACGTCGAGGACGAACAGCAGGGCAGCGGCGACGAGCGCTCCGGCCACGAAGGCTATCGCCTTGCGCTTCCACGAGCTGCTGGCGAACAGGGCCCAGATCAGGCCGCTCGCGATCGCCACGACGAGGATCGTCGTCACCGGTATCTGCGGGTCCGAGAGGAAGTTGTTGAAGCCGATGGCCCCGAACTCCTTGAGGAGGACTGCGAGCCAGAAGATCGGCAACGAGAAGAACAGGAAGGACATGAAGGTCACGCCGTAGTCCAGCCCGCTGTACTGGCGCAGCGCGGTGATGATCCCGAGCGAGATGCCGATGATGATCGCCAGGATGGTGGCGGTGGTCACCAGCGAGATGGTGTTGCCCATCGCCCGGGCCAGTGCGGTGGTGACCGCTTCGCCCTGGATACTCGCGCCGAGGTCACAGGTGGCAGCGAACGGGACGATGCACTTCGCTGCTCCGGCGAGCCAGCCGAAGTAGCGCAGAGGTGCGGGCGTGTTCAGGTCGAGCAGTTCGGTCCGGGCCTGGATCAGCTGGTCGCGGTTCGGTGCGTTGCTCGCCCTGAGGTCCTCGAGCGGATCACCGGACAGGGCGGTGAGCTGGTAGACGACGAACGATGCGCCGAACAGGATGAGGACGGCCGTCACCAGTCGCCGGACGATGTAGGTCACCATAGATTTTCGAACCTCAATGTTTAATTCGGGTGGGTGTTCCCGTGCTATCGCAGAAGTGTAGTGCAGGCGTCGGAGTGGAAGGAACGTGGCGTTTCCCAATCACTGGCGCCCCACGCCGGGGGTCCGAGCGCCTGCCGGATGACGCAGAAAGGCGCCGGGACGGGCGAGTGCCCCTGTCCCGGCGCCTTGTCTACTGCTGAGGTACCAGTTCCAGCGATGGAGCTACTGGGCGACCTGCCAATCCCAGAAGTTCCACCAGACACCGGTCTGGTTGGGCATGTACTCGACACCCGAGATGTTGTCGCTGTACGCGTCGACCCCCGGCACCTGGAACAGCGGCAGTCCGTACTTCGAGTCCCAGATCAGCTTGTCGATCTGGATCTGGAGCTCATCCTGCTCTGCGGGATCGGTGGTGACGATCAGCTCGTCCATCAGCTCGTCGGCCTCGGGGCTCGAGAACCCGTTGAAGTTGGAGCCGTTGCCGGACTTGAAGATCTGCGGGACGCCGGACACACCGACACCCGAGTTGATCCAGCCGAAGATCGCGGCATCGTACGTGCCGTTGCCGAGTGCCGATCCCCAGTCGGAGGATCCGAGGCCGCCGTCGACGACCTTGAAGCCGGCCTGTGCCGCGGACTCCGCGATCAGCGTGTACGAGTTGAGGCGGTTCGGGTTGTCACGGTTGTACATGATCCGGACCTCGGGGGTTGCACCGTCGAGGAGCTCCTTGGCGCCTTCGATGTCGACCTCCGCGTATGCTTCCGAACCGTTGTTCGCCTTCGCATCCTCGTAAGGTTCCTGATCCGTCAGGAAGAGCTGCGAATCGAGGGGCTCGGCGTCCGGGTTGATCTTCTTGACGATGGTGTCGACGAGCTGCTGGCGGGGAACCGTCTTCATGAAGGCCTCGCGAACGTTCTCCTCGGCGAAGACACCGCTGAAGTTGAGATCGAGGTGGTCGTAGGAGAGCTGGTTGCCCTGCTCCACCGTGACGCCCTCGAGGGCCTCGAGCTGCTCGACGGTGTCGGCAGAGGCCTGCGGCGCGATGATGTCCACCTCGCCGTTCTGAAGTGCCTGGACCTGTGCGGGCGCCTCGCCGATGTAGCGGACGGTGATCTCGTCCACCGACGGGACGGGTCCCCAGCTGTAGTCCTCGTTGCGGGTCAGCGTCATCGACTGGTCGGGCGTGATGGCCGAGGCGATGAAGGGACCGTTCGAGAGGAACAGCGACGGATCGGTGGGCAGCGACTTCGTGTCGAAGCCGGTGTTCCAGAAGTCCGCGAGCGCCTGGACCTCGGGGCGCTCCACAGGGCTCTCGGGATCACCGGCGGGCGCGGTCTGGATGAGTTCGATGAGCGCGTCCTCGTCAGCGAGGCCGCCCTTCTCGGCGAGGACGTGGGCAGGGGTGGAGATGCCACCCTCGCTCATGAGGCCGAACGCTACTTCGTAGTCGGCGAACGGCTCGGAGTAGTCGAGGGTGATCGACCGTCCGTCGTCGCCGATCTCCGGAAGCTCCGTGAGGGCGAGTCCGCCGGTGTCGCCTGCGTAGTCGAAGTAGGTTGCGCCGGACGCGACCTCTCCGGCGTCGTCGGTCTTCGCGTCGTTGAAGTAACCCGAGCCGATGGCCCAGGAGAGCAGCAGGTCTCCGCCGTCGACTGGTTCGCCGTCGGACCAGTTGACTCCTTCGTTGACCGTGTACTTGACACTCAGCGGGTCCTCGGAGAGGACCTCCATGGTGCCGAATTCCTCGTTCGGAACGACCTCGAGGTCGTTGTTGATGTAGACGAAGCCGGAGTGGGTGGCGTAGGCGATCTTGCCGTTGATGTCCACGTTGCCTTCGGAGCTGTTCGAGTTGAACGAGCTGAAGGCATTCACTTCGACGACGCGGATGTTGCCGCCCGTTGCTTCGCCGTCGGTGCTCTCCTCGGGTGTTTCAGTACCCGTGTTGGCCGCGCAGGCGCTCAGTGCGAGAGCTGCTACAGCAGCGACTCCCACTGCTTTGGAAGTACGTCCGAAACGCATTCCGCCTCCTATTTCATAATGTGGTTCCAACTTCACGCGGTGTTGCATGACAGCCGGGACGCGACCCGAGGGTGACGTCACTCACGTGAGCAAAAGCCTAGGTGCACTTTGTTACCAACAGGTATCCATCAGGAAGGACCGCTGAGGGTTGTTATCGAGCTGCAACCAAATGTTCACAGGAATCATCCAGCGCGTTCCCAGCACCTCGGTGGCGCCCCGACCTCGACACGACAATGGGAGCTCACGGGCGGCACGCCCGGACGTGCTCTCGGCGTCGACCGTCGACTTTCAGACACCGCTTGATCAGGCGCGCTCCGCGGTGTTCTGCTAGGAGAACGCGGCATAGCCGACCCCCCGAGGTCGGCGTCGACCGAGCCCCTGACGGATGGAGCATCATGGCCTGGCTTTTCGTCGACAAGCACGCCGCCGTGTGGGACGACGACGCCGACGTCCAGGCAGCGATCGGAGCACTGAAGGTGCGGCTCGACCAGCACGCCGAGGTGCATCTCTCGATCCAGAGCAGAGGCTTGAAGGGCCCTGTCTTCGTCATCACGAAGGACACGGTGCTGAGCTCCCCCGAGCTGAACAATCGATTCAACGCCGACCTGTTCGCGGAACTGACGACGCCGACCGCGCGCAACAGCCCGACCGTCCACTGGTTCTCCGACGGGCGCGGCTTCGTGTCGGAGACCACCAGCCGCATGTGGTGATGCCTGCCGTCCATGCCCATGGCCCTCGTCGCGTTGCACATCCGTGGCGGACAGGAGGGCCCTGGCTCGGGCATTCGAGGCCACTAACCGTTGCCCCAGACAGCATCGTTGCTCACGCGCCGAAAGCATTCGCCCCTTCGCGGCCACATGTGCCATCCGCAAGCTCATGATGAACCCGAGCCGCCGCGGTGCAGGCCGAGCCCCCGGGCTGAAGGTTCGCGTAGACCGCGCCGGTCCGTAACATCGGTGAACAGCCCA
>JASLAA010000033.1 GCA_030147325.1 Arthrobacter sp. | reverse complement strand
ATGGAAGTACCGTTCTACGTCTGGGCCGGGACGATCGTCGGCATCGTGGGTCTGCTGCTGTTCGACTTCTTCTTCCATGTGCGCAAGGCCCACACGCCGACCCTCCGGGAGTCGGCCATCTGGTCCTCCATCTACGTCGGCCTCGCACTCCTCTTCGGCGTGGGAGTGCTGCTGTTCGGGGGGACGACGATGGGCACCGAGTACTTCGCCGGTTACGTCACGGAGAAGGCGCTCTCGGTGGACAACCTCTTCGTGTTCCTCATCATCATGGCGAGCTTCAAGGTGCCGCGCGCGGACCAGCAGAAGGTGCTCCTGTTCGGCATCGTCTTCTCGCTCATCGCCCGGACGGGCTTCATCTTCCTCGGCGCTGCGCTGATCAACAGCTTCGCCTGGGTGTTCTACATCTTCGGTCTGATCCTGTTGGTCACCGCGGGTAACCTGCTGAAGCCGCATTCCCAGTCCGACGACGGGCAGACCCTCGCCGTACGGCTCGCCAGGCGCTTCCTCCCGGCATCGGAGCACTACGACGGCGACAAACTGTTCACCACGGAGAACGGCAAGCGGGTGCTCACGCCGATGCTCCTGGTCATGGTGGCCATCGGTGCCACGGACATCCTGTTCGCACTGGATTCGATCCCGGCCATCTTCGGCCTCACGCAGAACACCTTCATCGTCTTCACCGCGACAGCGTTCTCGCTCATGGGCCTGCGCCAGCTCTTCTTCCTGATCGACGGCCTGCTGGACCGCCTCATCTACCTCTCCTACGGCCTCGCCGTCATCCTCGGGTTCATCGGCGTGAAGCTCATCCTGCATGCCCTGCACGAGAACAACCTGCCGTTCATCAACAACGGCGAACACGTGGAGGTCGTCGAGATCAGTACCGGACTCTCACTGAGCGTCATCCTCGGGGTGCTCGTGGTGACGGTCCTGGCGTCCGTCCTGAGCCCCAAGGGACGGGCCAAGAACGCCATCTCGGGCGCCAAACGCCACGCCGCCGAGTATCTCGACCTCACATACGAGACCGACATCACCGAGCGCGAGAACATCTATGCGAAGCTCTGCGCGGAGGAACAGGACCTCAGGAAGCTCCCGGAGAAGTTCAAGCGGCTGATCCGCAACGAGACCGAATTCATGGAGATGATCAACAGGGCGCACGCGCAGCACGATGCCGCCCTGGAGCGCGAACCCGGCCGGTAGCGCTACTTCCTGTCGCGCGCGGCGATCCGGCCGATGATGCCGCTGTCGAGGATCTCGCCGAGCAGTTCCGCGGGGGATCCCGGCGCGAGGGGCACACCTGCCCGTCCCCGGAAGGCGCTGACGTCGAGGCCCGCGAGGAACAGGGAGCCGAATGTCTCCGGCGAGTGGGGGCGGGCGAGGTCGTCGACGGAGATGCGGAACGGCCGGTCCCAAGCGGCGTCGCCCGAGGCGCCGGCGGCAGGATCGGTATCCTCGTCGCCTTCGGTCCAGGAGTAGGGAGCGCGGCAGAGCAGAGCCTCGTCCGAGGTCGTGACGTCGTCGATCAGCTCGTTGACCGCCTGCGAGACGAGGTCGGCGTCCTCGGGCTCGAGCCCGTAGACACCGTGGAGGTAGGCGTCGAATTCGAAGTAGTCGGTGAATCCACCCATGTTGCAGTAGTGCATCCACGTCTCGTAGGCGGTCAGCCCGGCGAACGTCATCGCCGTCCGAGTGTCCTCGTTCTGCATCCTGCTCAACTCCTCGTCGCGGCTCCCTGCTGAGCCTGGTTCCATCCTTGCCCGAGGACCTCAAGCGAAGAGGTGGCGCAACCTCAGTTTTGCCGCAAGGCGAAAGCGCCGTCCTCAAGCCGAGGCAGGACAAGCGCAGGAAGCAGGGGGCGGGCGGGCAGCGGCAGGAGCGGCCGGAGCCCGCTCGGACGGCGGCTAGTGGAGAACCTTCAGCCCGACCACGCCGCCGACGATCATCAGCAGGAACAGGATCTTCAGCAGGGACGCCGGTTCCGCTCCGGTGGCCATCGCGTAGATCACCGTCAGGGACGCTCCGATTCCCACCCACACGGCGTAGGCGGTACCTGTCGGCAGGGTGCGCATGGCGAAGGCGAGCCCGGCCATGCTCGCCACCAGGGCGGCAGCGAACACCAGGGTGGGGCCGGTCCTGCTGAACCCCTCGGACCTGCCGAGGGCCGTTGCCCAGACCGCTTCGAGTACTCCCGAGACGACAAGGATGATCCAGGCCATGATTTCCTCCCGTGGGCCGTCTTGTCGCGCTCCGGGTACGGCCCCCTCGTCCGGGAAACGGTGGAGATCCGTTTCTCCCTCCATGGTGCCACGGGCCCGCAGGGACCTCTCACGTCGTCGCCGAGGAGTCGTGGCGGTGCGCTACCGCGGCCGGAGGCTCTCCGTGGCCTAGTGTGGTCGAACGGATCGACAACGGCGTTCATCGATTCGGATGACCGATTGCACCGCTGACACAGGTAATCTGCCCGATCCAATCGAAGGAAGATCACATGGCTGAATCCACACTTGTTCCGCAGAAGCCCACCGGAGCATTCATCGGGGCCAGCTGGGTCGCGTTGCTCGTCGGAGTATCGTCCTATCTCATCGGTCTGTGGAACGCGACGAGCATGGAGCTCAACGAGAAGGGGTACTACTTCACCATCCTCCTCTTCGGATTGTTCGCGGTGATCTCCATCCAGAAGACGATCCGGGATCGGGCCGAGAATATCCCCGTCACGAACATCTACTACGGAGTGGCATGGTTCTCCGTCGTCGCGTCACTCTCGCTGCTGGTGATCGGTCTGTGGAATGCCGACATGGTGCTGTCCGAGAAGGGCTTCTACGGCCTGGCCATGCTGATGTCCCTCTTCGGAGCCATCACCGTCCAGAAGAACGTCCGGGACATGGCCGTGTTCGCAGAGGCCGAGAAGACCGACAGCCCGCGGCGGAAGCTCTTCTCGGGCCAGGACATCCCTGCCGCAGCGCCCGGGTCCGCCGATCGTGCAGCCTCGAACCCGGTCCTCGGCCGACCGGAATGACGACCGGGCTGGCAGCACCTCCGCCGGTCGGCTGAGCTGGTCCGGGACGGAAGAGTCCGTCAGCCCGTGGTGACCGAGCCGTCGGCCACCTGCCAGCGCGCGTCGAGGCGCACGTTCTCCAGCAACCGGCGGTCGTGCGTGACCAGGAGCAGTGCGCCCGTGTAGGACTCCAGGGCGTCCTCGAGCTGCTCGATCGCCGGGAGGTCCAGATGGTTGGTCGGTTCGTCCAGGACCAGCAGGTTCACTCCGCGTGCCTGCAGCAGCGCCAGGCCCGCCCTGGTCCGTTCGCCGGGGGAGAGGGAACCCACCAAGGACCTCGCCTGGTCGGCCTTCAGCCCGAACTTCGCCAGCAGGGTCCGCACCTCGCCCTGTGCCAGCTCGGGGACGAGCGACTCGAAGGCCGCACCGAGGGGGAGTCCCTCGTCCAGCTGCCCACGGGCCTGGTCGATCTCGCCCACAGCCACGCTGGAACCGAGGGCGGCAGCGCCGTCGTGGGGTGCCTGATGCCCCAGCAGCAGGCGCAGGAGTGTCGACTTCCCGGCTCCGTTCGGGCCGGTGATGCCGATGCGCTCACCTGCGTCCACCTGCAGCGACACGGGTCCGAGGGTGAACGTGCCCTGGGTGACGGAGGCGTTGTTCAGGGTGGCGACGACGGAACTGGAGCGGGGGGCGGAACCGATCGTGAACTGCAGCTGCCACTCCTTGCGCGGTTCTTCGACCTCGTCCATCCGGGCGATGCGCGATTCCATCTGGCGCACCTTCTGGGCCTGCTTCTCCGATGACTCGGCGCTCGCCTTGCGGCGGATCTTGTCGTTGTCCGGGCTCTTCTTCATCGCGTTGCGCACGCCCTGCGAGCTCCATTCGCGTTGAGTCCGGGCTCGCCCCACGAGGTCCTGTTTCTTCTCCGCGTACTCCTCGTAGGCCTCACGGGCGTGCCGCCGTGCCACCGCCCGCTCCTCGAGGAAGGCGTCGTAGCCGCCGTCGTAGACCGAGACCTTGTTCTGTGCCAGATCGAGCTCGACCACGGTGGTCACGCAGCGGGCCAGGAACTCACGATCGTGGGACACGAGCACGACGCCGCCGCGCAGGTTCTGGATGAAGCCCTCGAGGCGCTCGAGGCCCGCCAGGTCGAGATCGTTGGTGGGCTCGTCCAGGAGGACGAGGTCGAATCGGCTCAGCAGGAGGGTCGCGAGGGCGACCCTCGCGAGTTGCCCTCCGGAGAGCGCGGTGGTCGGGGTCGACGGGTCGAGGCCTCCGGCGACATCAGCCAGGACCGAGGGGATGCGGTCCTCGAGGTCCACGGCCCCGGAGGCCATCCAGTGGTCGAGGGCAGCTGCGTAGGCGTCGTCGGAGCCCTTCGCACCGCTTCCGAGGGCGGCGGCGGCGTCCTCCATGGCGAGTGTTGCCGCCGTCGTCCCGGTGCGCCGGCCGATGTAGCCGGCCACCGTCTCGTCAGCCACCCGTTCGTGCTCCTGCGGTAGCCAGCCGATGAACGCGTCCGGCGGGGTGGTGCGCACGGTCCCGGCGAGCGGGGTGTCCGCGCCGGCGAGCAACCGGAGGAGCGTGGTCTTGCCGGCGCCGTTGGCACCCACCACTCCGACCACATCGCCCGGTGCGACGGTGAGATCGAGCTTCGAGAAGAGGGTGCGGTGCGCGTGGCCCCCGGACAGGTCCTTCGCCACGAGTGTTGCAGTCATCCCTCCATTCTAGGAGGGGCTGCCTGCAGGGCTCAGGCTGCCACCTGCCAGATGCTGTATTCGTCCAGGTGCAGGATGGCCCGGTGGCCGGCCAGGTCGTCCCTGATCCAGACGACGCCGAGCGCAGGAGCGTTGTCCTCCACGCACCCGCGATAGTGCACCTCGTTCTTCCGGCGGGCTTCGACGACGGTGCCTGCGCTGAGTCCGCCGAGATCGAGGACGCGGGAGGTGCGAGGGGTGGCCGTGGCGGTCATGGTGCTCCTTGGTGTTTCGCGATGCCGGTACGGCCCGGCGTGAGGTCCGGGCTACGCCTCCCATGATTCGGGACCGGTGTTGCCGGTGTATTTCGGGGGCGTTATGTTCTCGAGGACCGGCCCCGGTGTACGTTTCGCGGCCGAACGGTGAACGAATAATGAACGGGTACCGTTAACCAGATGAGCTCCCCTCCCCTGAACGGGTCGGGATGTCAAGGAATTCGGCGAATACGGGCTAACGGAATGCGAGGAGGTGCCATGTCGGTCACCAGTGCTTCCATGACCCGACGCGCTTCCCGCGTCCTCGGCCTCACCGTCGTCTACGCCCTGATCTGGGCGGGGCTCGCGCTGCTCATCGCGGCCGTCGGCATCCGGTACTACTGGGGTGAGATCTCCGTCAGCCAGATGCTGCTGAACCTCGTATCGGTGGAGTTCGACGGCGGGGGCGGAGGTATCGTCTGGGTCGGCATCCTGGGCGTCGGCGTCCTTCCTCTGGTGGTCACGGGCGGGCTTGCTGCCTGGCAGTACTCACGAAGGCGCAAGCGGGTTCGTGAGGGCGACGGAACGCGTCCGCGTCGCTCCCCGTGGATCATGCGCAGCGTGTCCACTGTCCTGGTGGCCGCGGTGGTCCTCGGTGGTACGACGGCCTTCGCCCGCTCCGTGGGGATCAAGGACTATATCCAGGCTGCCAACTCGGAGTACGACCTCAGCGACTACTACGCCCAGCCCACCGTCACGAGCGCCGAGAACAAGCGCAACCTGGTCCTGATCTACCTGGAATCGGGGGAGGAGACCCTCGCCGACGACGAGCTCTTCGAGAAGGATGCGTTCGTTCCGCTGAAGGAGGTCACCCGGTCAGTGGACGGCTGGCAGACCGTGGAAGACCTCCAGCAGTACAGGGGTGGCGGCTGGACGATGGCCGGACTCGCCTCGACCCAGTGCGGCATCCCGTTGAAGGGAACGGGCTCGACCGACGGCAGCAGTGTCGCCACGGAGCCGGGCGACGACGTCGACACCTATTTGGGCGGGGTCACCTGCCTGGGCGACGTCCTCGGCGAGCACGGGTACACCAATGTCTTCCTCGGTGGCGCGAACTCCTCCTTCGCGGGCAAGGGGACCTTCCTGAAGGGACACGGCTACTCGGAGGTCAAGGGCCTCGCGGACTGGCGCGCCGCGGGCGAACCCGGGGCCAGCTTCCGCAGCGACTGGGGGCTGAGCGACGAACGCCTGATGGCCTACGCCAAGGACGAGATCGACGTCCTGCACGCCGAGGCGGAGGACACCGGTCAGCCGTTCAATTTGTCCGTGCTGACGCTGGACACGCACGAGCCCGTGCACGTGTACGACTACTGCCCGGTGGACACCGAGAACGAGGTCACCTCCGTCTTCGCCTGCTCCATGTCGCAGGTGGCCGGATTCGTGCAGCACATGGAGGAGAAGGGCTACCTCGAGGACACCGCAGTGGTGATCATGGGTGACCACCTCAAGCACATGAGTGCCGGTGATGCCTTCCACGAACAGCTGGACGATCACGCCAACCGCACCATCTTCAACCGCTTCCGGCTTCCGGGTGACAACGGGACCACCGAGCTGCGCCCCGGCGCCGACCAGCTCAACCTGTATGCCACCATCCTGGAAGCCGCCGGACTGGAGCTGGAGAACCGGGAGGCCGGTGTGGGAGTCTCCGCGTTCACCACGACGATCCCGGAAGATTCCGCGCAGGCGATGGAGCCGGAGCCCTATGCGGAACTGCTGGACGCGCTGTCGCCGCGGTTCTACGCGGATGCCTGGGCCGGCGCGGTGGCCTCCCCCTAGGGCAGGTGCTCGGAACGACGATCGGCCTGAGGGCTGCCCAGCAGGCCGATCGTTGCCTAAGCTACTCGGATGAGCCACCCCACGGAGCCGGACCGCGCATACCTGCAGTCGATCGACGACCGGACGCGGCGGCTCCTGGCCGAGGCCGAACCGGAGGTGTCCTCCTTCGAGGGCGCACCAGCAGATATCGCCCGGGCCGTCGAGCAGCGCGTCGAGGACGTCTCCGACCGCCTGCGGCACGTGGTCCAGCACCTTCATGCCCACCCTGAGACCGCGTTCGAGGAGCAGGGCAGTGCTGTGCTGCTGCATCAGGAGATCACCCGCCACGGCATCGATGCGCGCATCGGCGATCACGGCGTCGAGACGTCGGTCCGGGCGGAGGTCGGCGACGCGGACCGGGGACCGACCATCGCGGTCCTCGCGGAGTACGACGCCCTGCCGGAGATCGGGCACGCCTGCGGCCACAACGTCATCGCCGCCGCCGGGCTCGGTGCCTTC
Source organism: Arthrobacter sp. (assembly GCA_030147325.1). Classification (GTDB taxonomy): domain Bacteria; phylum Actinomycetota; class Actinomycetes; order Actinomycetales; family Micrococcaceae; genus Arthrobacter_D. The sequence goes on along the minus strand of JASLAA010000033.1, from coordinate 12,310 downwards.
GTGGCACTTGCAGCAGTGGCGGATTCCCTGCCCGGCAGGGTCCTGTTCCTCGGCACGCCGGCCGAGGAGGGCCATTCGGGCAAGGAGGTGATGGCCCGCAACGGTGCCTTCGACGGGGTCGACGCCGCCATCATGGTGCATCCGTACGGGTACGACCTCGCCGATCAGGTGTGGCTCGGCAGGCGCCTGCTCACCATCACGTTCACGGGAGTGGAGGCACACGCCTCGGCGCAGCCGTTCATGGGCCGCAACGCGCTCGACGCCGCGAACCTCACGTATCAGGGCATCGGCCTGCTGCGTCAGCAGCTGCCGCCCTCCGACCGCGTCCACGCCAACCTCACCGTCGGTGGTGAGAGCCCGAACATCATCCCCGGCAGGGCGGTCCTGAAGCTCTACGCGAGGTCGCAGCAGCCCGCCACCCTGAAGGACCTCAGCGCGAGGTTGGAGGATGTGGCCCGCGGCGCCGCCCTGATGACAGGTACGGGGGTGGAGCTCCGGTGGGACGAACACCCGCCGTCGCTCCCGATCCGCACCAACAGCGCACTGACAGGACGGTGGGTGGCGGCGCAGCAGCGCCGCGGCCGCTTCCCGCTGCCCCTCGGCGTCGTCTCCGACACCCTTGCAGCTTCCACCGACTTCGGAAACGTCAGCTACCGGCTACCGGGCATCCATCCGCTCATCCGGATCGCGGAACCCTCCGTCGCCCTGCACACGCGCGGTTTCGCGGAGGCGGCAAGGAGTGAGGCGGCGGAGCGAGGAGCAGTCGACGGCGCCGTAGGCCTCGCGCTGACCGCGGTGGACTACCTGTTCGACCCATCCCTGCAGCGTGCGGTCCATGAGGAGTTCGAGGGGCAGGGCGGGTCGATCGACGTACCCGCCTACTTCTCCTGACCGTCCGGGCATCCCGCACAGCACGCAGAATCCGCAGCTCGACCGCCGAGGAGAACGCATGTCCACTGCAGCAACCCGCCCCGGAATGACGGACCGGTTCCTCACCGGTGTCGAGAGGGTCGGCAACAAGCTGCCCGATCCGTTCATGCTCTTCCTGATCCTCTTCGGCATCACGGCCGTCGTCACCACCGGCATGGCCCTCGGGAACGTGACGGTGCGGGTGCCCGGCGCTGACGAGGAGACGGTGATCAGGGGCCTCTTCACGGGGGAGGGCCTGACCTGGCTGACCGAGAACATCGGTGCCAACTACCTGGGTTTCCCACCGCTCGCCACGGTGCTGCCCATCCTGCTCGCCGTCGGCGTCGCGGAGAAATCCGGGCTGCTGGGGGCCCTGATCCGCCGGGTCTTCGGATCCGCCCCCCGCTGGGCGCTGCCGTACGCCGTGGGATTCGTCGGCGTCGTGGGCTCGGTCATGTCCGACTCCGCGTTCGTGATCATCCCGCCGCTCGCGGCGTTGGTCTTCAAGGCCGCAGGCCGGCACCCCGTGGCGGGCCTGCTGGGGGGCTTCGCCGCCGCGGGAGCGGGCTACTCGACCAACCTGCTCGTCACGAGCCTGGACGCCCTGTTCGCCGGCATCACGACGGCCGTCACCGAGAATCTGCCCGACGCCGGCTCGCCCGTCACCCCGCTGTCGAACTACTACTTCAACGTCGTGTCCTCGGTGGTGTTGATCCTGATCGCCGGATTCATCATCGACAGGGTGCTCGAGCCCCGGCTGACACGGCAGAACGTGCCGGTGGACGAGCGGGTCGAGGACGGGGAGCAGCCGTCGTCGCCCGTGGTCCTCACGGCGGAGCTCGAGCCCCGGGAGGCACGGGGGCTGAAATGGTCCGTGGTCGCGGGCGCCGTCGTCGCCCTGGTGATCCTGGTAGCCGTGATCGTCCCCGACTCGCCCTGGCGCAACGAGACCGGTGGCTTCCTGCCACGCTCGCCGCTGCTGAGCTCGATCGTCTTCATCGTGTTCCTGCTCTTCACCGTCCCGGGGCTCGTCTACGGACGGATCGTCGGGACCATCACCACGGGCCGCGACGTGCCCCGCGTGATGGGCGAGGCCATCAAGGACATGGCGGGCTTCCTGGTCCTGGCCTTCATCCTGGGGCAGTTCATCGCGCTGTTCAACTGGTCCGGGATCGGGTCATGGATCGCCGTGGCGGGTGCCGGAGCACTCGAGGGCATCGGACTCACGGGTTACCCGGCGATCATCGCCTTCATCCTCCTGGCGTCGGTGCTGAACCTGTTCATCATCTCCGGTTCCTCGATGTGGACGCTCATGGCGTCCGTCTTCGTGCCGTTGTTCGCGTTGCTCGGCTACGAACCCGCCTTCATCCAGGGCGCTTTCCGGGTGGGGGACTCGGCCACGCAGGTCATCACGCCGCTGAACCCGTACATGATCGTGCTGCTCACCATGCTGCGGAAGTACGAGCCGGACGCGGGGTTGGGGACACTGATGGCCCGCATGCTGCCTTTCGTGGTGCCGTTCTGGCTGGCCTGGGTGGCCATCCTGACGGTGTTCTTCTACCTCGACCTGCCCATGGGCCCGGGCAACGGGATCTTCATCCAGCAGGAGGGGTGACCGGACGGTCCTCAGCCCCCGCCTGCTTCAGGGGCCCCTCGCCTGCTTCAAGGGCGGAGCAGGGAACCGGAATAGGTGCCCGGGCGCACGGGTTATGCGGGACAAGCCCACTCCCGACGGAAGGATCAGCCGTGACGACGGTCTACGCCCTGCACGAGAACCCGGAGTGGTTCCCGCCCTTCGCCCGCGCCTTCGAGGCAGAAGGAGTGGAGGTGGTCGAATGGCTGCTCACGGACGGGGTGCTGGACCTCGACGCCGTTCCACCGGAAGGTATTTTCTGGTCCCGCATCAGCGCCTCGGCTCACACCCGGGACCACGGCCTGTCCAAGGACTACGCCCGCTCGGTGCTGTCCTGGCTCGAGGCCCACGGACGTCGCACGGTCAACGGGCGGCGCGTCCTGGAGCTCGAGATGAGCAAGGTCGACCAGCTCACCGCGCTCAGGGCCGCAGGCATCGAGACTCCCCGCACAGTCGCCGCCGTCGGGCGCCACCGCATCGTCGAAGCGGCGAGGGACTTCGAGACGCCGTTCATCGTCAAGCACAACCAAGGTGGCAAGGGCCTGGGCGTCCGGAAGTTCGGCTCGCACGAGGAGCTGGCGGAGTACGTCGCGTCGGACGAGTTCGAGGATCCGCAGGACGGCATCACGCTGGTGCAGGAGTTCATCCAGGCCGCTGAGCCGTTCATCACGCGCGCGGAGATCGTCGGCGGGACGTTCGTGTACGCCATCAAGGCCGACACCGCGCGTGGTGGCTTCCAGCTGTGTCCGGCCGACGCCTGCGCCATCGATCCAGTGACCGGTAGACCCATCATGCCGCCGGGAGCGACGATCGCGCCCGAGCCGGATCAGCAGTTGTTCAGCCTCCGGGAGGGATTCGACCATCCCGTGATCGCCCGATACGAGGAGTTCGCTCGCCGCAACGGCCTCGAGGTGTGCGGGATCGAGTTCATCGAAGCGGCCGACGGGCGGGTGCTGACCTACGACGTGAACACGAACACCAACTACAACGCGGCCGTCGAGGCGGTCGCGCCGAAGTCCGCGCCCCGGGAACTGGTCCGCTACCTGTCGACCCTCGGCTGACGGTCCGGCGGCTGGTGGCCGTCCGCGGACGTGGCTTTCGCGGCGGCTGTCCCCGATAATCGGCGTGACGGCACAGCAGACGCAGCAATACCGCACCCAGGCGAGCGAGCGCCCGGGTGCGGGAAGAGATCGGAGCAACCATGTCCCGCTTCACGAAGGACGGCAAGGTCAAGCCGGAGACCCTCCCGAGTACCCTCCAGCGCTCGGAGGAGAAGGCTCAGGACACCTTCGCCGCCACGCTGGACGCCGCCGAGGAGCAGTACGGCGACGGGGAGCGCGCGCGGAGGACCGCCTTCGCCTCGCTCAAGCACGGCTTCGAGAAGGTCGGCGACCACTGGGAGCGCAAGGAGGAGAAGGGCCCGTCGGACGAGCAGGCAGCCACCGGTGGTGCGGAGGCGCGGCCGACGGCGGGTGGAGTGGATGCCAATGCCTCCAAGAAGCACCTCTACGACCTGGCGAAGAAGCTCGGTGTCCCCGGACGTTCCTCCATGTCCAAGGACGAGCTCGTCGAGGCACTCCGGAAGGCCAATGACCGCGAGACGCGCAGGGCGCGAGAGCGGTAGGCATTACGCAACGAAAGCATTTCGTAATTATCCGCGCCTTAGGTTACCCTTACTTCTACCCGTCCCCCGTGCCTCGAGTGAGGCCCAGAAGTCAAGGACCCTCATGGCCCCCTCACGATCACGCGGTCTCATCGCCGCAGCCGCCGCTGCCGTCCTCGCCCTCTCCGCCTGCTCCACCGGCCCTGCCGACAGCGGGTCCGGTGCCTCGAGTGGCACCCCGGCCTCCGGCGACGCCGCAGCATTCCCGGTCACCATCGAGCATGCGTTCGGGGAGACCGTTCTCGATGAGAAGCCGGAGCGCGTGGCCACCGTCTCGTGGGTGAACGCGGACGTCTCGCTCGCCCTCGGCGTCGTGCCCGTCGGTATGCCGGCGGATTCCTACGGCGGTAACGAGAACGAGTCGACACCGTGGAAGGACGCCAGGCTCGAGGAGCTGGACGCCGCCATCGGTTCCGAGAATGCGCCCGTGCAGTACTCGGAAACTGACGGCATCGCCTTCCAGGACATCGCAGCGACGAACCCCGACGTCATCCTCGCCGCGTACTCGGGCCTGTCCCAGGAGGATTACGACACCCTCAGCAAGATCGCGCCGGTGGTCGCCTACCCCGAGACGCCCTATGGCACCGCCTGGCAGGACTCGACGCGGATCATCGGCGAGGCACTCGGTCTGCCCGACGACGCCGAGCAGCTCGTGACGGAGACGGAGCAGGCGATCGCGGACGCTGCTGCCGAGTACCCGCAGCTCGAGGGCAAGACCTTCATCTACGGCAACCTCGAGCCGGGCAGCGCGGAGGGTGTCAGTGTCTACACCGCGAACGACAACAGGCCGAGGTTCCTGAGCGAACTCGGGATGGTGCAGGCGGATGTCGTCACGGAGAACACGCAGGGCTCCGAGGAGTTCTTCATCCCGTGGTCGGCCGAGCGCGCGAATGAACTCGATTCCGACATCTTCGTGACGTGGGTCGCGGACGAGGCGACCAAGGACGCCATCGCAGGGGACCCCCTGCTGGGCCAGATCCCCGCCGTCCAGAGTGGTGCGCTGGTCGCGGACAGCGACAACACACTGACGCTCTCCGTCTCCGCGGCGAATCCCCTGAGCCTGCCGTGGGCCCTCGACCGCTTCCTCCCGATGCTCGGAGAGGCCGCGGACCAAGCCTGAGCGGTCTCCTGATTGCCCTTCGCCTGCATCTGGGCTGGAATGGGGGGAGACCGACTCTCGAAGGGAACACGATGGCTCAGGCGGAAATCAACAAACTCCAGGCGGCAACGGCCTGGGACAGCAAGGGCAAGAAGTTGGGTGTCGTGAACGACGTGCATCTCGAGAAGGAGTCGGGGATCCCGGCCTGGGTCACCGTCTCACTCGGGCTGCTGAACTCGCGCAAGCACTATGTGCCGCTCGCGAACTCGCGCTTCGAGGGCGATGCCCTGCATCTCGCCTGGACGAAGAGCGAGATCACCGAGTCCCCGAGCGCGGCCAGCAGCATCGAGCTCTCGCCGGAGGAGGAGTCGGCGTTGATCGACCACTACGGTCTGCGCGACGGCGCGGACGCCTAGTCCTCCCGGTGTGAAGTCCGCAGCACAGCAGGAAGCCCCCACCCGCCGAGAGCGGATGGGGGCTTCCTCGTTCATCAGGGACTAGGTGAGTCCGAACAGGCCCACGATGTTGCCGACGATGAACAGGAGCACCAGGAGTACGACGACCCCGATCACCCCGAGCCAGACGGCGGAGTAGCCCTTCTTCGGCGCGTCCTCCGCATGGCCCTGCTGCCAGGTGGTGCTGGCCTCGCCCGGCGGGGTCTCCCCGGGAGGGACGCCACCTCCGGGCTCCAGCCCGGTGATGTTCATCTCCTCCGGGTCGGGGTTCCCTGCGTTGGACACATCTGGGTTCTTGTCTTCGCTCATGCTCTCTCCCGCGTTGTCGTCAGGCTGCTTCGTCTTCAGACTACGCGGGCAACCATCAGTCTGCTTACTGATCCGGCCGCCGTGCCGCCCCTTGCGTCTACTGCCCGACGCCGGCCGTGCTGCCTCCGGTCGGATCGAAGCGCTGCCCTGCCGCGCTGTGCGGGGTGCTCTCTCCGTCGCCGAGCGAGGAGCCGGGCGCCGATGCGGCCTGCTCGCGCGGTGTCCAGGACATCGTGATGGAGACGCCTCCCTCGGTGTCCTCGACGAAGAGGTGCAGGTCCTCGCCGATGAGCGCCTCATGGTGTACCGGGTCACCGGCCTCCCGTGCCATGTCCGCCAGCCGGGAGATGGCCACCGCCATCGCCCGCCCCCAGTCGTGCGGATGCCGGCTGGTCGACTCCTCGGTAGCGGTGAATTTCCTGTCGGTCGTCGCCATCGTCTGCCCCTGCCGTCGGTGAGGAACCCAAGTACCCTTGCCATCCGGGTGAGTGCCACTTTAGCAAAGCGTCACACAGGACAGGACGTGGTATCCCGTTAACCATGGATGAGAAGACCACAACGCCCCCTGACGCAGAGGAACGCAGCGCGCGGTTGGCCGTGACCCTGTTCCCGCTGCTGATCCTCGCAGGCGGTGTCGTGGCCGTCCTGACGCCCGACACCTTCACGGGGCTCGGACCTCTGGTGAACCCCCTGCTCGGCGTCATCATGTTCGGCATGGGCCTCACCCTCAGGCCTGTCGACTTCGCACTCGTCGCGCAGCGGCCCATCCCCGTGGTGATCGGCGTGGTGGCCCAGTACGCGATCATGCCGCTGCTGGGGTGGGGGATCTCGATGGCGCTCGGGCTGCCGCCGGCGCTCGCGGCGGGAGTCATCCTGGTGGGCTGCTGTCCCGGTGGAACGGCGTCGAACGTGGTGTCCTACCTGGCCCGCGGTGACGTGGCGCTGTCGGTGGCCATGACGTCGGTGTCCACGATCCTCGCGCCGGTCCTCACACCCCTGTTGACGCTGTGGCTCGCGGGTCGCTACATGCCTGTCGACGCAGCATCCATCGGGCTGTCGATCCTGCAGATCGTCCTGATCCCGGTCGTCCTCGGCCTTGCCGTCCGCTCCTTCGTGCCCCGCGTCGTCGAGCGACTGCTACCGGCCCTGCCATGGATCTCCGTGGCAGCGATCACCATCGTGGTGATCGCTGTGGTGTCCGGTAGCGCCGGGATCATCTTCTCCGCAGGGCTGCTGGTGCTGGTCGCGGTGATCCTGCACAACGGACTCGGTTTCGCGCTGGGCTACGGTGCGGCGAGGCTGTTCGGGCTTCCGACGTCCGCGAGGCGGACCACCGCCGTCGAGGTCGGCATGCAGAACTCCGGTCTCGCCGCAGGCCTGGCCCGCACCTACCTGACACCGGAAGCGGCGTTGCCGGGCGCCATCTTCTCGGTGTGGCACAACGTGTCCGGGGCGGCGCTGGCAGCGTACTGGCGGCGGCGCGATGCCCGCTCGGGACTGCGCGGCGTCGTCCCCCGCGGGTGAGACGCCGAGGGTCACCGCCGGAATAGTCCGGGCGGAGGACAGGTTGTGGCTGGCGAGGCCCGATGACGCGCCGACGCATTCCACCGATCCCGGGAGCATTCATGACCATCAGCCCTGACACGACGACCACCCGCTCCGCGCAGACGCGCGTACCGATCGTGAGCGAGCTGGCCGGCCGGTGGAGTCCGCGCTCCTTCGACCCGGAGGCCCTGGTCACGGAGTCACAGCTGGATGCACTGCTCGAGGCCGCGCGCTGGGCGCCGTCGGCGAGCAACCACCAGCCCCGTCGCTTCATCGTGGCGCGCCGCGGGACCCACCCGTTCGACGCCATCCTCTCCGCACTCGTGGGCTTCAACGCGGCGTGGGCACACAACGCCTCCGCGCTGATCGTCGGTATCGCCGAGTCATCCACCGTCGAGGGAGATCTTCGCCCCTACGCCGAGTACGACCTCGGTCAGGCGGTGGCCCACCTGACCGTCCAGGCGGAAGCGGAAGGCCTGTCCACGCACCAGATGGCCGGCGTGGACTGGGACGTCATCGTCGCCGCGTTCGACCTCGCCGAGAACCTCAAGCCGATGACCGTCACCGCGGTCGGCACCGTGGACGAGGCCGACAAGCTGCCGCAGGCCCTGGCGGAACGGGAGCTCGCACCGCGGACGCGCCAGCCACTGGAGGACATGGTGCTCCTGCGCAGCTGAGCAGGACCGCGCCGCCTAGCTGCGCAGTGCGGCCCTGGCCGCATGACCGATCACGGCGCTGTAGGTCGGGTAGGCGAACTTCACCCGGGCGAGCGTCGCGAGGTCGGTGCCGGCAGCCATGGCGGACGCGACGGCCGTGATGACCTCGACGGCGTTCTCGCCCACCGCGTGGGCCCCGAGGATGAGCTCGCGACGCCGGTCGACCACCAGTTTCAGGAAGCCCTGCTCCCTGTCGTCGATGATGGGTCGCTCGACGGCGGCGTAGGGCACCGTGACGGCGTGGCACTCGGCGTCCCGTTCCCGGGCCTTCGTCTCCGTCAGACCCACGCCCGCGTAGTCCGGATCCGTGAACCCGCCCTCGGGCAGCAGGTGGTGCGGGGTGGTCCGGGTCGCACCCAGGACGGCGTTCTCCGCGGCGGTCTCGCCCTCGAAGACGGCCGCCTGGACGAGCATGCTGGAGCCGTTGGCGTCCCCCGCGACGAAGATGTGCGGGACGTTGGAGCGCAGGTACTCGTCCACGGGGATGAAGGACCTGGCCGTGGTCACGCCTGCTGCGTCGAGTCCCAGGCCGGCGAGATTCGCCGGCCAGCCGGCGGCCATGATGACGGCGTCCACCGTCCGTGAACGGGGCTCGCCGTCGCGCTGCCAGGTGAGGGTGAGGCCGTCGTCCTCCGCGCGGATGCTGTCGATACCGCCGATCGCCGTCTCCACCTGGACGCCCTTGCCCGTGAAACTGGCCGTGACGGCCGCTGCGACGTCGTCGTCCTCGGTCATCAGGATGCGTGGTGCGAGGTCCAGCAGGAGGACCTGGGCCCCCAGGGCGTCGAAGATGGTGGTCATCTGCGCCCCCGTGTGTCCGCCGCCGATGATCGCCACCGTCGCGGGCAGCTGCTCGAGGTCCAGCACCTCGTGCGGGAGGACAGCGTGCTCGGCACCCTCGATGGGGAGGCGGCGCCCGCTGCCACCGATGCACAGGATGATCGAGGCGGCCGTGACCTCCCGGCCGGCCACCACGACACTGTGCTCACCGGTGAGTTCGGCGTCACCCTCGATGAGTTCGATGGACAGCCGCTCCATCGTGGGACCGTAGCCCTTCGCCGCCAGGACACGCGCAACGGTCGCCCGGACCCGACGGACGGTCTTGTCCCAGTCCACGGAGGGCTCGTCCACGACGATGCCGTAGTCGTACGCTGTCCGGACCTCACGGAAGAGCCGCGCGGTCTTCGCCAGCACGCGCGTGGGGACGCAGCCGGAGTTGACGCACGTTCCTCCGAGTGCTGATCGCTCGACGACGGCGGTGCGAGCGCCCAGCTCCGCCGCGCGTGCCGCGGCCGCCATTCCGGCGGGACCGCCACCGATCACGAGGACATCGAACGCATAGTCCATGAGAAGCTCCTTCGATCCGGCGGCACAGGCATTCCTATCCTCCACCGGATGCGGGCAGCACCACAATGTGCCGGCCGCTGGTGTCCCCGACGCTTGTCCGGCCATAGGATCAGGGCCTGGGATCAAAGGCGAACGGATGAACATGGGTGGGGACTCCGGCGAGCAGGCGCGCTACACGCTGACGGACGACGGGGGTTTCCTTCGTATCGCCTGGGCGCCGGGCGTCACCATCCGAGCGGACGACGTGCGGTCCACCATGGCGGCCGTGACGGCTGCCTCGCCCGGGGGGAAGAGGCCGCTCCTGGTGAACATCGGGCTGGTCGAGGCCATCACGCTGGAGGCCAGACACCTGCTCATCGAGGACACGTGTTCCCTCCAGACCGCCGTCGTGGGCGTCGATGCGGTGGGCAAGGTGCTGACGGCCTTCAACTACCGGTCCGTCACACCCAGCAGGTACTTCACGGACGAGGACGAGGCCGTCGAGTGGCTGGTGGGAGCCGCCGACGGTGGTGAGAGCACCAGCCGTGACCCGGCTGCGCAGGAACCCTTCAGGGCGTGGATGGACGATGGCGTGTTCACCGTGCAGTGGGACGAGGGCACGAGCGTCACCACCGCGACGGCGGAGTCGGTCATCGCGGCGGCGACCGCGTTGAGCGCCGGGGAGCGTCCTCCGATGCTCGCGCTGAACAACAACATGGTCTCGCTGATGCCCGAGGCCTTCGACGTGTTCGCGCGTAGGCTCGATGTTGCCGCACTGGCGATCGTGGGGCTCGAGGGGGACCGCGTGATCGCCACGTACTACAAGCAGCTCCACAGCCCGCCCTACCCCACGCGGTACTTCGATACCGTGTCCGGTGCCCGTCAATGGCTGGCGCTCACCCGCCGGCCGCTCGCAGCCCAGGGTGGGCAGCCGGACGCGCCTGCCCCGAACACCCAGGAGGAACAATGAAGACAGTCAAGGCCTACGCAGCACCATCCGCCACGGAACCTCTCGTCCCGACGACGATCGAGCGCCGCGACCTCGGCGCCCAAGACGTGCTGATCAGCATCGACTACGCCGGCATCTGCCATTCCGACATCCACACCGTGCGCGGCGAGTGGGGTCCGCAGCAGTACCCCCTGACGGTCGGCCACGAGATCGTGGGCGTCGTCGAGGAAGTGGGCGCCGAGGTGTCCCGCCACCAGGTCGGCGACCGCGTCGGTGTCGGCTGCATGGTCGATTCCTGCGGTGAGTGTGCCAACTGCACGGAGGGCGAGGAGCAGTACTGCCTGAAGGGGAACACCGGCACGTACGGTGCCACCGACCGTGACGGCACCATCACGCAGGGTGGCTACTCCACCCACATCGTGGTCCTCGAGCACTTCGTGCTGTCGGTCCCGGAGAGCATCCCCTACGAGGCGGCGGCACCCCTGCTGTGCGCAGGCATCACCACCTACTCGCCGCTGAACCACTGGAACGCGGGGCCGGGGAAGAGGGTCGCCGTCGTCGGGCTCGGCGGTCTCGGCCACATGGCGGTGAAGATCGCCCACGCGATGGGCGCCGAGGTGACGGTGCTCTCGCAGACGCTGAGCAAGCAGGAGGACGGCAAGCGTTTCGGGGCCACGGGCTACTACGCCACGAGTGACCCCGAGACCTTCGAGAAGCTCGCCCTGCACTTCGACCTCATCATCAACACCGTGAGCGCGACGATCGACCTCGATGCCTATCTCTCGCTCCTCCGGCTCAACGGCACGATGGTCAATGTCGGAGCGCCGGCAGATGCCCTGCCCCTGCATGTGTTCACGCTCTTCAACCAGCGCCGCTCCTTCGCAGGATCGGGTATCGGCGGTATCCGTGAGACCCAGGAGATGCTCGACTTCTGCGCAGAGCACGGGATCGCGCCCGACGTCGAGGTCATCCCCGCCGCGTCGATCAACGAAGCCTACGAACGCGTGCTCTCCTCCGATGTGCGCTATCGGTTCGTCATCGATGTGGCAACTCTCGGCTAGTGCCGCGGTGGATCGGGGAACGGGGATCGGCAACGGCGCATCGAGGGCACGAGGAGAGCGCGCGCGGCGGGCGCCGGTGGGTCGGGCGCCCGCCGGTGTGGGCAGCACGTAAGCTGTGTGTCATCGTGGCCCTCTTCCGGCCGCGTTCCGACGGTCCTGGTCCGGCCTCGGTAAACGGTTCTTCGAGCGGATAGTGGAGTAGGCGGGGGACGGATGCAGGCGGTCGCAGCGAGACTGGCAGTGTTGTCGCCGGCGACCCTCCATGCCGGGTTCGCGGTCCTCCTGATGGTCGCTGCGATCATCGGGCGCCATACCAATCTCGAGTCCTCGACCCTCGCCCTCGTGTGGCCTGCCGCCGGCATCAACTTCCTGTGGGGGTTGTGGGCCTCGCGTTCCCGGCGCGACCTCGCGGTGGCCCTGGTCGCGACCCTGCCCATCCTCGCCGTCGTGAACCTGACAACCGGGCTCAGTCCGTCGCTCGCCCTCGCCGTCGCGGTGGGCAGCGCCGCGCAGACCGCCGTCGCCGTGCACCTCTTCCGGCGACTCGTCCCGTCCATGACCGTGCAGACGGTCGGTGACTACCTGCGGCTGGGAGTCGTGGCCCTCGCGGCCTGCTCGGTCGGAGCCGTCTTCATCGTGGCCGGC
>JASLAA010000032.1 GCA_030147325.1 Arthrobacter sp. | reverse complement strand
GTAGGGGCCTCTGGGGCACGGACCGGAATTCCACCACCGGCAACGCCATCACAGCGCCCGACGGCGGGTGCACGCCCGTCCCCGCAGGGCCGACGCTCCTGGCCCGGTCAGGGTCCACCGTGCACGTCGGGGACCGCAGCTTCCTGGCGGCGCGGCCATGACGGGTCCCGGTGCCGAGCCCGTGTCGCCGCCCCGTGACCTGCGCCTGACCTACGGCTTCGCCACTGATCGTGGCCTGCGCAGGGAACTGAACGAGGACTCCCTGATCGCGTCCGAGCCGATCTTCGCCGTCGCCGACGGCATGGGCGGGCACGAGGCCGGTGAGATCGCGAGTGGTATCTGCGTCCGGACGCTCGGTGCGAGCCCGATCATCGGCCGCCATCTGCCCGAGTTCTCCGCCGCCGATCTCGAGGATCTCATCGAGGACGCCGACCACGAGATCCGCAGGCAGACCGGCGGCCAGGCGGGCACCACCCTCACCGGTGTCGTCCTCGTCCGGGAAGCCGGTATGCCGTACTGGCTGTTCTTCAACGTGGGGGACTCCCGCTCCTACCTCCTCAGCCAGGGTCAGTTCGGGCAGATCTCCGTGGACCATTCCGAGGTCCAGGAACTCGTGGACCTCGGCACCATCACCGCCGAGCAGGCACGGACCCATCCGCGCCGCCACGTGGTCACACGCGCTCTCGGTACGGGGGATGACGCCGAAGCCGACTTCTGGCTCATGCCCGTCCAAGAAGGGGACCGCATCCTCATCTGTTCCGACGGTCTGAGCGGGGAGGTCAGTGACGACGGCATCTACGCGGCGATGAGCACCGTGGCGGACCCGCAGCAGGCCTGCGAGGAACTCGTCCAGGCGACACTGCGCTCGGGTGCCCGCGACAACGTGACGCTGATCGTCGTCGACGCCGCAGGGGTGGGCGCCGAGGCGGAGATGCAGGCCGCGGCCCCTCGCGGCGGGACCTTCGCCGCCGACGTCGGCCACGCGGTCGAGACCGGCAGCCATCCGGTCCAGCCGGATCCCGGTCTGCCCGCAGGAGCGCATGCCGTGTCCGCCGGTGACGGGAGCGCAGGGGTCGGGAGACGCCCGAACGCGCAGGGGGACCCGCTCTGACGACCTCCACCGCTTCCGCAGCGCCGTACGCCTGACAGCCCGTACCTCTTCCGAGGATTCCCGGGCGCCGTCCAGCCGCCCGATGGCCGCCGCAGACACGCTGGTCCGCCCTGTGGCCTTAGGGCAAGATGGGAAAGTGACCCCACGAACCGAAGCCGCAGCAGGCCCCGCCGCCACTGATCCTCCTTCAGCGGAGCTCCGCGAGGAGTACGCGCACCTCGCGGAGGAGATCCGGGCACACCGCATCGCCTACTACCAGGAGGCCGCGCCCACCATCTCGGACGCCGAGTTCGACACGCTCTTCCGGCGTTTGGAGGAGCTCGAGGCACTGCATCCCGAGCTCGTCGCGAACGACTCACCGACGCAGGAGGTCGGCGGCGCCGTCTCCGCGGCCTTCGCCCCGGTGGACCACCTCGCCCGGATGTACAGCCTGGAGGACGTGTTCTCCCTCGACGAGCTGAAGGCGTGGCTGGACCGCGCGAGCGCCGGGGTGGAGCAGCGCAGCCCCGGAGCCAGCATCGCCTGGCTGACCGAACTGAAGATCGACGGCCTGGCGGTGAACCTGCTGTATCGCAGGGGCGAGCTGGTCCGCGCCGCCACCCGTGGCGACGGGGTCACCGGCGAGGACATCACGCACAACGTCCTCACCATCGCCTCGATCCCGCAGCACCTGGCCGGATCCGACCACCCCGAGGAGGTGGAGATCCGGGGCGAGGTCTTCTTCCCCACGAAGGAGTTCGCCCAGCTCAACGAGCGGATGGTCGCCGCGGGGAAGGCACCCTTCGCCAATCCCCGGAACGCGGCCGCCGGTTCCCTGCGGCAGAAGGACCCCGCAATGACGGCGGAGCGTCCGCTGGACATGTACGTGCACGGCATCGGGGCGCGCACGGGCCTCGCGGCCCAGACGCAGTCCGAGACCTACGACCTGCTCGCGGCATGGGGCCTGCCGACGTCGCCGTACTACCGGGTGTTCAGGACACAGGAGGAGGTGGTCGGGTTCATCGAGCACCACGGTGACCACCGCCACGACCTGCTGCACGAGATCGACGGCATCGTGGTGAAGGTGGACAGCTTCGCCCTGCAGCGCGCGCTCGGTCACACCTCCCGCGTACCGCGGTGGTCGGTGGCCTACAAGTATCCGCCGGAGGAGGTCAACACCAGATTGCTCGACATCATCGTGAGCGTCGGCAGGACCGGTCGCGTCACCCCGTTCGGCCAGATGGAGCCCGTGAAGGTCGCCGGATCCACCGTGGGCCTGGCCACACTCCACAACCAGGAGGTCGTGAAGGCCAAGGGCGTGATGATCGGCGACATCGTGGTGCTGCGGAAGGCAGGCGACGTCATCCCGGAGATCGTGGGACCCGTCGTCGCGCTCAGGGACCCCGCCAAAGTGCGGGAGTTCGTGATGCCCACCGAGTGCCCGTCCTGCGGCACCCAGCTGCAGCCGGCGAAGGAGGGCGACGTGGACATCCGCTGCCCCAACGCCCGTTCCTGCCCGGCGCAGCTGCGCGAGCGCGTCTTCCACCTCGCCGGCCGTGGCGCCTTCGACATCGAGGCGCTCGGCTACGAGGCAGCCATCGCCCTCACGCAGCCCGCCGAACCCGAGGTGCCGCCCATCACGACCGAGGCCGAGATCTTCGATCTGACGCCGGAGAAGCTCGCCGGGGTCAGGATCGAGCGTGACAAGAAGGTCAAGGGCGTGGTCACCGGCCGTGAGCTCGTACCCTACTTCTACTCCAGGGGCACGGCCAGGAAGCCGTCCGAGCCGAGCGTGACCACCCGCAAGCTCTTCACGGAACTGGAGAAGGCCAAGAAGCAACCGCTGTGGCGGGTGCTGGTGGCCCTGTCGATCCGGCACGTGGGACCCACGGCGTCGCGGGCGCTGGCGACCGCCTTCGGGTCGATGGACCGGATCCGTACCGCGAGCGAGGACGAGCTCGCGAACGTCGACGGCGTCGGTCCGACCATCGCCGCAGCGCTCAAGGAGTGGTTCGCCGAGGACTGGCACCGCGAGATCGTGGACCGCTGGGCCGCAGCCGGGGTCCGGATGGAGGACGAGATCGACGAGAGCGCGCCGCGCACCCTCGAGGGGCTGACCGTGGTGGTCACCGGATCCCTGGAGCAGTACAACCGCGACGAGGCGAAGGAAGCCATCATCACCCGCGGCGGGAAGGCCGCAGGGTCGGTGTCGAAGAACACCAGCTACGTGGTGGCGGGGGAGAACGCGGGGACCAAGCTCGAGAAGGCCGAGGCCCTCGGAATCCCCGTCCTCGACGAGGAGGGCTTCATCGCACTGTTGCGGGACGGACCCGCCCCGGAACCGGACGCGAGCGGGACCCCGGCGGTCGACGGCGTCGACGAGAACGCGGAGATGCCAGGGGAGCTGCGGGCTGCCGCCGGCACCTCGACCGATGCCGAAGGAACACCATGACCGACGGGACGCAGCAGGACACGGTCCGGCCGGAGGCGCTCCTCCACCTGGCCCGGCAGGCGGCGGCAGCCGGTGCGGCGGTCCTCGAACGCCGGGACCCGGCCGCCCTCGACGCCACCCGCAAGAGCTCCGACAGCGACTGGGTCACAGCCTTCGACGTCGCAGCCGAGCACGCGGTGCGCCGCGTCATCCTCGACTCGCGGCCGCACGACATCATCACGGGGGAGGAGTTGGGGACCACGGTGCCCTCCGGTCGTCGTGCGGGCGTCCCCGGGCTCAGGTGGTCCATCGATCCACTCGACGGCACCACGAACTTCATGCGGGGCATCGTCTACTACGGCACGTCCGTGGCGGTGGCGGACGACGGCGGCACCTGGCTCGCCGGCGTCGTGCACGCCCCAGCGCTCCAGCGCATCTACTGGGCCTCCCGCGGCGGCGGCGCCTGGCTCCGCGACCACGGTGCCGTGCGGCGCCTGGGTGGTCCGGCTGCGGCGCGGGGACGCCTCCTCGCGACGGGTTTCTCCTACGACCCCGGCACGCGGGCCGAGCAGGTGGGGGAGCTGGGCGGGCTCCTCGACGGTTTCGGCGACGTCCGGCGCCTCGGCTCGGCGGCGCTCGATCTGTGCCTGGTCGCGGACGGCACCCTCGACGCCTTCGTGGAGCGCGGCCTCAACGAACACGATCTCGCGGCCGGTGCCCTGATCGCCGAGGAGGCAGGGGTCGTCGTGCACAGGCCCGCGCTGCGGCCCATGCTCGACGGAGGTCCCACGGAACCCGAACGGCTCGCAGCCGTGACGGCGGCCGGGCCCCCGGACTTCGTCGCGCTGCATGCGACGGAGGAGCCCGCATGAGCACGCCGTCCTGGCAGCAGATCCTCTCCACGCTCGCGGCTCCGCGCTCGCGGGAGCTGTACGCGCGGGCCGTGCTCGGGGAGCCGCTCGACGCGACGCCCAAGGAGGTGCGCCGGCTGGTCGATGCGGGGCTCCTCACGTCCGAACACGCCGTCGACGGCGAGCTGTTCAAGGACGTCCTCGCCGCTGCGGGCCCCGGTACCCCGAAGGGCGTCGACAGGTTCTTCCGCGCGGGCCGGATCGACGGGCTGCCGCGTGCCGGGCAGGACCGCACCGACCTCCTGGCGCACCTGGCCGAGCGGCTCCTCCCCGCGGACGAGGAGCTCGGCGAACCGGAGGTCAACCGCCTCCTGGCGACCGTGACACGGGACGTCCCGACACTCCGGCGCGCACTCGTCGACCACGGGTACGTCGAGCGGTACCCCGACGGCACCGGGTACCGCCGGGTGACGGAAGCATCCTGAGCAGGACCCCAGCGAGAGGAACACGATGAACACCCCCGCGATCACCACCAGGCGTGCCATCCCGGACACCGGCGTCGAACTGCCGGTCCTCGGATTCGGCGGGGCCCCCATCGGCAACCTGTACCAGCGGATGTCCGACGACGAGGCGATCGACGCCGTCGACGCGGCCTGGGAGGGTGGGATCCGGTACTTCGACACCGCGCCGCACTACGGACTGGGCCTGTCGGAGACCAGGATGGGCGCGGCCCTCGCCGGTCGGCACCGGGACGACTACGTGCTGAGCACGAAGGTGGGCAGGCTCGTGCGGCCGGCCACGCCCGCCGCGGACCGTGACGACGAAGGGTACGACGTCCCGGACGATCTGATGAGGGTCCGCGACTACTCCCGGGACGGAGTGCTGCGCTCCATCGAGGAGAGCCTGGCCCGCCTGCGGACGGACCGGCTCGACATCGTCTACATCCACGACCCGGACGAGTACTGGGACCAGGCACTGGACGGCGCCGTACCGGCCCTCTCGGCGCTGCGGGACGAAGGCGTCATCGGAGCGTGGGGCGCGGGCATGAACCAGTCCGGCATGCTCACCCGGTTCGTCACCGAGACCGACATCGACGTCGTCATGCTCGCCGGCCGCTACACGCTGCTGGAACAGGGTGCCGCCGAGGACCTGCTCCCCGCCTGCATCGGTCGCGACGTGGCGGTGGTGGACGTGGGAGTCTTCAACTCCGGGCTGCTCTCGACGAACCGGCCGGGGGCCGGAGCCACCTACGACTACCGGCAGGCACCGGAGGACCTGGTGGAGAAGGCGAACCGGCTGGCCGGGATCTGCGAGCGGCACGGCACCACCCTGCCCGCGGCGGCGGTCCACTTCCCGTTCCGTCATCCGGCGGTGACCGCCGTGGTGCTCGGCATGCGGACGCCGGAGCAGGTGGAGAGGAACCTGGACCTGATGGCCAGCCCAGTGTCCGAGGATCTGTGGGAGGACCTGAAGGGCCAGGGATTCCTGCCCTGATACCACCTCCGGGCATGGCACCATGGATCGGGTGACAACAGCACCGTCCGGGAACACCGTGCCTGGCTCCCGCACCACCATCCGGCCCCTCCGCACGGAGGACTACGACGACGTCCGCCGCATCACCCGCGACGCCTACCTCGAGGCCGGGTACTTCGCCGATCCGGCGCATCCCTACATGGCCGTGCTGTCCGACATCGAGCACCGCGCGCAGCACGCCGAGGTGTGGGTGGCCGAGCGCGACGGCGTCGTGGTCGGTTCCGTCGCCCTGACCTTCGCCGGTCAGCGGTACACCGACATCGCCGTCGAGGGCGAGCTCGAGTTCCGGATGCTCGCCGTCGATCCAGGCGTGCAGCGCGGGGGCGTCGGCCGCGCCATGGTGGAGCGCATCATCGAGCATGCCCGCACGCTGCCCGGTATCGAGGCCGTGAGCCTGACCAGCGGCTCCGACATGGTGCGGGCGCACCGCCTGTACGAGTCGATGGGTTTCGTGCGCGTACCGGAGCGGGACTGGGAGGTCCCGAACGAGGACATCCTGCTCTGGGTCTTCCGCCTGACGCTCTGACACCGGCGGAGCGCCGGGCGCCCGTGGGCGATGCCGAGGCTTCCCGCTCCAGCACTAGACTGGACGCAGATACCCACGTCCGACTTCCAGGGGAGATCCATGGCTGAGATCAACCGGGACGACGTCGCGCACCTTGCGCGGCTCGCCCACATCGACATGACCGACGACGAGCTCGACCGCATGGCCGGAGAGCTCGCCGTGATCGTGGATTCCATCAAGAGCGTGAGCGAGGTGGCGGGCGACGACGTCCCCGCCACGAGCCACCCGATCCCGCTGAGCAACGTGTTCCGCGAGGACGTCGTGGGGGAGACCCTCACCAACGAGGAGGCGCTCCTCGGCGCACCCGACAACGCCGACGGACGCTTCAAGGTCCCTGCAATCCTGGACGGGGAGTAACCCATGACAGAGATCATCCACCTCTCCGCGGACGCCCTCTCGCGGAAGCTCGCCTCGAAGGAGGTCTCCGCCGTCGAGGCGACGCAGGCCTACCTCGACCGCATCGCCGCCGTGGACGGCGCGATCAACGCGTTCCTCCACGTCAACACGGACGAGGCCCTGCTCGTCGCCGCCGAGGTCGACAGGGCCCGTGCGGGCGGGGACGCCCTGCACCCGCTGGCAGGCGTGCCCATCGCGGTGAAGGACCTCATCGTGACCAAGGGACAGCCCACCACGGCCGGATCGAAGATCCTCGAGGGGTGGCAGAGCCCCTACGACGCGACCGTCGTCCGCAAGCTCCGCGCCGCGAAGATGCCGATCCTCGGCAAGACCAACCTGGACGAGTTCGCGATGGGCTCCTCGACGGAGCACTCCGCGTTCGGCCCCACCCGCAACCCGTGGGACCTGGACCGCATCCCCGGCGGATCCGGCGGCGGGTCCGCTGCCGCCGTCGCGGCCTTCGAGGCGCCGTTGGCCCTCGGCACCGACACCGGTGGCTCCATCCGCCAGCCCGGCGCAGTCACCGGCACGGTCGGCATGAAGCCCACCTACGGCGGCGTCTCGCGCTACGGAGCCATCGCGATGGCCTCCTCGCTGGACCAGATCGGCCCCGTGTCCCGGACCGTCCTCGACAGCGCGCTGCTGCACGAGGTCATCGGCGGCCACGACCCGCACGACTCGACCTCCCTGACCGATCCCGTCGGAGCGCTCGTCGAGGCCGCCCGGATGGGCCAGGTCGAGGGCATGCGCATCGGCGTCATCAAGGAGCTGCAGGGCGAGGGCTACCAGACCGGCGTCCTCACCCGCTTCTCCGAGTCGCTCGAGCTGCTGCGCTCGGCCGGCGCGGAGATCGTGGAGGTCTCCTGCCCCAACTTCCGGTACGCGCTCGGCGCCTACTACCTCATCATGTCCTCGGAGGCCTCCAGCAACCTCGCCAAGTACGACGGCGTCCGCTTCGGCCTGCGCGTGGTGCCCGAGGGCACCCCGACCATCGAACGCGTCATGGGGGCCACCCGGGCGGCCGGCTTCGGCGACGAGGTCAAGCGGCGCATCATCCTCGGCACCTACGCGCTGAGCGCCGGGTACTACGACGCCTACTACGGCTCCGCACAGAAGGTCCGCACACTCATCCAGCGGGACTTCGCCGCTGCGTTCGAGCAGGCCGACGTGCTGATCTCCCCGACCGCCCCCACCACGGCGTTCAAGCTGGGCGAGAAGCTCGACGACCCGCTGGCCATGTACCTGAACGACGTCGCGACCATCCCGGCGAACCTCGCCGGAGTGCCCGGCCTGTCGCTGCCGGGAGGTCTCGCGGACGAGGACGGACTGCCCGTCGGCATCCAGCTCCTCGCGCCGGCGCGTCAGGACGCGCGCCTCTACCGGGTGGGCGCGGTCCTCGAATCACTGCTCGAAGAGACGTGGGGCGGCCCGCTGCTGGCCAAGGCCCCTGCCATTGAAGAGATCACAGGTGGGAAGTAATGACTGCTGGTACCGATGAGGTCCTGAGCTTCGACGAGGCCATGGAGAAGTACGATCCCGTCCTCGGGTTCGAGGTCCACGTGGAGCTCAACACGAGGACGAAGATGTTCTCCTCCGCACCCAACGCCTTCGGGGACGTCCCCAACACGAACGTGACGCCGGTGGATCTCGGCCTGCCCGGCGTCCTGCCCGTCGTCAACGGGGTGGCGGTGGAATCGGCCATCAAGATCGGCCTCGCGCTGGGCTGCAGGATCGCCGAGAAGTGCTACTTCGCGCGCAAGAACTACTTCTACCCGGACACCCCGAAGAACTTCCAGACCTCGCAGTTCGAGGACCCGATCGCGTACGACGGGTCCATCGACATCGAGCTGTCCGACGGCACCGTCTTCACGGTGGAGATCGAGCGGGCGCACATGGAGGAGGACGCCGGCAAGCTCACCCACATGGGTGGCTCGACGGGCCGCATCCAGGGCGCCGAGTTCTCCCTCGTGGACTACAACCGTGCCGGTGTCCCGCTGATCGAGATCGTCACGAAGCCGATCCAGGGCGCCGGGTCACGGGCTCCCGAGCTCGCGAAGGCCTACGTCGCCGCGATCCGGGAGATCGTGAAGAACCTCGGCGTCTCGGACGCGCGGATGGAGCGCGGCAACGTGCGCTGCGACGCGAACGTCTCGCTCCGCCCGCACGGCCAGGAGAAGTTCGGGACGCGCACCGAGACGAAGAACGTGAACTCCCTGCGCGCCGTCGAGCACGCCGTCCGGTACGAGATCCAGCGGCACGCAGCCGTGCTCGACTCCGGCACGCCGATCCTGCAGGAGACGCGCCACTGGCACGAGGACACGCGCTCGACGACGTCGGGACGGCCCAAGTCCGACGCCGACGACTACCGCTACTTCCCCGAGCCGGACCTCGTGCCGGTCGTGACGAACGACGCCTGGATCGAGAAGCTGCGCGCCGAGCTCCCCGAGCCCCCCGCCGAGCGGCGCAAGCGGCTGCAGGCCGACTGGGGCTACTCCGACCCCGAGTTCCGCGACGTCGTCAACGCCGGCGTCATGTCCTCGATCGAGGACACCATCGCCGCCGGCGTCAGCGCCGCCGTCGCCCGGAAGTGGTGGATGGGCGAGATCTCGCGCCGCGCCAAAATCGCCGACGTCGAGCCCGCCGAGCTGGGTGTCACGCCCGAGCTGATCGTGGAACTCAACAGCCTCATCGAATCAGGCAAGATCAACGACAAGCTCTCCCGCGACGTGCTCGACGGCGTCCTCGCCGGCGAGGGTACCCCCGCCGAGGTCGTCGAGCAGCGCGGCCTCGCGGTCGTGTCCGACGACGGCCCGCTGCTCGAAGCGATCGACGGGGCGCTCGCAGCACAGCCCGATGTCGCCGACAAGATCCGCGGCGGCAAGGTGCAGGCGGTCGGCGCGATCGTCGGTGGCGTGATGAAGGCCACGCGCGGTCAGGCCGACGCCGGCCGGGTGCGCGAGCTCATCCTCCAGCGCCTCGGCGTCGAGGGCTGACCACACCGGTCAGCAGGACCGGGAGGGTGCGATGGCGATCATGCCGACGGCCGAGATCGACGTCACGCCCTCCCTCGTGGTCGCCCTCCTCGAACAGCAGCACGCCGACCTCGCGGGTCTGCCGGTCCGGTTCGCCGGCAACGGGTGGGACAACGCGCTCTTCCGGCTCGGTGCGGACCTCGTGGTGCGACTGCCGCGCCGCGGGGTCGCCGACGCGCTCATGGTCGAGGAACAGCGGTGGCTCCCGCGACTGACCGCGGACCTGCCGGTGCCGACGTCGTCGCCCCTGCGGCTGGGACGCCCGGCCCCGGACTATCCCTGGCACTGGTCCGTCAACCGGTGGATCACGGGACGGAGCGGCATCGCCGTTCCCCGTGGACAGCGCGGACCGGCGGCGGTACCCCTCGCGCGCTTCCTCGTCCGGTTCGAGCGCACGGCCCCGGCCGACGCCCCGGTGAGTCCCGTGGGGCGGGGAGGCCCGCTCGCGGCGCGGGACGACGTCGTCCGGACGCGGCTCCTGTCTCTCGGAGGACCGTCCCTGCCCCGACTGCTCGACGTGTGGGACCGGGCCGTCGCCGCTCCGACGTGGTCCGGCGAGCCGCTGTGGCTGCACGGTGATCTGCATCCGGCCAACACCGTGCTGACGTCCGGCGGCGGGCTGGCCGGCGTCGTCGACTTCGGGGACCTCTGCTCGGGGGACCCGGCCGCGGACCTCGCGGCGGCGTGGCTGTTCTTCGACGCGGCGGGCCGCTCCGCGTTCCGGGCAGGGATCGAGCGATGCCGCCCGACGGACGAAGCGAGCTGGGTGCGGGCCCGGGGGTGGGCGCTCAGCATGGGCAGCGCCATGGCGGCGTCCTCCGACGACTCCCCGGCGTACCTCGCCCTCGGCGTGGAGACGCTGGGAGAGGTGCTCCGGGACAGCCCAGGGGATCGGCCGGCCGGCAGTGCCCCCGGTGGTCGGCGCTGATACTGTTGCTGCCGGGCATATCCCGCCCGGCACTTGTACCGCCCAGGAACCAGCACATCCCGCTGGAGGCCGGGAGCGGCATGGAAGGAACGTCCAGTGAAGGCGCTGTACAAGTCCGGGGCGCACCCCGGGTTCGATCTCGTGGACCGGCCCGAGCCCGAAGCCGGGTGGGGCGAGGTGAAGATCCGGGTCATCACCACGGGCATCTGCGGCACGGACCTCCACATCGAGAGCTGGGACGCCTGGGCGCAGGGCATGATCTCCGCACCGCTCATCCCGGGACACGAGTTCTACGGCGAAGTGGTCGCGCTGGGTGACGGGATCCGGGACATCCGCATCGGGGACCGGGTCTCGGGCGAAGGGCACATCGTCTGCGGTATCTGCCGCAACTGCCGCGCGGGTCGGCGCCAGATGTGCATCCACACCTCGAGTGTCGGCGTGCAGCGGGACGGTGCGTTCGCGGAATTCGTCGTCGTCCCCGAGACCAATGTCTGGGTGCACGACGCAGGTGTCACTCCCGAACTCGGCGCCGTCTTCGATCCGTTCGGCAACGCCGTCCACACGGCCCTGAGCTTCCCGCTCGTCGGCGAGGACGTGCTCATCACCGGAGCAGGCCCCATCGGTCTCATGGCCGTCGCCGTCGCCCGCCATGCGGGTGCGCGCAAGATCGCCATCACCGACGTCTCCCCATCGAGGCTCGACCTCGCGCGCGGCGCCGGAGCGGACATCGCCGTCGACGTCAGGCGCATGCGCATCGCCGACGCGCAGCGCGAACTCGGGATGAAGGAGGGCTTCGACATCGGGATGGAGATGTCCGGGCACGCCACCGCCCTGCCCGAGATGATCGACAACATGAACCACGGCGGACGCATCGCGATGCTCGGCCTGCCGTCCGGTCCCATCTCGATCGACTGGGGCAAGGTCGTCACGCACATGCTCACCCTCAAGGGCATCTACGGCCGGGAGATGTTCGAGACCTGGTATGCCATGAGCGCCATGCTGCAGTCCAACCGGACGCTGCGCGAGGCGGTCTCCTCGATCGTCACCGACTGCCTGCCCGCGCGGGACTGGCAGCAGGGATTCGCAACCGCGCGCGACGGCGCGAGCGGCAAAGTGGTCCTCGACTGGACCACCTTCTAGCAGACAGGAACACCATGTATTCAGCAGTCCGCGACCAGCTCGCCGGAGAACTCGACGACATCCGCTCGGCAGGCCTCTTCAAGCACGAGCGCCGCATCTCCTCCCCGCAGTCCAGCCGCATCACGGCCGGCGCCCTCGGCGCCGGGGACGCGGACGTCCTCAACTTCTGCGCCAACAACTACCTGGGCCTCGCCGACCACCCCGACATCATCGCCGCAGCGAAGAGAGCCCTCGACGAGCGCGGGTTCGGCATGGCCTCGGTCCGCTTCATCTGCGGCACCCAGGACCTGCATCTCGAGCTCGAGCGCCGTGTGTCCCGGTTCCTCGGCACCGAGGACACCATCCTGTTCTCCTCGTGCTTCGATGCGAACGGAGGCGTCTTCGAATCCCTCCTCGGTGCTGAGGACGCGGTCATCTCCGATGCGCTGAACCACGCCTCGATCATCGACGGGATCCGGCTCTCAAAGGCCCAGCGGTTCCGCTACGCGAACCGGGACATGGCCGAGCTCGAAGCAAAGCTCCAGGAGGCGTCCGGGGCCCGCCGCCGCCTGGTGGTCACCGACGGCGTCTTCTCCATGGACGGCTACCTCGCGCCGCTGGAGGCCATCTGCGACCTCGCCGAGCGCTACGACGCCATGGTGATGGTGGACGACTCCCACGCCGTCGGCTTCATGGGCGCCACCGGTGCCGGCACGCCGGAGCACGCCGGTGTCGCCGACCGCGTGGACATCTTCACCGGGACCTTCGGCAAGGCCCTCGGCGGAGCGTCCGGCGGCTACGTCGCGGCCCGCGCGGAGATCGTCGCCCTGCTGCGGCAGCGCGCGCGCCCCTACCTCTTCTCGAACTCCCTCGCGCCGTCGATCGTCGCAGCGACCCTGACCGCACTGGACCTGGTGCAGGACAGTGGGGAGCTCCGGCAGACCCTCGCTCACAACGCAGCCCTCTTCCGCCGCCGCATGACCGAGGAGGGCTTCGAGCTGCTCGATGGTGAGCACGCGATCATCCCGGTGATGTTCGGTGACGCGGTGCTCGCCGCCCGCACGGCCGACGCGATGCTCGCCCACGGTGTCTTCGTCACGGCGTTCAGCTACCCGGTGGTGCCGAAGGGTGCAGCCCGGATCCGCGTGCAGCTCTCTGCGGCACACAGCACCGAGGATATCGAGGCCTGCGTCGCGGCCTTCGTCACGGCCCGGTCCGAGGTTGCCGCTACCGCAGATCCGTCCGCGGCCGGCGCCCCGGGTGCGCACGTGGGCGGGGCCTAGTCCTCCTGCACGGGACGCGGCGCCGGACGGCGTTCAGGGGGAGCGCCCACCTAGGATGACGGGATGAGTTCCCTCGAGTGCGACGTCCTGATCATCGGCGGCGGGATCGCCGGCCTGTCCCTGGCTTCGGCCCTCGCCCCGTTCTCGAGCGTGGTCCTCGTCGAGGCGGAGGGCACGCTCGGATACCACACGTCATCGCGCTCTGCCCGGCAGCTCATCCCGAGCTACGGGCCCCCGCCGGTGCTCGACCTCACGCGCCGCACGCTCGATCTCCTGGCCGGCGTGCAGTCCTCCACCGGGCTGCCCCTCACCGTCCCGCGCTCCTTCCTGCTCATCGGCTCGGAGGCCGATGTCGCCGCGAGGTCCAGCGACTCGATGCACCGTCTCCGGCACGCGGAGGCCCTGGACCTGTGCCCGCAACTCCGACCGGGGGCCTTCGACGCGGCAGCGCTCGACACGGACTGCGTCGGCACCGACACCGACCTCCTCCTCGAGTACCACCGCCGGCGCGCGAGCGAGGACGGCGTCATCATCCTCACGGGTGCCGAGGTCACCTCGGCGCGCTACGACGGCGCCGGGTGGAGCGTCCGGGCGGGCTACCGGCCCATTTCCGCCGAGGTCCTCGTCAATGCCGCCGGAGCCTGGGCCGACGGGGTCGCGGACGTATGCGGCGTCGCCCCGCAGGGCCTCGTCCCACTCCGGCGTACCGCCGCGATCGTCACCGCCACCCACGCTCCGGCTGTGGGGACGCCCATGGTCGCGGCCGCCGACGAGTCGTTCTACTACCGGCCCGACGCCGAGGGCGTTCTCATCTCCCCGTGCGAGGCGGAGCCCGCCGAACCCGGTGACGCGCAACCCCACGCAGGGGACGTCGAACGCCTCGTGGAGCACCTGGCGTCGGTCGCCGACCTGGGCATCACCGGTGTGGTGCGGGCCTGGACGGGCCTGCGCACCCAGCGGACGTCGGGCCTGCCCGTCGTCGGCTTCGACCCGCGGCATCCCGGCTTCTTCTGGCTCGCGGGGCAGGGAGGCTACGGCTTCCAGACGTCGTCGGGCATCGCGGAACTCGCGACCCTCCTTCTCACCGGCGTCGACCCGGAGGATCTCGGGGTGGAACCCGCGTCGATCGAGACGCTCACCGCGGCACTCCGGCCCGCCTGATCGCCCCGTCCGCCTCCCGGCGAGGCGCCGGTTCCCTCCGCGCCCCCGGGTCGGGACGCCCTGAGCGAACGGGGGGCCCGCACGCCGCCCACCGACCGGAGGACCGGGAATCGAGGTCTAGGATGGGCGCATGAACGTCATCGAAACGCGCCTCCCGGGTATCGGAGTGCGCCGCGAGATCGTCACGGGCTCCGGCCGACGGGTGGGAATCGTCGCCGAACGCGACGGCGACCTCAACCTCATCATCTCCAAGGCGAGCGACCCGGACGCCTGCGTGGCATCCATCCCGCTGACCCCGGACGAGGCGGCGACCATCGGCCACCTCCTCGGGTCACGTCAGCTGGTCGCCCAGCTGACGGACGAGCACCGTGACCTGCCGGGGGTGTCCACCCGGCAGTTCTTCGTCGATCACGGGTCGCCCTTCGACGGCCGGACGCTCGCCGAGACACGGCTGCGCTCGCGTTCCGGTGCGTCGCTGGTCGCCGTCCTGCGTTCGGGTCAGGTCCAGGCCTCGCCGACGCCAGACTTCACCCTCGCCGCCGGCGACCTGCTGGTGGTCGTCGGTACATCCGACGGGCTCGACGCGGCAGCGGACATCCTCCGCAACGGCTGAGCCGCCGGTGCACACCTCCGCCCTCACCCTGGTCGAACTCGGCGCGGTCCT
>JASLAA010000288.1 GCA_030147325.1 Arthrobacter sp. | reverse complement strand
TCGGTCGACGCGCTGCAGACCATCTTCGAGCAGATGCTCACCCACCACGAATACATGCTGGAGCCGGGTGCCGATGAGATGCTGCGCCGCATCCTGTCCGGGGTCTCCACCGGCGAGGACTCGGGCAACGCGCGCTTTGCCCGCACACTGTTCGAGCAGTCACTCAACCGCCAGGCGCTGAGGCTGTCGCTCAACGAGCAGCGGAACCTCGATGCCCTCGACCGGGACGAGGTCATGATGCTCACCGCCGATGACCTGCAGGGGGCAGCGTCGGCGCTGGGCGCTGAAGCGACGATCGAGGTCCCCCGGGAACCGGATCGCAGACCGGCACGCTGGTGGGACTGGCTCAGCTGACGACGGCGGAGCGCATGCCCCGCCGTCGGCGTAGCCAGTTCTGACGTCCCCGCAGGAACTGGCTACGCCCTGCTCTCAGCGGCGCTTGTTCTTCCCCTTTAGCAGGGCATTGGGGCTGCCGGTCACCAGCCCGGACTTCCCGTGCTCCGCCCCGGTCGCAGCCGGTTTCCCCGTGCCCCGCGTCGAGCCCCGTGCGCCGTCGCCGCCGGTCACCGCCCCGTCGATGCTGCTCACGATGCGTTCCTTGCGGACCTCCTCGCGGACGGTGGCTCGGCGGGCGACAGCGACCTTCTTCAGCGTGACCCGCTCCGCGGCCACCGTCTCCTTGCTCACGACGGGTAGCTCCTCGCGCAGGACGATCTCCACCGATTCCTCCCGGAACAGCCCACGCTCGGCCGAGTCGTCGAGCGGCGTCGCCGGAAGCGGCTCGACGTCGATGCGGACCGCCTCGCGCCGAAGGGGAACCGTCACCGTCGCCTGCTCGGTGACCACGTACTTCCGCAGGCGGACCCGCGCGGCGTCGTGCTGCTCCGTCCCGACCCTGAGCCGTTCCTCGGACCGGATCATCCACGGTTCGCCGCCGTCGTGCTGCGCTGATGTCTCCGTGCCCACCACCGCATTCCCGGCGCTGGTGGCCGTCGAGGCTGGAGGCTGCAGCTCGTAGTGGCGGTAGAGGGCGGCCTCGTCCTCGGGGGAGAGGTGTCCATCGCGTTCGACCGACGGTGCGTGCCTGATCAGATCCCTGTCGACGGCGACGACGAGGTGGTCACCCTCGACCGCGGCTCCCCTCAGTGGAACGAGCGATTCCCGGGTGCCGAAGAGTCCGGTGTGGACGGTGACCCAGGCAGGCCCGCCCGTCGAATCGTCCAGATACACCTCTCCGATGGAGCCCACCTTCTCACTGCGGTCCGTGAACACAGCGCCGCGACGGGCGAGGAGGGGGTCGAGATCGGTCATGGTGAGCATGCGGGGTCCTGTCCTCGGCGCCGGCCGTCAGCAGCCAGCGAATCCTCGCCAGCGTAGGACGGCCGCAGGCGAATCACAAGCATGCTTATGGTTTCTCTGGCGGTGGCGTCCGGCGCGTCCATCGCATACGCGGCGCGGTCCATGAGTACCCGAACGGGGGAGCAGGGATCGAACAGCCCCTACGCCTCCAGGAGCCGTGCTGCTGCTGCTTCCGACTCGAGCTGCCGGTCCGACACGACCGCTCCGTGCAGGTGACCGCCGGCCCGGAGCATCGTTCGTAGCTCTTCGACGCCGTAGGCATCCGGCCAGCGGCTGTGCGCCACGACATGGCAGCTGGGACACAGGGGTACCAGATCCACGAGCGGATCCGGCTCGTACTCGCCGTCGACGAGGCCGAGCGGCGTGATGAGATGCACCTGCATCGACGCGGAGTCCGGGGAACCGTACATCTGCTCGAAGTCCAGACCGCAGGCGAGGCAGGCTGAACCACGATGCGCCAGGGCGACACCGCGCAGGGCAGCGTCCTGCTCGCACCGATTGGTCGGGACGGTCTTCACGACGCCGGACGGCAGGGAGCCTGGAACGGGGTGGACCGAGCCACTCGAGGGCGGGTTGGTGGCGGCCCAGATCCCGCGGACGGCGCGTGCCGTTCCTTCGTCGACCGTCAGCGCAACGACACCCCCGGCCTCGGCATCCTGCACCGTGACGGGGAGTTCCGGCGTAGGAACCTGATCACCGTGCGGCAGCAGGACATCGATGTCGAGGTCCAGGAGCACGCCAGTCCCCGCTGCCTGCTCCGCGCGTGTGCGCGCCAGGATCCCGTGTCCGATCAGTCCGTTGCGCGAAGGGCGGCTTCCGACGACGAGCAGCCAGACATCCGCTCCGGCCGCCAGTCCCGGATCGACGGGGAGGACCCATTCCCGCCTGAGCAGCCCGACTCTGGCGACGGCCTCGACATCCGCGGCATAGGTCCCGGTCCACTGCGGCTCGTCGGGATTCCACGGAAGGATGAGGGCGACCATGCACCGAGTGTCCCACGCTGCACGGGCTGGTGCCGGGGCCGGCGGCGGGACGGGAAGGATCCGGTCAGACGTCCCAGTCCGGCTGGCCGTCCCACAACCCCAGGTCCTCGAAGCTACGGATCAGCTGCTGGACACCGGCGGCGAGGACCGGAGTTCCGTCGTCGACCCCGATCAGGGGTTCGTAGTGCCGCAGTTCGGCCATCTCGTTCGCGAAGTGGATGGCTCTGGCATGGTCACTGGTGAGGCCGGTACCGCCGGCGGCGACGGCCTCGAGGGCAGGCTGGGCCCTGCCGAACCGGATGGCGTGGGCCAGGTCCGCTGCTGCGTCATCGGGGTTGTGCGAAGCAGCAGCGCGCCAGGTCTGCAGCACGGGATCATCCTTGAGGCGCACGCCTGTCCGTTCCCATTCGTGTGTCATTGCATCCCCGATGATCGTCAGCTGAACCGAACTCCCAGCGTCGCAGCCGGCGCTCCTGGCGACAAGCGCGTCCACCGGGTACGGCTGAGTTGTTAGCCTCCCGTGACCTGGGCGCCACCCGCGGTATCCGGTGAATTGGGGGAGAGTCGTCCAGGGAGGCCTCACATGCCAGACTGGACGGCATGTGTCCACGTTCCGATGATCCCCGTGACTCCTCCGCCGATCCGAGCAGCAGGCCTGCGACTCCCGTCATCGAGGACCGCCATCTCGCCGTCAGGCTCGATGATGCCTGGCTGCGGCTGCAGACGAAGGTTGCCGTCCGCAGGGGAAGGG
>JASLAA010000247.1 GCA_030147325.1 Arthrobacter sp. | reverse complement strand
CAGGGCTTGGCGGCGAGGATCCGGCCGAGCGGTGCCAGCCACGACAGCACCACGAGGAGCGTGAACGTGCTGCTCAGGGAGGATCCGAGACTGGTCGCCGGGACGAGCTGGTTCACGGCGACGAGGATCGCTACCACGAGCAGGATCTTCTTCACGCCGTTGAGGACGTGCGGCGGCACCGGCTTGGGCCAGGGAGTGAAGTCGACCGTTCCGACGTCTCCGGGCTCCTGCTGCGAACTCATCCGATCTCCTCTCGGGCATGCCGTGCAGTTCCATTATCCACTCGGGGTGCCCCTCCCTGCCCGGGGTCAACACGTGATGCCCGGGCGGGCCTGCGGTCATCGTGCCCGGCCTTCACCCGAGGATGACCCACCCGCGTGCTGGAAGGACGGCGTCGCCCCCGTCCATCGTCGCAGTGCCGGCGAGGATGGAGTGCGCCCCCCCGGCGCCAACCCTCTGCTCGTCGCCGGAGAGGCTCAGTGCGACCACCAGGAAGCCCTGCCCGGCGGCTGACGAGCGATACACGAGCACCTCGTTCGAGAGCTGCACGACCTCGGTGGTCGCACGGTGCAGCCAGGGGTTTCGGCGGCGGACGCCGATGAGCGCCTGATGCACGGCGAAGACGGGGTGTCCGACGGCGGAGAGGTCCGCTGGTGTCGGTGGGAAGAGCGGCCGGACGTCGTCGTCACCGCCGAGTCGGTCCTCCTTGACGCCACGGTAGCCCTGTTCGTCCCCGTAGTAGATGGAAGGGGTGCCTCCCACGGTGAACAGGACAGCGGCGGCGTGCGCCACCAGACCCGGGTCCGTGAGTCTGCTCGCTATCCGGGTGACGTCATGATTGCCGATGAAGGTCAGTGGCGCGAAGGTGCCCAGGAGCGCATTGTGCCGCTCGAGTGCGGCAGCCAGTTCGAAGAAGTTCGCGTCGTTCAGTGAACTCCAGATCGCCTTCCACAGCTCGTACTGGGTCGCGGAGTCCAGACCGCCCGTCGAGACATCGAGCGCATAGTCGCCGTGGATGTACTCGCCCACGAAGTAGGCCTGAGGGTGGGACGATCGCACGCGCGCGGTCACGTCGGCCCAGAACGACGGCGGCACGGCGTAGGCGGCATCCAGTCTCCACCCATCGGCACCGCGCTGGAGCCAGAAGTCCATCACCTCCACGACGAAGTCGGCGACGGCAGGCTCCTCGTGGTTCAGTGCGACGAGGTGGTGGTGGCCCTCGAAGTCGCGGTACCCGGGTTCGACGTCGGGGGGTGCGTCAGCGGGCCAGTCGAGGGTGAACCACGAGGCGGCAGCGGCGTCCGGACCGTGTGCGAGCACGTCCTGGAACTGCCCGAAGGTCCGGCCGGTGTGGTTGAAGACACCATCGAGGAGGATCCGCAGGCCCCGGCCGTGTGCCTCCGCCACGAGGACGTCGAAGTCCTCTGCCGAGCCCAGCCGGGGATCGATGCGGAAGTAGTCCGTGGTGTCGTAGCCGTGGGTCTCCGACGCGAAGATCGGACCGAGCGCCAACCCGGAGGCGCCCAGAGCCACCACGTAGTCGAGCCAGGGCACCAGCTCCAGCAGTCGGTGGGGTGCGGCCGGTTCGACGGTAGCGGTCTTCTCCGCACCGACGAATCCCAGCGGATACACCTGCCACCAGATGGCGTGATGCGTCCATTCCGGTTCTGCCATGGAAGGCCTTCCGTCGTCGTACGGCCCCGGAGGGCGACCTGTCCGGAGAGCCCGGGAGTCCTGACTAGCCTACGTCGGCGAGGCGGTGGACACCGGATGCGAGGTGCTGCACATCGGCGGGATCCAGCTGCGCAGCCTCGGCGACGTCGAGGAGGGCTGCACCGGCGTCGGTGGCCCGTACGACGGCGGCTTCGAGATCGGCTGCGAGCCGGTCGAGGTGCCACTGCATCGATTCCAGGTCCGCGGCTGCCGCAGCGACTCGGTGCAATGCGGGCGGCAACGGGTAGGCGAGCTCGGCAGGCTCTTCCGGGGACAACTGGAATCCGCAGGTGCAGGCCCAGACGAGCTCGACGTCGGACCCCGGGGTCGGCTGCTGGATCATGCCGTAGGCGGACCCGCGGTAGGACGTCTCCCGCAGCGTCATCGGCTCACCGCAGTGACGAGGGGCACCGTCACTCATGGTTCGGGCGCCAGATGGCTCGCTGATGGTCTGCGTCACCGCTATGTCCTTTCGATCGAGAATAGTAACCGTACTGTCTACTAGTTCTATGAACTAGTTATATTCCGGCTCCGGGAGCATTGTCCAGTCGGATCGCCCGACGTCATGGCTTGCCACCCGCCGTCCTGCTGCCGGCGCTGCGGGGCGGCCGGCACCCGTCGACCATCTCTTCCAGCACTGCGGGTGACGCGCTCGGGCCGTCCGCCGTCCGGCTGCATCGCCGTGACGCTGATCGGGCCCGGGGGCGCTGACTCAGGCCGTGTGCTCTTTCTGTCCGGTGGGCAGGGTGATGAGCCCCAGGGCGCAGTGACGAAACGACCGGTCCCTAGCCGACCGCGGCGAGTGTCGCGTC
>JASLAA010000244.1 GCA_030147325.1 Arthrobacter sp. | reverse complement strand
TTGGCACGACGGCGGTTATTCGGCTGAAAAGTCCGCTTGCTCACTGTAGTTACTCCAGAACGATCTTGAGATGCGTCCGGCCCATTGCAACAAGGGGGAAGAACAGACTGACGCGATGAAGGTGTACATCCGACATTCGCGGAGGTGCTGTCACATCCCGAGGCCTCTTAGTACCCGGGAACATCTGTGATGGCATGCGAAATGCAGACATGTTGGACTACATCACGTTAGGGGACGCGGCTCTGACGCGTCAAACTCGCCGTCTCCGGGCAGACGGGGCTTTTCTTCAACAACCTGTGGAAAACCAGCTTCGAAGACAGCCTACACGGCCACCGGGGGCGCCTGACGATGCCCCTCCCGAGCCCTGCAGGAGCGCGCCAGTCCGCTATCTTCTGCAGTTTTGATCCTCTAGTCTTGCCTCTGGTCCGTTTATCCACGACATGTGCACAACTCTGTGGATGACGGACATTTTCGAGTGTGGACAGCACAGCAAAGAGGGGTTCTTCGTGGGTACAGATGAGGTAAATGACGTCGGGAGTTCCTGGCGCAAAGTCATCCGGACCCTGGAGCAGGACGATCGCGTCACCCCACGTCAGCGTGGCTTCATGGTGCTGGCCCAGGCACAGGGCCTCATCGGGACCACCATGCTGATCGCCGTGCCGAACGAGCTGACGCGGGAGGTCCTGCAGACGCAACTCAAGGCAGCACTCGACGAGGCTCTGCGCGGCGTCTTCCGCGAGGACATCCAGTGCGCCTTCGTCATCGATCCGGAGCTGACTCCCGTTGCGGACGAGACTCCTGAACAGGAAGTCGAGAAACTCTCTCCGGAACCCAGGGGAGAGGCGATGCCGTCACCGACACCGCCCAGCAACTCCCACGAGTTCGGGCGGCTCAATCCCAAGTACATCTTCGACACCTTCGTGATCGGATCATCCAACCGCTTCGCCCACGCGGCAGCGGTCGCGGTCGCCGAGGCACCGGCCAAGGCCTACAACCCGCTGTTCATCTACGGGGACTCAGGACTCGGCAAGACACACCTGCTCCACGCGATCGGTCACTACGCGCGCCACCTCTACACGGGCATCCGCGTGCGGTACGTGAACTCGGAGGAGTTCACCAATGACTTCATCAATTCGATCAGGGACGACGAAGGGTCCAGCTTCAAGCAGACCTATCGCAACGTGGACATCCTGCTCATCGACGACATCCAGTTCCTGTCCGGCAAGGACCGCACGATGGAGGAGTTCTTCCACACCTTCAATGCGCTGCACAACCACAGCAAGCAGGTGGTCATCACCTCGGACCTGCCGCCGAAACAACTCATCGGCTTCGAGGAACGCATGCGGTCGCGCTTCGAGTGGGGCCTGCTGACGGACATCCAGCCTCCCGAGCTCGAGACCCGTATCGCCATCCTCCGCAAGAAGGCCATCAGCGACAGTCTGAGTGCGCCCGACGACGTGCTGGAGTACATCGCCTCGAAGATCGCGACGAACATCCGCGAGCTCGAGGGCGCGCTGATCAGGGTCACGGCCTTCGCGAGCCTGAACCGGCAGCCCGTGGACGTCAATCTGGCCGAGATCGTGCTGAAGGATCTGATCTCCGACGACGGCGCCCGCGAGATCACGTCGACGGTGATCATGGCCCAGACCGCGGACTACTTCCAGATCAGTCTCGAAGAGCTCTGCAGCAAGTCACGAACGAGGACCCTCGTCACAGCTCGACAGATCGCCATGTACCTCTGCAGGGAACTGACGGACATGTCGCTCCCGAAGATCGGCCAGGAACTCGGAGGACGCGATCACACCACCGTCATCCACGCCGACCGCAAGATCCGCGAGCTGATGGCGGAGCGGCGCGCGATCTTCAACCAGGTGACCGAGCTGACCAACCGCATCAAACACAAGCAGCGCGAGGCCTGAGCCGGACGCCTCAGGCGGTATCGACGGACCCCGGTAATTAACAGGTGTGGATACAGCTGTGGATAACCGACGGGGAACGGCGCCCGTCCTGAGGAAAAACCCCCTGCTGCCTGTGGACCTGCGGAATGACAAGGATTTCGCCCACAGGCGGCCACAGCCGGCCGTCGTCCGACCTCACATCTTCTCCACAGGGCAGATCGCTGTCGTGGCACCGCCGAGCGTAGTTATCCACAGTATCCACAGCAGTTATTAACACTACGAACCTTAAACTTCAAAAGTTCTTCAAATAACATTCCACGTTCCACGAGCCCGTCCCGCCGGACCTCCGAGCCCACGGTCCCGTACTGCTATCCGGCTAAGCTGTGAGCCAGTAGGGTTGAAGTTCCCCGTGCCCGGACACCTCCGAGGGCGACACGAAACCGAAGAGTCCGCCGACACCTGGTCGGTGGCTGTTTTTTTGATCTGGCGAAAGGCGGCACTGCTCCGTGAAATTCAGAGTTGAGCGGGATGTACTTGCAGAGGCTGTTTCGTGGACCGCCCGTTCACTGTCACCCCGACCGCCGGTACCCGTTCTGGCCGGGCTCCTCATCAGGGCGGAAGGCGGAACCCTGAGTCTCGCGAGCTTCGACTACGAGATCTCCGCGCGGTTGGAGATCGCTGCCGACGTACTCGAGGAGGGGACGATCCTCGTCTCCGGCCGGTTGCTCGCCGACATCTGCCGCAGCCTTCCCTCCGCTCCCGTCGAGGTGGCGACGGACGGTTCCAAGGTCACCCTGACCTGCAGGAACAGCCGGTTCAATCTGGCAACCATGCCGGAGGGCGAATACCCTGAACTGCCGAAGCTCCCCGCCGTCAGCGGCGTCGTCGACGGAGAAGCCTTCGCACAGGCCGTCTCCCAGGTCATCATCGCCGCGAGCCGCGATGACACCCTGCCCATCCTCACCGGGGTCCGGATGGAGATCGAGGACGATCTCATCACCCTCCTCGCCACCGACAGGTACCGCCTCGCGCTGCGTGAGGTGTCCTGGAAACCCACGACTCCGGGCATCTCGACGAGTGCCCTGGTCAAGGCCAAGACCCTGAACGAGGTCGCCAAGACCCTCGGCGGTGCCGGGGACCTGAACATCGCCTTCTCCGACGACTCCGAACTCATCGGCTTCGAATCCGGCGGACGGCGCACCACCTCACTGCTGGTCGACGGGGACTACCCCAAGATCCGATCCCTGTTCCCGGACAACACCCCGATCCACGCCACCGTGCAGACCAGCGCCCTGGTCGAGGCTGTGCGCCGCGTCTCGCTGGTCGCGGAACGCAACACGCCGGTCCGGTTGGCCTTCACCGAGGGCCAGGTCGCCCTGGATGCCGGGACGGGAGAGGATGCCCAGGCGTCCGAGGTGATCGAAGCGACCCTCGATGGGGACGACATCACGGTGGCCTTCAACCCCCACTACCTGAGCGAGGGCCTCGGCGCCTTCAACAGCCCGTTCGTCCGGTTCTCCTTTACCTCACCACCGAAGCCGGCGGTCATCTCTGCACAGGAGGACGCCGCGGGTGAGGACAGGGAAGACTACAGGTACCTGCTGATGCCCGTCCGGTTGCCGAACCAGTAACCACAACGCAGGTACCCCGGCACACGCGTCAGGCGGCCGGGACATCGTCAGAAAGAGAAGCTCATGCACATCGGCCTCATCGGACTCGGAAAAATGGGATTCAACATGAGGGAGCGGCTTCGTGGGAAGGGGCTGGAGGTCACCGGCTTCGACCGCGATCCCGACCTCACCGACGTCGCCGATCTGGCGGAACTGGCCGCCGCGATCCCGGCCCCGCGGATCATCTGGGTGATGGTGCCTGCAGGCCAGATCACCGATGCTGTCGTGAAGGACCTCTCGGACGTCCTGTCCGAAGGAGACATGGTCATCGACGGCGGCAACTCCAAGTTCACCGACGACCAGATCCACGCGGCCCTGCTGGCGCAGAAGGGAATCCGCTTCCTCGACTGCGGAGTCTCGGGCGGAGTCTGGGGACGTGAGAACGGGTACGGTCTGATGGCCGGCGGGAGCCAGGATGAC
The DNA here is from genome assembly GCA_030147325.1 of Arthrobacter sp. Taxonomy (GTDB): domain Bacteria; phylum Actinomycetota; class Actinomycetes; order Actinomycetales; family Micrococcaceae; genus Arthrobacter_D. The sequence goes on along the minus strand of JASLAA010000244.1, from coordinate 15,619 downwards.
GTCGACCTCGCCATGCCGATCTTCGACGCACTCCGTCCCGAGGGGAACCGCGAGGAGAGCTTCGTCCATGTGGGCGACGTCGGAGCCGGTCACTACGCCAAGATGGTCCACAACGGTATCGAGTACGGACTGATGCAGTCCTACGCCGAGGGGTACGAGCTCCTCGAGGCCAAGGACATCGTCAAGGATGTCCATGGCACGTTCGCCGCCTGGCAGAAGGGGACGGTCGTCCGGTCGTGGCTCCTGGATCTGCTGGTGAAGGCGCTGCAGGAGGATCCCGGACTGTCCAGGATCGCTGGATACGTGGAGGATTCAGGCGAGGGACGATGGACGGTGGAGGAAGCGATCGCCAATTCGGTACCGGCACCTGCGATCACAGCGGCGCTGTTCGCCCGTTTCGCATCAAGGCAGGACGATTCCCCGTCGATGAAGATGGTCTCGGCGCTCCGCAACCAGTTCGGCGGACATGCCGTGAAGCCGGCCCAGCAGAAATCCGAGTAAGTGGTGCCCGGTGTACGTTGAGCACCTCTCGCTCACCGGGTTCCGGAGTTACGGGCAGCTCGACACGGTTGTGGAGCCCGGCATCACGGTCTTCGTCGGTCCCAACGGCGTCGGCAAGACCAATATCGTCGAGGCGATCGGATACCTCGCCACCCTCTCCTCCCATCGTGTCAGCACCGACAGGCCGCTGATCGCTTTCGGTGAGGAGCGCGCGATCATCCGTGGGAAGCTCGTCCGGGGGAACCAACGCACCAGTGTCGAGGTCGAGATCAACGCCTTGACGGCCAATCGGGCGCGGATCAACAGGTCCAATCCGGTCCGGGCCCGTGATGCCGCCGGGATCCTCAAGACGGTGCTCTTCGCCCCTGAGGACCTGTCCCTGGTCAAGGGTGATCCGTCCGGTCGGCGCCGGTACCTCGACGACGTCATGGTGTCGCTCCTGCCGCACCAGTCGGCGCTGCGCTCCGACTACGAGCGTGTCCTCAGGCAACGCAACGCCCTGTTGAAGTCCGCCCGCGCGGCCGGCCGGTTCTCTCCGTCGCACGAGGCCACCCTTGACGTCTGGGACCAGCACCTCGCCGAGGCGGGTGCCTCGCTGCTGGCGGCCAGGATCCTCCTGGTGGACAAGCTCCGCCCCCACGTCATCCGCGCGTACGAGGAGCTGACCGACGGTTCGAAGCGAGCCGGCCTGAGCTACGTCTCGACCGTCTCCTCGTCGGTCGAGCTCCCGGGTGCCGGCGATGACGACGCCGTCGAGCCGGGAGACGACACGCAGGAAGTGCTCCGCGATCTGTCACTGCCCGACCTGACGGAACTGTTCACCGGCACTCTCCTGCGTCATCGCAGGAAGGAGCTCGACAGGGGTGTCTCGCTGGTCGGTCCCCACCGCGACGAACTGGCACTCCGGCTGGGCGCGGCCCCGGCGAAGGGGTATGCATCGCACGGAGAGACCTGGTCGATGGCTCTGGCCCTGAGACTGGCCTCCTACTACCTCCTGCTCGAGGAGGACCCCACTCCGGGCGGGGACCCCGTCCTCATCCTCGACGATGTCTTCGCGGAGCTCGATCTCCAGCGGCGGACACGCCTCGCAGCGATCGTCGCGCCGGCCGAACAGGTCCTCGTCACCGCCGCTGTGGGAGACGACATCCCCGCTGAACTCCTCGGCCGCCAACTGAGGGTGGTTCCGGGGGGCATCGACGACGGAGCCGAGCTGCCGCACGGGACGACCGCCGGCTCAGCGGCCGTCGACGGGCAGGCCGACCATGCCTGAGCCCGGAATTGACCGCGGATCCGACCGCGGGCCCGGCGGCGAATCCGGACGGGGTGATGGAGACCGCACGGAACAGGACGGAGTGCCGCAGGTGCACACTGACCCGTCGGGGACGGAGACGGGACCAGCTGCAGGGAGGGGCGACTTCCCCGAGCAGGACGCTCCGCAGGCCCTGCTCAACAGGTTGCGCAGTGCGTCGACATCGAGGGGAACCCCGAGGGAGGCAGCGTCGACCCGGTCGGGCAAGGCGGCCCGACGCCGTTACTCGCCGGAGCCCGTCTACGGCGGCAGGGACCCGGAGGGCCTCGGCACCGTCTTCTCCCGCATGCTCTCCGAGCGGGGGTGGAGATCTCCCGTGGCCGTCGGCTCGGTCCTGGCCCGCTGGGGCGAGATCGTGGGGTCCGACATCGCTGCGCACTGCGTCCCCGAGAGCTTCGACGCCGACACCGTCCTGGTGAGGTGCGATTCGACCGCCTGGGCGACCCAGTTACGCCTCATCACCCCCCAGGTACTGCAGAGGTTCGAGGCCGAACTCGGTGCCGGCGTCGTCACGCGGCTCTCCGTCATCGGTCCGGCGGCTCCGAGCTGGCGCAAGGGTGGCCGCTCGGTGAAGGGACGGGGACCACGGGACACCTACGGATGACCTGATGCCCAACGCTGCAGCGGTTCACTGGCACCCCGTGGACGGCCTGTAGCGCAAGTGGAGGTCCGCCCGTCGTATCCGTCCTCACGGGAGGTCCCGCTATCGGCTCTGACGGGGCTTTATTGGCCGATGAGGGGCTGTTGGTGAGGGATTGTAGGCCATGACAAGGTAGAATAGGACCAGATTGTTCTGTTCATCCAGCTGAGGAGCCGGCTACGCCTGTGGCACACGAGAACGAATTGAATGCAAGCGATGTGCTGATCGGTGAGGGCGAGTCCCCGATCCTCGAAGCCGCCACCGAGCACGCGTACGGGGCGAGTGAGATCACGGTCCTCGAAGGACTCGAGGCGGTGAGGAAGCGTCCCGGCATGTACATCGGGTCCACCGGACCCCGAGGGCTCCATCACCTCGTCTACGAGGTCGTCGACAACTCCGTCGACGAGGCTCTGGCGGGGTACTGCGACCACATCGAGATCACCCTCCAGGTCGACGGCGGTGTCAAGGTCGTCGACAACGGGCGCGGTATCCCCGTCGACATGCACCCGACGGAGGGGCGCCCCACGGTCGAGGTGGTCATGACCATCCTGCATGCCGGCGGCAAGTTCGGTGGAGGCGGCTACGCGGTCTCCGGCGGCCTCCACGGTGTCGGCATCTCGGTGGTGAACGCGCTGTCCAAGCGCGTCGAGACGGAAGTCCGCCGACAGGGTCACGTGTGGCACCAGTCCTTCGCCGACGGCGGCAAGCCGGTGGGTGAGCTGCGCAAGGGTGAGGAGACCACGGAGACGGGCACCACCCAGACGTTCTACCCCGACGACTCGATCTTCGAGAGTACCGAGTTCGATTTCGAGACTCTCCGGGCGCGGTTCCAGCAGATGGCCTTCCTGAACAAGGGCCTGCGCATCACGCTCACCGACGAGCGCGTGAGCGCCGTCGAGACCGACGAAGTGGTCGAGATCGACGAGGCCCAGGAATCCGACGGTGAGACGAAGCACAGGTCCGTGCAGTACCTCTACGAGAACGGGCTCCTCGACTACGTCCGCCATCTGAATTCGGCCAAGCGCGTGGAGGTCATCCACGAGGACGTCATCGCGTTCGAGACCGAGAATGCGGATCGGAAGATGGCCGTCGAGGTCGCGCTGCAGTGGACGTCCGCCTACTCGGAAAGCGTCCACACCTACGCCAACACGATCAACACGCACGAGGGTGGAACGCACGAAGAGGGCTTCCGCGCAGCCATGACCACGTTGATCAACAAGTACGCGCGCGAGAAGAACATCATCAAGGAGAAGGACGACAACCTCACGGGTGACGACATCCGCGAGGGCCTCACGGCTGTCATCTCCGTGAAGCTCTCCGAACCGCAGTTCGAGGGACAGACCAAGACCAAGCTCGGTAATTCCGAGGTCAAGGGCTTCGTCCAGCGCGTCGTCACCGATCAGCTGGGCGACTGGCTCGAGCGCAACCCGGGTCCGGCACGTGACGTGATCCGGAAGTCCATCCAGGCCTCACAGGCACGTCTGGCAGCCCGCAAGGCGCGCGAGTCGACGCGCCGGAAAGGCCTGCTGGAGTCCGGTGGGATGCCCGGCAAGCTCAAGGACTGCCAGTCCAAGGATCCGGCTCGTTCGGAGATCTACATCGTCGAGGGTGACTCGGCCGGTGGATCGGCCGTGCGGGGGCGCAACCCCGAGACCCAGGCGATCCTGCCCCTGCGCGGGAAGATCCTCAACGTGGAGCGTGCACGCCTGGACCGGGCGCTCGGCAACAGTGAGGTGCAGGCCATGATCACCGCCTTCGGTGCTGGTATCGGCGAGGACTTCAATGTGGAGAAGGCGCGGTACCACAAGATCGTTCTCATGGCCGATGCGGATGTCGACGGGCAGCACATCACGACGCTGCTGCTCACGCTGTTGTTCCGCTACATGCGACCACTGATCGAGAACGGTTTCGTCTACCTGGCGCAGCCGCCCCTGTACCGGATCAAGTGGTCCAACGCGAAGCACGACTACGTCTTCAGCGACCGGGAGCGTGACGAGGTCATCAAGATGGGCATGGCCAGGAACCAGCGCCTCCCGAAGGACAACGGGATCCAGCGCTACAAGGGTCTCGGAGAGATGGACTACACGGAGCTGTGGGACACCACCATGGATCCCGATCACCGCACCCTGCTGCAGGTGACGATGGACGACGCCGCGGCAGCAGACCAGGTGTTCTCCGTGCTGATGGGTGAGGACGTCGAGTCCCGCCGCAACTTCATCCAGCAGAACGCCAAGGACGTGCGTTTCCTGGATATCTAATGCGGAACTCCGGCATCCTGCCGGCGCACCGGGGTCTGCTCGTTCCTCGCAGATATCGAAGCGCCTCCACAGGATGCCGGAGCCACCACGCCTCAGTCACGCCGGTAGCGCAGGACACAAGACATGACGAACGGAACTGATTCATGAGTGACGAGATCACCGGCAACGGACCGGACGAGCCCATCGAGGGCGAGATACTGACCGACCGCATCGAGCAGGTGGACCTGCAGACGGAGATGCAGCGTTCCTACCTCGACTACGCGATGGCGGTCATCGTCGGCCGCGCACTCCCCGACGTGCGGGACGGGCTCAAACCCGTCCACCGCAGGGTGCTCTACGCGATGTTCGACGGCGGCTATCGCCCGGATCGCTCGTTCAACAAGTGTGCCCGCGTCGTCGGCGAGGTCATGGGCCAGTACCACCCGCACGGCGACTCGGCGATCTACGACGCCCTCGTCCGCCTGATCCAGGACTGGACCATGCGGTACCCGCTGGCCCTGGGTCAGGGCAACTTCGGATCTCCCGGGAACGACGGCGCTGCAGCTCCCCGGTACACCGAGACGAAGATGGCACCGCTCGCCATGGAGATGGTGCGGGACATCGACGAGGAGACCGTCGACTTCCAGGACAACTACGACGGCAAGAACCAGGAACCGACGATCCTGCCGTCGCGTTTCCCGAACCTGCTCGTCAACGGATCCTCCGGTATCGCCGTCGGCATGGCCACGAACATCCCGCCGCACAACCTCCGCGAGGTCGCGGACGGTGTGCAGTGGTACCTGGAGAACCCTGGCGCCTCCAGGGAGGAGCTGCTCGAGGCCCTCATCCTGCGGATCAAGGGCCCCGACTTCCCTACGGGCGCACAGATACTCGGTCACAAGGGCATCGAGGACGCCTACCGGACCGGTCGGGGCTCGATCACCATGCGCGCGGTCGTCAACGTGGAGGAGATCCAGAACCGGACCTGCCTCGTCGTCACGGAACTGCCCTACCAGGCCAACCCCGACAACCTGGCGATCAAGATCGCCGAGCTCGTCAAGGACGGCAAGGTCAGCGGGATCGCTGACCTGCGGGACGAGACGTCGGGGCGTACGGGCCAGCGCCTGGTGATCGTGCTGAAGCGCGACGCCGTCGCGAAGGTGGTGCTCAACAACCTGTACAAGCACACGCAGCTGCAGGACAACTTCAGCGCGAACATGCTGGCGATCGTCGACGACGTGCCCCGCACGCTGAGCCTTGATGCCTTCATCCGCCACTGGGTCACGCACCAGCTCGAAGTCATCGTCCGGCGGACGCGGTACCGGCTGCGTAAGGCGGAGGAGGAGGCACACATCCTCCGTGGACTGCTCAAGGCGCTCGATGCGCTGGACGAGGTGATCGCCCTGATCAGGGCATCCTCCACGACGGAGGAGGCCCGCGACGGGCTGATGGGGCTGCTGTCCATCGACGAGCTCCAGGCCACCGCCATCCTGAACATGCAGCTGCGGCGCCTCGCCGCCCTGGAACGGCAGAAGATCCAGGACCGCCACTCGGAGCTCGAGTCGATGATCACCGAGTTCAACCGCATCCTGGCGTCGGAGGACGTCCAGCGCGGCATCGTCAGCACCGAGCTCGCGGAGATCGTGGCCAAGTTCGGTGACGACCGACGCACCGAGATCCTCATGGGCTACGACGGCGACATGAGCATGGAGGACCTGATCCCCGAGGAGGAGATGGTCGTCACGATCACGCGCGGCGGTTACGTGAAGCGGACCCGCAGCGACAACTACCGGCAGCAGGCCCGCGGCGGCAAGGGGATCAAGGGAGCACAGCTCCGCGGCGACGACGTCGTCGAGCACTTCTTCGTGACCACCACCCACCACTGGCTGCTGTTCTTCACGAACCTCGGCCGGGTCTATCGCGCGAAGGCATACGAACTCGTGGAGGCTGCGCGCGACGCCAAGGGCCAGCACGTGGCCAACCTCCTCGCCTTCCAGCCGGACGAGACCATCGCCCAGGTGCTCGATCTGCGTGACTACCAGCAGTCCCCGTACCTCGTGCTCGCCACCAAGCGCGGACTCGTCAAGAAGACGCGCCTGGAGGACTACGACACCAACCGCTCCGCCGGCGTGATCGCGATCAACCTCCGCGACAACGACGAGCTCGTCTCGGCGCAGCTGGTGTCCGGGGAGGACGACATCATGCTGGTCTCGCGCAAGGGCCAGTCGCTCCGCTTCACCGCGGACGACGACGCCCTGCGGCCGATGGGCCGCGCGACGTCGGGGGTGACCGGGATGAAGTTCCGTGCGGACGACGAGTTGCTGGCAGCGAACGTCGTCACGGATGCCTCGTTCGTGTTCATCGTGACCGAGGGCGGGTTCGCCAAGCGGACCCGGGTCGACGACTACCGCGTCCAGGGCCGCGGCGGGCTCGGCATCAAGGTGGCGAAGCTCGCCGAGGAACGCGGTGACCTCGTGGGCGCGCTCGTCGTGCAGGAAGAGGACGAGGTCCTCGTGGTCATGGGTGGAGGCAAGGTGGTGCGTTCGGCCGTGGCCGGAGTGCCTGCCAAGGGTCGCGACACGATGGGCGTGATCTTCGCGAAGCCAGACAAGGCCGACCGCATCATCGCCGTCGCCCGCAACAGTGAGCGCAGCGTCGCGGTCGAGGAGGGTCTCATCGAGGATCCCGCCGAGGCGAGCCCTGACGTCGACATCATGGACACGGTCACGCCGCAGGAGGCGCCTGCGGAGTTCACAGCCGATGAAGTACGGTTGTCGACAGAGGAAACGGCTGAGCCCGACGCTGAGTCGCCCGAAGACGGAGGTAGCGAGTGAGCTCGGCCAACACCAACCCACGCGCGTCCACCGGACAGGCGCGACCGTCCGGGGCCGCCCCGCGCGTGAATGCTCCGGCTCGCCCGACCCAGCGTCCGGCTTCCGCGGGCGGACAGTCGGGGCGTCCCGGGCAGCGACCGGGACTGGTCAAACCGGCGCCGAAGGCGAAGGCCCGTAAGGCTCGTCTGCTCGTCAGCAAGGTGGATCCGTGGTCCGTGCTGAAGATGTCGTTCCTGCTCTCGGTGGCTCTCGGTATCGTGACGGTCGTCGCCTCGTTCGTCATCTGGACCGTCCTCGACCTGACGGGCATCTTCGATGGTGTGAACGAGCTCCTGCGCGAGATCGCCGGATCGGAGAGCGGCGGATTCGACCTGCGTCAGTTCGCGTCCCTCCCGCAGGTCCTGTCCTTCGCGACCATCATCGCCGTCGTGAACGTGGTCCTCCTGACCGCTCTTGCGATGCTGTCGGCAGTGCTCTACAACATCTCCTCGACCCTGGTCGGCGGTATCGGCGTGACACTCACGGACGACTAGCGGGCCGTCCTCTTCGGCCCGGGTCCGCGATTTGATGATTGCGGAGACACTACGGTAAAGTCGTGTCTCGGCCCGAAGAGGTATCGGGGCGTATAGCTCAGGCGGTTAGAGCGCTTCGCTGATAACGAAGAGGTCCCAGGTTCAAGTCCTGGTACGCCCACGGATCCACCACCGCAGGTTGCTGCAAGGAGACTGTTGTGAAGAGGTTGCTCATCGCCGCAGCTGCTGCGGTAGGAGTTCTCGTCTACAAGCGGTGGCAGGATTCGGAGAAGAGCAAGAACGTCTGGAGCAATGCGACGGACGACGTGGCATAGCAAGGATCAGGTCCGGAGCATCAGCGCCGGGCGGATCCACTCGGGGGCATGGCGCAATTGGTAGCGCACCTGCTTTGCAAGCAGGGGGTTCGGGGTTCGAGTCCCCGTGCCTCCACCGAAAGGAAGTCCCGGTCTCCGACCGGGACTTCCTGCTTTAAGCGGCAGCCGCGGAGCTCTCAGCCGGTGCAATAGGGTTGCCGGGTGACCATTTTCCTGTCGATCCTGGGCGTCATCGGGGTCTCCGCTTCCGGACCGATCATGGCGGCCACCGCCGCGCCGGTCCTGGCCATCGCGTTCTGGCGCAACCTGCTGGGCGCGGTGCTGATGGGCGGGCCCGCGGTGGTGTCCAAGCGGGCGGAGTTCGCGTCCCTGAGCCGGGCGGAGCTACGCCACCTGGCAATAGCGGCCGTGGCGCTGGCTCTGCACTTCGCGTGCTTCATCACCGCGCTCAAGCTCACCTCGGTCGCAGCGGCGACCGCGCTCGTCTGCCTCCAGGTCGCCTGGATCGCACTGTTCGACGCGGTGCTCGGGACTCGACCCCAGGGAGCAGTGGTCGGTGGGCTGGGGGTGGCCTTCCTGGGCGTCGTTGTCATCACGGGGTTCGATCTCTCGCTGTCCCGGGACGCGCTGCTGGGGGATGTCCTCGCGCTGGCCGGCGGAGCGCTGGCAGGGATCTACCAGATGGCCGGTGCCGCAGCACGCCGCACGCTGTCCACGGGAACCTACACCACGCTGTGTTACGGGGCCTGCGCCGGAATCCTTCTCGGCCTGTGCGCCCTGACGGGACAGCCGATCGTCGGTTTCTCCCCCGTGGCGTGGGCAGGGATCCTGGCCGTGACGCTCCTGGCCCAGATCATGGGGCATTCCGTCTTCAACCACCTGCTGGCCGTGATGAGCCCGCTCGTGGTGTCGATGATCATCCTCCTGGAGATCCCAGGCGCCGCGATCCTGGCTGCTGTCTTCCTCGGGGAGAAACTCCCCGCAGGGACGTACGGAGGACTGGCCATGATCCTCGTCGGCCTGGCGGTCGTCATCCGGGGGCAGCAACGGCGCCGGAACCGCGGACGTACCCTGGCTGACGATCAACCCGCCGGGCCACCACCCGCGCTGGGCGGCGACTAGTACCGAAAACGAAGGAAGACCCCCGATCCGTCGGGGGCCTTCCTTGTCAGCAGATCTTCGGGGGAGGATCAGGCCTTCGTGTCGTCGGCCGGCTTCGCCGCGTGCTTCGCGGTCTCCGTGACGTCCTTGGCCTTGTCGGCAACGGACTGGGCTGCTCCTGCCGCCTTGTTCTCGGAATCGCCGTCGGTCGCCTTCTCCGCAGCTGCCCGGTCTGCGGCCTCCTTGATGGTTGCCACGACCTCCTTGGCTTCCTGCGACTTCTGGCTCGATACCGGTGCCGGGGTGGCCTTGATCGGCGCCGGGGTCTTCCAGGGGTCCTCGACCGGCTTGGACGCACGCCAGGCCGCGACACCCGCGATGAGCGCCGTCACGATGACACCGACGACGAGCCAGCCCTTGCCGGACTTCCGCGGCGAATTCTTCCGAAGCTCTTTCGACGCCTGCATCGTCGCGTCGGCGAGGCGCTTCTGGGCGTTCTTCACGGCCTTCTTGTCACCGGTGACTTTCGTGACGGCCTTCTCGACGACGGACGGGACGGTTGCGGCAGCCAGGGAACGGGAGGCGCTGTCCGCGGCCTCGCCGAGCTTGGTGGAGAGGGCGGGCAGATAGTCGTCCACGACCTTGCTCTTGGCCGAGTTGATCGCCGGTGCCGCCTTGTCCAGGGTCTCCTGGATCCTGGGCGTGGTGTCATCGATGACCTGCGAGATGCGCGGACCGACCTTGTCGAGGCCGCCTTGGATCCTGGGCGTGACGACAGCGATCCCACCGGAGATGTTCTCCGCCGCCTTGCGGTAGGTGTCCTGCAGGGCTGGGCCGGCGGTCTCGATACCCTTTTCCCAGCGTGGCCTGGCCCAGTCGTAGGCCGAGGTCACGTGGGGCGTGGCCCAGGCCTGTGCCGCGGTGGCGTTGCTCGCGAGCCCGGCCGCCAGTCCTGCAGCGAAGCCTGCTTCGAGCTCGGGAGTGACGCGTACGTTCTTCTTCACAAAAACCTCCAGGGGGTGGTTACTCGTTTTCATCAGCCTACGTTGCATGGGCAGGGGGTGCCATCCGTCCTCGCGCCCTCAGGCGAGGTGGCGGTGCGTTTCACTGTCCGCGGAATGCCACTCCACCAGCTTATTGTCCGGACCCGCGTGGAAGAATGGCCGTATGACTGCTATCCCAACCGCACTTGCCACCATCCAGACGAACCAGGGCACGATCAAGGTGAACCTCTTCGGCAATCACGCGCCGAAGACCGTCAAGAACTTCGTCGGCCTCGCCACGGGGGACATCACCTGGACGCACCCTCAGTCCGGCGAAGAGACCGACCGTCCCCTCTACAGCGGCACGATCTTCCACCGCATCATCAAGGACTTCATGATCCAGGGTGGCGATCCGCTGGGCCAGGGCACCGGCGGACCGGGTTACACGTTCGACGACGAGATCAATCCGGACCTGAACTTCAACGAGCCGTACAAGCTGGCCATGGCCAACGCCGGGCTGCAGGGAGGCCGCGGCACCAACGGGTCGCAGTTCTTCATCACGTCCGTACCGACCACCTGGCTCCAGGGGAAGCACACCATCTTCGGTGATGTCACCGACGAGGAGTCCCGCAGGGTCGTCGACAGCCTGAACGCCATCGCGACCGACATGAGGGACAAGCCCGTCGAGGACGTCGTCATCGAGAGCATCACCGTGGAACAGCTCTAACCCAGTGTCCTACGGTGTCCCTGCGCCGGGCGCTGGCGACCAGCGGGCACCTGTCTGTCCGAGACACCCGGACCGCGTCAGCTATGTGAGCTGTCAGCGGTGCGGCCGGCCGGCCTGCGTCGAGTGTCAGCGGCCGGCCGCCGTCGGGTTCCAGTGCGTCGACTGCGTGCGCGAGCAGGCTGCCAATGCCCCGGTGCGGAAGAACGCGTTCGGCGGGGTCGCTCGCGGGGGTACGCCCCTGGTGACCTACACCCTCATCGGCGCGTGCATCGTGCTGTTCCTGCTCCAGTTCCTGATTCCCGGGGTGACGCGGCAGTTCTCCTATGCTCCCGTGTTCACGGCGGGGGCCGGCGGTGTCATCCCAGCCGAGCCGTGGCGCATGGTGACTGCAGCGTTCCTGCATTCGCAGGGCTCGTTCCTGCACATCGCCTTCAACATGTACGTGCTGTACATCCTGGGCAAGGAACTGGAGCCGGCGATGGGCCGGGCACGATTCCTGTCGCTCTACCTCATCTCCGCTGTCGGCGGTTCCATCGGCGTCCTGCTGCTCAGCCAGCCGTTGCAGTATGTCGTCGGTGCGTCCGGAGCAGTCTTCGGACTCTTCGGTGCCCTGTTCATCATCCAGCGCAAACGGGGAGGCGACGTCCGGCAGATCGTCGTCCTGATCGCGATCAACGCCGTGCTCGGCTTCGTGGTACCCAACATCGCCTGGCAGGCACACCTCGGCGGCCTGGTGACGGGCGCTGCCTGCGCCGCGGTCATCGCCTACGCGCCGAAGGGCCCGCGGCAGGCGTCGCTGCAGTGGCTGGGTCTCGGCGGCGTCGTCGTGCTCCTCGGACTGCTCACCATCGCGGGCGTATCGCTTCTCCCCGTGTAGCAGCCGACAACGTGGCGGGGCCGGTACTGGCGTACCGGCCCCGCTCCAGGTTATCCACACCACTTATCCACACCGGGGATAACTTACACACATGTAATTCCACACCTGTGGATAAGCAGAGCGCGGAAGTACGGGCTTGTCGCTCGAAAATCGTTCCTGCTATGCACAGGTGTGGAAAACGCCATGCACATGCTGTGTACAGAGGGTGGCGTCCGGCCTACCGGACGGACCTGGCCGGCTCGACGGGCCGAACGGAATCAACGCCAGCGGGTCGTCATCAGGAAGCCGACGATCGCGATCCCGAATCCGACGAGGATGTTCCACGAGCCCCAGGCGGAGACGGGGAGGGTGGACTCGGAGATGTAGAAGGTGATGATCCAGAGCAGCCCGAGGATCATCAGGCCGAACATCACCGGCTTGTACCAGGCAGGGTTCGGCTTGGGTTGTGCGGACTTCGCGTCGGGCGCAGCGGAGCTGGCTCTCTTGCGGGGCTTTGACTCGGGCACGGATTCTCCTCGACAGGGCGCACCCGCGGATCGGCTGCGTCGGTGGTACCGCTGGCCGCCCGGAAGGGTCGTGCCCCGCAGGCTATCCTGAGAAGAAGAACATCCGGCGGCCAGGTTCTCCGAACGATTCTAGCCAGCCACCGCCCGATACCGGTGCATCCCGAGTGGCAGGAGCTGTAGTGGCCAGGTCCATCCTCGACGCCCCACCGGAGCAGCCCGGCGCCAGGACGAGACGCCGTCGCCGCCGTCGTTCGCCCCTCCAGCTGATCGTGCAGGTGTTCGGTGAGCTGCTCGTCACTGCGGGAGTGGTGCTCCTCCTGTTCGTCGGCTGGGAGTTGTGGTGGACGAACATCGACTCCGGGATCAAGCAGGACCAGGCGCTGGAGCAGTTCTTCTCAGACGTACCCCCCGTGACCGCCGACTCCGCCCCCGCGGTGCCTCCGGAGGAGAGGGCCCTGGAGGCACCGCAGGATTTCGGGGAACCCGCCGTCCTCCCGCAGGACGCCCTCGTCGGGACCTTCGGTGTGGTCTACATCCCACGGTTCGGCCAGGACTATTCCCGCCCCGTGACCGCCGGGGTGGGAACGGATGTGCTCGACAACCTGGGCCTGGGGCACTATCCGGATACGGGGGCACCGGGCGACGTGGGGAATTTCGCCCTCGCGGGCCACCGGCAGACACACGGACAGGTGCTCGACCGGATCCACACCCTCGTCCCGGGCGACCGCGTCCACGTCCAGACGAAGGACGGCTACTACACCTACGTCTTCCGCAACACGGAGATCGTCCTGCCGGACCGGGTGGACGTGATCGCGCCCGTGCCCACTCGGCCGTCGGCAGAGCCCGTGGACAGGCTCCTCACGCTCACCAGCTGCAATCCTCGCTTCGGCGCGCAGGAGCGTATCATTGCTTACTCCGTCATGGAGTCCTGGCGTCCCCTGGACGCCGGTCCACCGGCCGACATCGCGGAGCAGGTCGCCCGCGCCGCAGGACAGGGATAGCTGCGTATGTATGGATGGATCTTCCGGTCTCTTCCCGGACCGTTCTGGATTCGCGTGGTCCTCGCGTCGGTCCTGGTCCTCGCGGCTGTCACGGCGCTGATGGTCTTCGTGTTCCCGTGGATTTCGCAGTTCAACCCGCTCACAGATTCAACGATTGGTTCCCCGTAGCTCATGGCTGACACCACACGCATCCTCGTCGTCGACAACTACGACAGCTTTGTCTACACCCTGGTCGGTTATCTCCAGGAACTCGGGGCGGAGACCACAGTGGTGCGGAACGACGACGTCACGCTCGCCGAGGCCGAGGAGATGGCGGCATCACGGGACGGGGTGCTGATCTCCCCCGGGCCCGGAACACCGGCAGAGGCAGGCGTGTGCATCGAGTTGATCAGGTGGTGCGGAGCGAACGCGACACCGATGCTCGGTGTGTGCCTCGGGCACCAGGCGCTCGCGGAAGCGTACGGCGGTACGGTGACGCATGCTCCGGAACTCATGCACGGTAAGACCTCGCTCGTCGAGCACGACGGCACGAGCGTCTTCGCCGGGCTGCCCTCGCCGGTCACGGCCACGCGGTACCACTCGCTCGCCGCCGTGAGTGATGATGTCCCGTCCGATCTGGCGGTCACGGCGCGCACGGCGAGCGGGATCATCATGGGCTTGGAGCACAGGACCGCTCCCCTCTGCGGAGTCCAGTTCCATCCCGAATCCGTGCTGACGGAGGGCGGCTACCAGATGCTGGGCAACTGGCTCGAATCCCTCGGTCTCGAGGGCGCGGCGGCCCGGGCTGCAGGACTCAGCCCGCTCATCGCGCGCTAGTCACTGCCCTCGGTCGGCCGCGGATTCGATTCGTCGCCGGGTCCCTCGGTCGCTTCTCCGCTCGGGCCTGGGGCCGGCTCCGGATCCGGCTCCTCGGTCGGCTCCTCGGCCGGGGCCGTTGCAACCGTGAGCTCGATCTCCGTCCCCTGCAGGACCTCGGAGCGTGCCGGTGAGGACTGGGCGGTGACGATCCCGGGAGCGACGACGCTGTTCTCGACCTCCCGCACGACGAACGGCAGCCTCACCGCCGGGTCGGCCAGCAGGGCCTCGGCCTGTTCCAGGGTCAGGTCGGTCAGCAGCGGCACGGTGACCTTCCCGTTCGACAGGACGAGATCCACGGAGCTGCCCACCGGGACGGACTGCCCCGCCTGCGGGTTCGTGGTGATGACCCGACCGAGCGCGACATCTGCGCTCGTTTCCTCCGTCACCTCGCCACCCCGCAGCCCCAGGCCCTCCAGGGCGTCCCTCGCGGATGATTCCGTCAGGCCCGCGAGATCGTCCGGCAACAGGACGTTCGCCGGCCCGAGGGACACCGTGATGTTCACCCGCGACTCACTCTCGACCGATGCGCCGGAGCCGGGATCCGAGCTGATGACGTCGCCGGCGTCGACCGATGCGTTGAAGGCCTCGTCCCTGGAAGGGACGAGACCGAGGTCGACGATGGCGTCGGTGGCGTCCGCTTCGGTGAGGCCCGCGAGATCCGGGACGACGACGGTGGGCACCTCCTCTGCGGAGCGGTCGTCCGCCATGCTGCTGAGGAAGAAGTAGCCGCCTGCGAGGACGAGCAGGACAGCGACGAAGAAGACGGTGATCCAGGCGAGCCGTGACGAGTTCCGACGGTGGTCCTGGTTCCGGTCGTCGCCCCTCCCCGTGGTGTCATCCCGATCGAGGACGTCGTACCCGTCGTCATGGTGCCCGGGGCCTGTGCGGTCGGTGGCCACCCGATGCACGGCCCGTGTCTGCGAATCGGAGGCCCCCGCGAGAGCTGTGGTGCCGAACGACGCAGCCCTGGTCCGCGGCGACACCAGATCCATCGCCTCGGTGGAGTGTGCGGCGGTCCCGGGGAGGACGATACCCCGACCGGCGTCGAGGAGGGCTGCGCGGAAGGACGCAGCGTCAGGGAAACGGTCCTCGCGATCCTTCTGCAGCGCGCGGGCGAGCACGGAGTCGAGGGCCGGGGTGACGGACGGAGCCAGCACGCTGGCGATCGGCGGAGGTTCACGTACATGCTGGTACGCGA
>JASLAA010000192.1 GCA_030147325.1 Arthrobacter sp. | reverse complement strand
CCGGCTCGCGCTGTGGCACGGCGAGGAGAAGACCGAGTACCCGCTCGCGGGAGAGGTTGTCGTCGAGGAATCAACCCCTCCCCCCGCTGACGGCGAGTTCGCCACGCTCGTGTCCACCACATCGGCACGCCCGACTGAGGTGTTCGAGCTGGCCGGCGTTATCGGCGACGTCCCGCCCGAAGAACTGGAGCCCGAAGCGCAGGAGGACCCTGAGGCAGCGCCCGAGCTGGACGAGGCCGACCTCTACATGCCCGTCCCGTGGCACGGCCTCCTCGCCCCCGAGGGCACGCCGTCCGGGGACAAGCGCCTGTTCGCGCTGAACGCCCTCACGAATCGGGACCTCCCCGTGCCGCTGAAGCGTCAGCGCGAGGACGCCCCCGGCCACGACGGCTCCTTCCCCGTGGGCCGCATCGACAAGGTGTGGCGCGACGAGCAGGACCGCTTCTGGGGCGAAGGTGTCTTCGACGCGAACGAGGACGGCTACGAGTCCATCCGCCTGATCGCGGAGCAGATTCAGGACGGCCTCAGCGTGGACGTGGACGCCATCGAGGGCGAGCCCGGCGAGGATGGGCAGGACGTGTACACGGCAGCGCGCGTCGCGGCCGTCACGATCTGCTCCGTGCCCGCGTTCGCCGAGTCCAAGATTTTCCTCGGCCCCGCGCAGGAGATCGAGGAAGAGGACGTCGAGACTGTCCCCGTCCCCGAGCTGGAGGAGGGCGCGAAGGCCGAGTTCGACATCGCCCCCCGCAAGACGAAGGACGGGCCCGGCTGGATCACCGAACCGAAGCCCACCCAGCGCATCACCGCGTACTGGGTCGACGGGATCGGCGCGGCGAAGATCGGCTGGGGCGCACCCGGCGACTTCAACCGCTGCCGTCTCCAGCTCGGCAAGTACGTCCAGAACCCGCAGTGGCTCGCCGGGCTCTGCGCCAACCTGCACTACCGGGCGCTCGGCGTATGGCCGGGCCGCGAACGAGGAGGCAAGAGCACCGTGAAGAACATCGTCGCGTCGGCGGCACCCGTGGCGGAGGAGGTGCTTCCGGCGGACCTGTTCCGGAACCCGAACTTCACCGGCCCAACCCCGATGATGATCCGGGGGAACCGCATCTACGGTCACATGGCCACGTGGGACACCTGCCACATCGGGGTCACGAAGGAGTGCGTCACTGCCCCGCACTCGGCCACGAACTACGCGGAGTTCCTGACCGGCGAAGTGCTGACCGACGCCGGGCCCGTGGCCGTCGGCAACATCACCATGGGCGGGGGCCACGCCGACGTCCGGCTGAACCTGCGCGCCACCCTCGCACACTACGACTCCACGACGACCCCCGTCGCGGACGTCACGGTAGGCGAGGATCAGTTCGGCATCTGGGTGTCGGGCGCTCTCCGTGATGACCTGACGGCCGCTGATCGGCGTGCTCTCCGGGCGGCGGCTCTCTCCGGAGACTGGCGCTACGTCACCCGGGCGGGCTTCACCAGCCGCGAGCTGTGCGCCGCGCTCGCCGTCAACGTCCCCGGCTTCCCGATCCCCCGCACAAAGATCGGCATGAACGGCGACCAGCAGGTTGCACTCGTTGCAGCCGCCATCCCACTTTCCGCAGAGCAGATCGCGTTCGAGCGCCAGCAGGAAGCGTTCGCGCTTCGCCGGAGCATGCGCGCCTTCACTGCGGGGCGAATCCGACAGACAGTTTCAGGGAGGAGGTAACCATGGCACCCTGCGGAGCATGCGGCACCAGCCGCACAAATGAGACGTTCGCGCTCACCAGCAAGACGGGCTCGTACGTCAAGACCGTTTCTTCGGAAACGGAGGCCCGAGCGTGGGCCGCTCGTAACGGCGGCACGTACAAGAAGCAGTAATTCCGAAAACGACACTCCCGACTTGTATCCAAAAGGGGGCGGTTACGTTTAGGATGAGTCCCAGATGGACACTCCTAGCCGTAGGCCGTGTGTCGAACCCCTGTTTTTCCTCCACACGTACCTACGCGCACAACAGGAGCAGTCATGGCCAAGTTCAAGGCCCCCGGCAACATCAAGGAACTCGACAACGAGTCCCTCAACAAGGCAATCGAAGAGGCAGTCGCCGCGTTCAGCGAGTTCGACAACATCGCGAACGAGGACCTGACCGACGACCAGCTCGCCGAGATGCGCGAGATCGGCTCGTTCATTCAGGAAGCTGGCACCGAGGCCGACACGCGCACCGCCGCTGAGCAGGAGCGCGCACAGGAGATCGAGGCCCTGCGTGCAGGTGCCACCGCTCGCGCCCCCAAGGAGGCTCCCAAGGAAGAGCCAGCCAAGGAGGAGGCCAAGCCCGTCGAGGAGACGAAGCCCGTCGAAGAGGTGACGCCCGAAGTGTCGGACGTCCGACAGGAAGAGGCTCTGGTCGCAGCCGCCGGTAGCGTGCGTCGCTCCGTCGCAGCGAAGGCCGCATCCCGCGCGCCTGTCGTCGTCGACGAGGGCCCCGTCCTCGGCATCACGGCCTCGGCCGACGTGCCCGGCTTCGCGGCCAGCCAGTCCTTCAAGAACTTCACCATCGAGGAGGCCGGCGGCGCGATCATGGCGCGGCTGGAGTCCTACCCGCAGGACGGCTCGAAGGGTCAGTTCCGCAACGCGGCCCTGCGCATCGCCCAGCCCAAGGGCAAGCTCGCCCTCTCGCAGGACGACTTCCGCCGGGACAGCGAACTGCTTCTCGCAGCCTCCAGCGAGTCGCGCCTTCAGGGTGGCAACCTCGTCGCCGCCGGTGGCTGGGGAGCCCCCTCGGACACCGTGCTCGACTTCTGCAAGCTGGAGACGACCGACGGTCTGATCCAGCTCCCCGAGGTCACGATCACCCACGGTGGCGTGAACTACACCAAGGGCCCGTCCTTCGACGACGTGCTCAACTCCTCAACCGGCTTCTGGGACATGACCGAGGCCGTCGCTGAGGCGGGCACCGAGCTGAAGACGAGCCTGCGGCCCGCCGTCCCCCCGTTCATCGACAAGCGTCTCGATGCTGTCGGCGTCATGATGGAGTGTGGCCTCCTGCTCCGCGCAGGCTGGCCCGAGCTGGTCGCCCGCTACGCGGAGATGGCCCTCGTCGCACACCAGATGAAGATCGCGGCGAAGGTCCTCGCAGGCATCCGTGCCTACGTCGGGGCCCCCATCGCGATCACGAACGGGTTCGGCAACGCGCTCGACGTGCTCCACATCCTCGAACTCATCGCGATTGGCGAGCGTCAGCGCTACGCCATGGCGAAGAACGGGACGCTCGAAGTCCTGCTCCCCATCTGGGTTGCAGCCGTCGTGCGCGCCGACCTCGCCAACCGCACGGGCGTCTCGAACTACGAGTCCATCACGGACCAGCAGATCAACGCCCACTTCGCAGCTCGTGGCATGCGGGTCCAGTGGCTCAACGGCTACCAGCCCCTCACGGTCCCGGCCAACGGCGTCGCCACCTCCTACCCGGAGACGGTCGAGGCGATCATGTACCCCGCCGGCACCTTCGTGAAGGGCGTCGCGGA
>JASLAA010000181.1 GCA_030147325.1 Arthrobacter sp. | reverse complement strand
GCGACCGGTGCCCTCCGGCCGATGCCGCTGGACGGGACGCTGCGGGTCAGAGGTCCGCGAGCATGGCGCCGGGGTTCTCGATCGCGTCCGCGACGAACCGCAGGAATCCGCCCGCGGTTCCGCCGTCGCAGACGCGGTGGTCGAACGCGAGGGTCAGCTCGGTCACCTTGCGGACCGCCAGCCGGCCGTCCACGACCCATGGCCGATCGATGATCCTGCCCATCCCGAGGATCGCGGACTCGGGGTAGTTGATGATCGCGGCGCTGCCGTCCACCCCGAATACCCCGTAGTTGTTCAGCGTGAACGTGCCTGAGGACAGGTCCGTCGGCGTGGCCCTCCCCTCCCTGGCCAGGGTGGCGAGACGGCGGATCTCGGCGTCGAGCTCCCGCGCGGACATGCTGTCCGCGTGGCGCACGCTGGGCACCACGAGTCCCCGGTCGGTCTGCGCGGCGATCCCCAGGTTCACTCCGTCCACGCGGACGAGCTCCTGCGTGCCGTCATCGGCTGTCTCGATCCTGCTGTTCAGCTCCGGGTAGCGGGCGAGACCTGCCACCACGAAGCGCGCCACGAAGGCCAGGATCCCGGGGACCGCGTCAGGGGTGCGGCGCCGCAGACCCTCACGCAGGTCCACGAGTGCGCTCGCGTCGACATCCACCCAGACCGTCGCCTCGGGGATCTCGCGCCGGCTGCGGGACATCGCGTCGGCCACCGTTCTGCGTACTCCGCGCAGCGGGACGCGCTCCAGGACGGGGAGTCCGGAGCGGAGGTCGCGCGCAGTCCCCGCCGTGCCTCCGGGTCCGGCGTCCTCGCGACGAGGAAGTGCTGGAGGTTCTCCGATCGGCAGCAGACCGACGCCGTCTGCGCGGGCCTGCTCAGCGATGGCCCGCTCCACGTCACGGCGGAGGATCAGACCCTTGTCACCGGAACCATGCAGGTCGCCGAGCCGCAGACCGTTCTCGCGGGCCAGCTTCCGCACGAGGGGGGATACGCAGATCGGTGCCCGCGTGCCCGGCGAGGAGGCGGAGGCGGAGGCTGCAACGACGGCTGCTGAGGCCGCAGGCACCGGAACGGGGGTGGAGGCCACCGTCGTGTGCTGCGCGACAGCTGCCGCCCGGCCCTTCCGGGAGCGCGTCCGTCCCCCCGTCAGACCACCGGGCGTCCCGTACCCGATGAGGACGTTGCCCGAGCCTTCGCTCGCCGCCGTTCCCCCACCTGTCGCCGGGACCGGGACGCCTGAATCTCCTCGTAACTCGGCGGCAGCCTCGGCGAGCTCCGCGGCCGGAACCGTCAGCGAACCCGCAGGTCCGGGTTCCGCGCCCTCGGGCCGCACCGTCAGGAACGGTGCGCCGACGTCGAGGACTTCTCCGGGCGCACCGTGCAGAACCGCCACGGTCCCCGCGAACGGGGAGGGCACCACCACGACGGCCTTCGCGGTCTCCACTTCGGCGACCGGCTGGTCGACGGCGACGGGATCGCCCTCGGCGACGAGCCAGGACACGAGCTCGGCCTCGGTGAGGCCTTCCCCGAGGTCGGGGAGGGCGAACACCAGGAGCTGTGGGGCGACGGCGGGGGCGCTCACGATCGGTCCTCCCACTGCAGGTCGTCCACGGCGTCGAGGATGCGGTCCACACTCGGCAGGTAGAAGTGCTCGAGCTTGGGCGAGGGGTACGGGATGTCGAAGCCGGTGACGCGGAGCACCGGTGCGGCCAGCGAGTGGAAGCAGCGCTCCTGCACGCGGGCGACGATCTCCGAGGCGACCGAGGCGAAACCGGGAGCCTCGGCGACGACCACGGCCCGACCCGTGCGGCGGACGCTCTCGCACACCGTCTCGTCGTCGAACGGGACGATGGACCGCAGGTCGATGACCTCGATGGAGCGGCCCTCCTCGGCTGCGGCCGCTGCTGCCGCCAGCGCGGTCGGCACGGATGGCCCATAGCTGATCAGGGTCGCATCGGTTCCCGCGCGGGCGACGACGGCGCGTCCGATCCGGCGCGGAGCCTCTCCCCCGTCGAAGGTCCTCCGGAGCTCGCCGAGGTCGACCTCCTCCTTGGACCAGTACAGCTTCTTCGGCTCGAGGAACACCACCGGGTCAGGCGATGCGATGGCCTCGCGCAGCATGAAGTAGGCGTCGCGGACCGTGGCGGGGGCGAGGACGGTGAGGCCCGGCGTGTGGGCGTAGTAGGCCTCGGACGAATCACAGTGGTGTTCCACGCCGCCGATCCCCCCGGCGTACGGGATGCGGATGACGATCGGGAGGCGCACCTTGCCGCGGGTGCGGTTCGGCATCTTCGCGACGTGGCTCACCACCTGCTCGAAGGCAGGGTAGGCGAAGGCGTCGAACTGCATCTCGACGACGGGCTTCATGCCGTTCATCGCCATGCCGATGGCCATGCCCATGATGCCGGCCTCGGCCAGGGGCGTGTCGAAGCAGCGCTCCTCCCCGAAGCGCGCCGTCAGCCCGTCGGTGATGCGGAAGACGCCGCCGAGCGTGCCGACGTCCTCGCCGAACATCAGGACGGAAGGATCCGCCTCCATGGAGTCCGCGAGGGCGGCATTGAGTGCCTTCGCGAACGTCGAGGTGGCCCTGGCCGCCCGCGCAGGGGCCGCATCCGAGCGGTCGGCGGCCTCCGTGGCGCGTTCCTCCGTGGTCTGCGTCATCGCCCGTCCCCCTCCGTCCGGTGTTCGTCCTGCATCGAACCGCCGCCGGCCGGTGCGTCCGGAGCGGCGTCCCGCGCCAGCTCCTCCCGCAGCTGTTCGGCCTGCTCACGCAGTTGTGTCGTCTTCTCGGTGTACACGTACTCGAAGAGCTCTGCCGGATCCACCTCGACCTCCGTGTTGAGTCCCTTGCGGATCGCCGCGGCCACGGCGTCCGCTCCGTCGGCGAACGCCCGCTCCCCCTCGTCGGTGAGCAGGTCCAGCCCCCGCAGGTAGCAGCGCATCCGCAGGATCGGGTCCTTGGGCACCCAGCGCTCGACGTCGTCGGCCGAACGGTAGCGCGTGGCGTCGTCGGCGTTGGTGTGCGCCTGCATGCGGTAGGTGTGGGCTTCCACCAGTGAGGGGCCGCCGCCGTCACGGGCGCGGTCGACGGCGGCGCCGAGGACCGCGAGGAGCGCTGCGAGGTCGTTCCCGTCGACGCGCTCCCCGGGCATGCCGTACCCGATCGCCTTGTGCGCGAGGGAGGGCGCCACGCTCTGGTGCTTGAGCGGGACGGAGATCGCGAACTCGTTGTTCTGGATGAAGAACACCACGGGAACGTGGAAGACGGCGGCGAAGTTCAGGGCTTCATGGAAGTCGCCCTCGCTGGTCGCACCATCACCGCACATGGCCAGCACGACGGTCGGCTCACCCCGCAACTTCGCGGCGTGGGCCACCCCGACGGCGTGGAGCAGCTGCGTCGCGAGCGGTGTCGCCTGCGTCGCGACGCGGTGTTCGTACGGATCGTACCCGCTGTGCCAGTCCCCGCGGAGGAGCGTGAGGACCTGGAGGGGATCCACTCCGCGCGTGATGACCGCAACGGTGTCGCGGTAGGTCGGGAAGAGCCAGTCCCCGTCGTCGAGGACGACGGCAGCCGCGACCTGGCATGCTTCCTGGCCATGGGAGGACGGATAGACCGCCATGCGTCCCTGGCGGACGAGCGCGTTCGCCTGGTCGTTGATGCGTCGCCCGGTGACGAGCCGGCCGTAGGCGCTGAGCAGTCGCTCGCCGTCGGGCAGCGGGTACCGGTCGTCGTGGCTCTGGCGGCCGTCCGGGCCCACCAGCTGCACGGGTTCTGCCGAGGGGAGCAGGGCACCGGCTCCCGCGGTTCCTCCGGGTACTGCCCCGCCCATCAGGCTTCCGCGCCCTTCGTTGGTCGCCGTGCTCATCCCGCCTCCGTCACCGGCCGCTGCCGCGGCGTTTCTCCGAAGCGCCGGGAGGTGCTCCGACGCTGGATGCTATGGAGTCCAGTATGGGCAAGAGGGATCATTCGTCACCATGAAGCACCCGAAGTGTGGATGGTCACGATCAGAAGCGCGTATTCTTTGGACGAATTGATGCTGTGACCTGGATTACGCGAAGGAGCGTGGACGCATGGGCGACGTACTTCTCGACGACGTCGACCGGAGGATCCTGGCCGAGCTCACCCGGGACGGTCGGCAGTCGGTCTCATCGGTGGCGGAGCGGGTGCACATCTCCCGCGCGCACGCCTACTCCCGCATTGCGAAGCTGACCGAGAACGGCGTCCTGACGCGCTTCACCGCGATCATCGATCCGGCCAAGGCCGGTCTGCGCTCATCCGCCTACGTGACCCTCAAGGTACGCCAGCACTCGTGGCGCGAGCTGCGCGAATCCCTGCGGCGCATACCGGAGGTGCACCACATCGCGCTGGTCGGCGGGGATTTCGACGTCATCCTCCTCGTCCGGGCGGAGGACAACGTCGGGCTGCGGCGCGTGATCTTCGATCAGCTGCAGTCGATGCCCGGCGTCCTCGACACCCAGACCTTTTTGGTGTTCGAGGACCTCGACACCCGCTGAGGCCGCCGGGGACGGACGGCGGCCGGAGGAGGTCCAGCAGTGGGAGCCCGGCGGGCGTCGGACCGCGACGGCCGCGCCGGGCTCCTCTGCCACCGCCGCTACGTCGGGGTGTCCGCGGCGGAGGCCACCCTGTCCCCGTCCCGGGGATCCTCCGGCCGGTCATCGGCACCGGACGCGATCACCGGCTCGCCCTGCACCTGTTCGCGGTCGTTCCTGGTCGCGTCGCCGCGGGTCTTCAGCAGGCTCGCGACGGTGGCGACCGCGATGGTCGCGCCGATGAAGAGGAGCGAGAACCAGATGGGGATCTCGGGCACCCAGAGCAGCGGTTCGCCGCCGTTGATGAAGGACAGCTCGTTGACGTGCAGGGCATGGAACACGAGCTTCACGCCGATGAACCCGAGGATGACGGCGAGGCCCTGCGCCAGGTAGACCAGGCGCTCGAGCAGTCCGCCGATCAGGAAGAACAGCTGGCGCAGGCCCATCAGGGCGAAGGCGTTGGCGGTGAAGACGATGTACGCCTCGTTGGTCAGGCCGTAGATGGCGGGGATGGAGTCGACGGCGAAGATCAGGTCCACGAAACCGATAGCGATGATGGTGAGCAGCATCGGAGTGACGAAGCGCGTGCCGTCCTTCTTCACGGTGAGCTTGTCCTCGTGGTACTCGTCGGTGACGGGAAGGACCCGGCGGACGAGCTGCATGAACCTGCCATCGGCGGGATTGGAGTCGTGGCTGCCGAAAGCCTGCTTGTACGCGAGGAAGAGGAGCAGCGCGCCGAAGATGTAGAAGATCCAGGAGAAGTTCTCGATCAGGCCGGCTCCGATGGCGATGAAACCTCCGCGCAGGACCAGAGCGATGATGATGCCGATCATCAGGACCTTCTGCTGGTACTTCTTCGGCACGGCGAAGCCCGTCATCACGATGAGGAAGACGAACAGGTTGTCGATGGACAACGCCTTCTCGGTGAGATAGCCGGCGAAGTACTCGCCACCGAACGTCCAACCCGACACCATGCCGATGCCGACACCGAAGAGCAGGGCGAGTCCGATGTAGAACGCGGACCAGCGGGCCGATTCACCGATGCTCGGTTCGTGGGGTTTGCGGACGTGGGCGAAGAACTCGTAGACGAAGAAGAGGATCGTCACGGCGAGGGTGATCAACCAGATCGTGGGGGTGACCTGCATGAGGGGTGCTCCAAGGGGTAGGCGTCGGACATAGGCGCCAAGGTCTCCTCCGCCCGGACGGAACCGGAGCCGACGGGCCCGGGATGCTTCAGTGCATCCGTATTGACGGGCCGATCACAGACGGGAGTACTCCCCTTGATAGATCGATTCTAGCCCACCCTGCCGTCGCCCGTTCCGCGGGATGGAATCGTCGTCGATCTCCCTCTGGTTCGCAGGGGAGCGAAGACACCCAGGCTGTAGGCGAGCAGGACCAGCGACATGACCAGTCCCGACCCGACCGCGACCCCCAGAGCGCCCGTCCGGGTCCCGATCAGCAGGCCCAGTGCCCCCAGCAGGACGAGGATCCCGCCCAGCAGGTAGAACATGCGCTCCCCGAAAGCCCAGGCGAAGGGAAGGAAGTGCAGCCCGACGACCAGTGCGATCAAGGCCGGGCGAAGCTCCAGCCTCTGGAGGGTTTCGAGCCATCCGGCGCCGAGTGCGATCAGCGCGAACTCGAGGACGACGCACAGGACGTAGACACCGATGTGCCATCCGCGGGGAGGCCGGAAGGGTCCGAGGAAGCGCGGGGCGGCGAAGAGGAACCACAGGGTTGCAGCAACGGATGCCACGACAAGCAGCCGCGCCGTGACGGACACCGGGTCAGCGAAGCCCGGCGTATAGGAGAACACGAACACCAGGGCACCGACCAGCCCGATGAGGGTTCCGGTCCTTCGCGGATCGGCACAAGGTGGTGGGGTGCCACCCGGGCGGTGCAACGGCGTGCTGTCGGTCGTCATGGAACCTCTCCTCGGTGCTCGGACGACGGCACCGCCGTGGGGATCGAGCGGTGCTCGGCGGCGAACCTGCTCGGTGTGGTTCCGGTGACGCGGGAGAAATCGCGGGTGAAGTGGGCCTGATCCGCGTAGCCCAGCGAAGCTGCGGTCTCGGCCAGGGTGCCTCCCGTGGTGCGCAATCGCTCCGCGGCCTCCTGGAGGCGGCGCCGCTGGATGAGCCACTTCGGGGTCAGGCCGAGGCGGCGATGGGTCAGCCGTTGCAGAGCACGTTCGGACACGTTCGATTCGGCGCAGAGCTGTGCGACCGTGACCAGGTCGGTGCGTCCTTCGACGAGAGCCACGATGCGCTCGATGAGCTCACCCTCCGGGTCGACGGGCAGCAGCGGACGAAGAGCGTCGCCGAACGCATCCATCACGGCCCGGTGCGCCCCCGGCAGCTGCGGGTCCTCGGACATCGCTGCCCGGACCCGGTCGGTCAACTCCTCACCCGACCGGCCGAGCACGTCGGACACGTCGACGTGGCGGTCGGTGAACCGGGCCATCGGACCCCGAGCGATGAGCGAGCCGGCGGCCGCGGTGCACATGACGCCTGCTGCCCACCCCTTGCCGGTCAGTACGGTCTGCGACAGCCCGGTCGCGACGCCGTAGAAGCGGGCGTAGTCCGGAGCGATGACAAGCAACGACACCGGGTACTGCAGGACCCGCTGCACGGACTGCTCGCCGGCAGGGACGGACCAGACAGGTATCCAGAACCGCTGCACGAGGCTCGCGATCGCGGCCGGAGCCGGATACCGGTACATGACGTGGGAGACGTCGTCGGCGGCCTTGAGGTGAGCCCGCTCGATCCCGTCCAGAACACGCGGTGCTGTGTCGGGTTCCATCAAGACCCAGCATGCCGCATCTGGAACCCTCGAGCACATGAATACCACAGCCATCGCCTATCGGACCGCACTCCGCCCCCTCTCCCTCGTTCTCGACGCGGTTCCTGCCGAGGCATGGGCCAACCCTTCGCCCTGCACCGGATGGACCGCACGTCACGTCGTCGCACACATGATCGACACGCAGCGGGACCTGCTCACCGATCACGACCTCGACCTCGGGCCTGCCCTCGACCTGACCGATCCTGCTGCGGCGTTCCAGGCCCACGCCGAACGAGTGTCGGAGCTGGTGGGCCGTGACGACGTCACCGGCGTCATCTATGACGGCTTCTTCGGACCGACGACCGTGGGGGCGACCCTGGAGCAGTTCTACGTCTGGGACATGCTCGTCCACCGCTGGGACATCGCCCGAGCCACAGGTGGGAACGAGGCCATGTCCTCGGACGAGCTGGACCGCATCGAGACCGGGGCCGACAGCTTCGGCAGCGCGCTGCACATGGACGGTATCTGCGGACCGGCCCTGCTTGTCCCGTCCGACGCCGATCGGCAGACCCGGCTCCTGGGCCGGCTCGGCCGGCGCGCCCCGTGATCGAAGTGCACCGACGCGTCACCGTTCGTCCCCAGGACGGTCGAAGGACGCAACGGCGGAAACGGCCCCTGGTTCGGACAACCACCACGACACACGGTTAGGCTTCGGAGGGTGCGCCGATCCGAGATCCTGTCCATCGTCTATCTGAGCAGCGCTTCGAGCCCCTTCAGCGGCGATGATCTGTCCGCGCTGCTGGAGAGCAGCCGCCGGAACAACATGCTGACCAACCTGACCGGGATGCTGCTCCACCGCGAAGGACGCTTCCTGCAGGTGCTCGAAGGCCCCGAGGTGTTCGTGCGCGCTCGGATGGCCGTCATCGCTGCTGACCCGCGCCATACCGGCATCCGGATGCTGCACGAGGAGAAGCTCCCGCTGCGCCGGTTCCCGCACTGGACCATGCACTTCGAGTCCGTCACCCCGGCCCGCGCCGGTGATATCCCGGGGCTCAGGAAGATGTTCGCCGACGTCGGCCGGGATGACGGTTCGGGCGATCAGCTCCGAACCCTCGAAGGGCTGCTCCGCTGGTTCCAGGAGCGAGCAGTCCCGGCCACGTGACCCCTCGCGCCTCCGGGCAGCCCCGCGCCGGGGTCCCGATCACGGGCCGCTCGGCTGTCAGGGCCGGAAGCGCGGGGACCGCTTCTCCCTGAACGCCTCGAGGCCCTCGCGGTAATCCTCCGAGGCTCCGAGCACCCCCTGCACGTCGTTCTCCCCGCGGATGACGTCCCACAGACCGAGGCGCTCCTCGCGGATCCGGGCCACCAGCTGCTTGGATGCGACGAGGGACTGCAGCGGACCGCCCGCAGCACGCGCTGCCTTCTCCCGCACGAGGTCGAGCAGCCCAGCGGCCGGGACGGCGCGGCTGAACAGTCCACCCGCCACGGCTTCGGCGCCCGTCATGAGGTCCCCCGTATACATGAGGTCGAGAGCGCGGTGCGGGCCGAGCCGCTCCGTGAACAGCCAGTGCCCGCCCGAGTCGAGGACCAGCCCGAGGTTAGCGAACGGCGAACCGATCTTCGCATCCTCTGCGACATACACGACGTCCGTCGCGATCAGCAGACCGAGCCCGACGCCGAGGCACGCTCCCTGCGCGGCGGCGAAGGTCGGCGCCGGGAAGTCGGCAATCTTCCGGAGCAGGGGCGTCAGCGTGGTGTCGAGGAACTCGTATGCGTCGTCGTCCTCGAACGTGATGGCACCGAGGTTCCGTCCAGCACAGAACGCGCGTCCCTCACCCCGCAGGATCAGCGCCCGCACGGTGCCCGCGCGCACGCCGGCCGCGGCGTCGTCGTACGCGGCCGAGAGGTCCTCGAGCGCCGGCACGTCGACGGCGTTGAGCCGGTAGGGCGCCGTGAGCACCACCTCCGCGATACCGTCCGCGATCGTCAGGCCGACCATGCTGTGGGCACCGCTGTCCGGGGCCGCTGTGAGTCCGGTGTTCATCGTGCTCCTAGGAGTCGTAGTCGACCGTGACGGCCTTGCTGGTGGGATGGGCCTGGCAGGTCAGGACATAGCCCTTCGCCAGCTCGTCGGGTTCGAGGGCGTAGTTCTCCACCATCTCGACGGTACCCTCGACGACCTTCGCACGGCAGGTGCCACAGACTCCGCCTGCGCAGGCGAAAGGCACGTCCGGACGCATCCGTAGGGCCGCATTGAGGATGGATTCCCGCGCATGGGCGGGGCTCTGCACAGAGCCCTGGAGACCGTCGAGGTTGAAGGAGATCGTGTAGTTCTCACCACCGTCGGCGGGGGCCACCGGTCGCCCGACGCTCCCCTCGGGGCGGGCCGGCTCGCCCGTGGTGAACAGCTCGAACCGGATCTTCTCCGCCGGGACACCGCGCTCCGCGAGGGTGTCGCGGCACAGCTGGACGAGGTCGAAGGGTCCGCAGAGGAACCACTCGTCGACACGGTCGGCCGCGAGAACGGTCCCGAGCAGCTTCTCCAGCTTCTCGGCGTCGATCCGCCCGGACA
Organism: Arthrobacter sp.; assembly: GCA_030147325.1. Taxonomy (GTDB): domain Bacteria; phylum Actinomycetota; class Actinomycetes; order Actinomycetales; family Micrococcaceae; genus Arthrobacter_D. Next base: position 2,068 of record JASLAA010000181.1, on the reverse strand, counting down.
GCAGCGGCGAGATGCGCTGCTCCCGGGACAGGACGTGGTGCAGCGCGAACCGCGAGGGGTATCGGTCCTTCAGGTCGGCGAGCTCCTCGAGGAACATCACGTCCATCGCCGCACGGTTCGCGTACACGAGGTCGAAGCGGACGTTCGGCCCGCTCGCCAGCATGGACCGGGCGATGGAGATCACCGGCGTTATGCCGGACCCGGCAGCGACGGCGACGAGCGAGACCGCCTGCTGACCCGGCGTCGTCCGCGGCGTGAACTGTCCGAGCGGACTCATGACGTCGAGGGTGTCCCCCGCCGCGAGCGACTCGTTGGCCCAGCTCGAGAAGACGCCGCCGAGATCGCGCTTCACGGCGACCCGCAGCTCGCCCGGGCGTGGGTCCGCGCAGATCGAATAGCTCCTGCGGACCTCCTTCGGTTCGCCGTCGACGTCGAGCGTGGTACGGAGCGCCACGTACTGGCCGGGCAGGTAGTCGTACTTCTCCTGCAGGTCGGCAGGGACATCGAGGACGATCTCCACGGCGTCCCCGGTGAGCCGGCGGACCTCACGGACGGTGAGGCGGTTGAAGGCGCTCCTCCGCTTGGTGGAGGGAGCGAGGACGACGGCCATCAGTGCACCTTGAAGTAGTCGAAGGGTTCCCGGCAGTCATTGCAGACGTACAGGGCCTTGCAGGAGGTGGAGCCGAACCGCGTCATCTCGCGGGTGCTCAGCGACGCGCACTGCGGGCACTTGACGCTCAGCCCGATCCGCACCGGACCCGCGGCGGCCGTCCCCGTGGGCGGCGCGATCCCGTACGCGGCGAGCTTGGCCTTGCCGTCGTCGCTCATCCAGTCCGTGGTCCAGGCGGGCGAGAGGACGAGCCGGACGACGACGTCGTCGTATCCCGCGGCGCGCAAGGCCGACGTGACGTCGTCACGGATCGCGTCCATGGCAGGGCAGCCCGAATAGGTCGGCGTGATGGTCACGGCCACCCGGCCCGTCCCGTCGACGCGGACGCTCCGCAGGACGCCGAGGTCCTCGATGGTGAGCACGGGGATCTCCGGGTCGCACACCGTGGCCGCGACGTCCCAGGCCGCGGCGTCCACCGCGGAGGAAGGACGCAGGTCGGTGACGGTCACCACGAGGCTCCGGGGTACTCCCGCGCCAGCACCTGGAGCTCGGCGAGGATGTAGCCGAGGTGCTCGCTGTGCCGGCCGAGGCGTCCTCCGCCCACCGCGCCGGGCACCTGCGGCACCTCGAGCTCGGCCTCGGCGAGAACAGCCTCCACCGCCGCCTCGAAGCCCGGGCGGAGGTCGCTCGGACGCACACCGGCGTCCCCGAGGTCGTCGATGAGCGGCTGGTCGGTGAAGAGCTCCTCGACGTACGGCCAGGTGAGCCTGAGGCCGGCGATCATCCTGCGGCGCGATTCCTCGGTGCCCTGCCCGAGGCGGAGGATCCACTGGATGCTGTGGTCACGGTGGTAGTCCACCTCCTTGACGGCCTTGGCGGCGATCGCGGCGAGGGTCGGATCGCTCGAGTGCACCAGGCGCGAGTAGAGCTCCCACTGATAGAGCGCGACGACGAACTGCCGGGCGATCGTGCGCGCGAAGTCGCCGTTGGGCTGCTCCACGAGGTGCACCGAACGGAACTCGGGCTCCCGGCGGAAGTAGGCGAGGTCGTCCTCCGTCCTGTCCCACGCCCGGCCGGCGTACGTGAGGAAGGACCGGGCGTGCCCGATCTGGTCGAGCGCGATGTTGGCGAGGGCCACGTCCTCCTCGAGCTCGGGCGCGCGGGAGATCCACCATCCGAGCCGCTGCGCCAGGATCAGGGCGTCGTCGCCCAGCCACAGCGCGTACTGCGCGACGGCGTCCGACGGCTTCGTCTCCAGCAGCGCGATGTCCTCGGGTCGCAGCGCGTTGCCCGGCGTGATGCGGGTGGCGCTGGCGTTGGCCTCGCTCACAGGTGCTTCACTCCCTCGCTCTTCGTGTAGTACGTCGCATGCCGGTAGTCCTTGCCCTGCGGCGACTCGAAGAACCGGTCCTTCGCGTCGGGGTCGCTCGTGATGATCGCCGTCGCCGGGACCACCCA
>JASLAA010000130.1 GCA_030147325.1 Arthrobacter sp. | reverse complement strand
AGTAGGGGATCCCCCAGGTCGGGTGGCTTACCCGATTGTAGAAGCGCCCTTTGTCGACCATTGTCGTAAATGCGCGATGAAGCGAAAGCTGGTGATCGCTGAATCATCGCTGCGATACGGAAAGCCCCTTATCGCCCTGCCCGGTCATGTAGAAGACTCCCGGCGCGGCCAATTCACCCACGTACCCGAATAAACCTGAAAGGTCTCAGTCATGGAATTACGGAACTACCTGCGGGTACTCAGACGGAATTGGCTCATCATCGTCGGCGCGACGCTTGCCGGCGTGCTCGTCGCGGGAATCGCATCGTTGCTCATGAAGCCCGTCTACACGGCCGAGACCGAGCTGTTCGTCGCCGTCGAGGAGATCGGTTCCGTGACCGAGCTGCAGCAGGGCAACACCTTCATGCAGGACCGAGTCCAGACCTACACCCAGATGGTGGACTCCCCTCGCGTCCTTCAGCCAGTCATCGCCGAACTTGGACTCGATGACGAGACGGCGGCAGCACTGTCCTCCAACGTGACGGCCTACAGCACACCCAACACCGTCCTGGTCGGTCTCTGGGTCTCTGATGAGAACCCCGCCCAGGCCGCGGCCATCGCGAACTCCCTCGCCGGCAGCCTCATCGGGGTCATCGACGACCTCGAGACGACAGGCTCCTCCTCGTCCTCCCCGGTCCAGCTGCAGGTACTGACCGAGGCCGGGGTGCCCGGCGTTCCGTCATCACCTGATACCGGGCTCAATCTCCTCATCGGCTTCCTCGTGGGGCTTGCTCTCGGCCTCACGATCGCGCTCCTCCGGGCGAAGTTCGACACCAGGATCCGCAGCGACGCCGACCTGCACGGCGTGACGAAGGCTCCCGTCCTCGGCACGGTCCGCTACGATGCCGCCGCTGCCGGCAAGCCGTTGATCGCCAGCAGCACGCCGAGCGGATCGCGGGCGGAGGCATTCCGCCAGCTGCGCACCAACCTGCAGTACACGCAGCTCACCCGCGGATCCAAAGTGGTGCAGGTCACCTCCTCCCTTCCCGGTGAGGGAAAGACGAGCACCGCGATCAACCTGGCCCTGGCGATGGCGCAGGGAGGCAAGCGGGTGGTCCTCGTCGATGCCGACCTTCGCCGTCCCGCCGTGGCCGACTACCTGGGTATCGAGGGTGCGGCCGGCCTGACCTCGGCGCTGATAGGACAGGCGAAGCTGGTCGAGCTCCTGCAGCCCTGGGGCGAGGACAACCTCCACGTCCTGGCGTCCGGGCCGGTTCCACCGAACCCCAGCGAGTTGCTCGGCTCCAGCCAGATGGGAGCTCTTCTCAAGGAGCTCGAACAGCAGTTCGACGCAGTCATCATCGACGCTCCCCCCGTGCTCCCCGTCACCGATGCGGCTGTCCTGTCCTCCGGCGGTGTCAACACGGTACTCGTCGTCGGCGCCCAGGAAGTCAACACCACCGACGTGTACGAGTCCCTGAAGGCGCTCGAACTGGCCGGTGGCCGCGTTCTGGGTCTCATCCTCAACAAGCTACGGATGCCCGAGCCTGATGCGAAGGCGCGGTCCTACTACACCGCACCCGCCGCAGCCGTCCCGACGGCGCCGGAGCAGCCGGCGCCGGATGCCCACGTCGGTGCCACAGCGACTCCGGCGGACACCCCGCTCCCGGAGCAGATCCGGGACCTGGGGCCCGTGAGCCTCAACAAGAAGCGCCCGACACCTGCCGCCAAGCCGGGGTCGTCGAGCGTCCGCATCCCCGCAGGCTCCTGACCGAGCCTGCCCCACGATTCCCAGCAGCGATGACGCTGCTGGCGCAAGGCCCGGGTCCACTTCGGTGGATTCCGCTTAAGCGGGGCCGGCGACGTAGGAGCTCTCCTGAGACCGGAGCTCCGTCCCCAGTCGTCGTCGGTCCCTTCTACATAGCTCTCACTAGGGGAAACGATGAGTAACGTAGGAATCGCCACCGAACCGTCCCTCTCGCAGGAAACCCTCCCTTCTGCCGTCACCTACCCCTCCCTCCGCTACAGGACACAGAGCAGGAGGGGTGAGGCGCTCGGCGGAACCCGCGGGTGGGTACGCCCCTACCGGATGGCGCTCATCGCCGGCGACGTCCTGGTTGTCGCGGGCGCCCTGATCGTCGCGCAACTGACGAGGTTCGGGACCGCGGACGCCCAGGTGCCCGTTGCCTCCGCGACCATCGGCTACGACTACCTCGGTGTCGCCATCGCCTTGACCTGGCTCGGCGCGCTCGGGGCCTTCCGCAGCCGGGATCGCAGGGTGCTCGGCCTCGGCAGCGACGAGTACAAGCGGGTGATCAATGCAACGCTCCTGGTGTTCGGGCTGGCGGCGATCACCCTTCTCGTGACGCAGGTCCCCGCGTCGCGGGGCTACTTCGCACTCGCCCTTCCCCTCGGTCTGGGTGGGCTGCTCGTCAGCCGTTGGTCGATGCGCGCCTGGCTCACCCGCCAGCGGGTCAAGGGACGCTTCCTCTCACGCGTCGTCGTCCTGGGCCGCCCGAAGGACGTCAAGTACGTCATCAAGCAGATCCGCCGCCGCCCGGGAGGCGAGTACGACGTCGTCGGTGCAGCCATCGCGGGCGCGACTGCCGACTCGCGGCTGCTGGTCGACGGACGCTGGGTCCCCGTGGTCGCCGACCTCATGACTGTCGAGAAGTCGCTGCCCGCGCTCAACGTGGACGCGGTGATCGTCGCGGGACCGGTGCAGGGTGGCAGCGGTTTCATCCAGAAGCTGGGATGGTCCCTCGAGGAGTCCGACACGGAACTGGTACTCGCCACCGGGCTGACGAACGTGGCGGGTCCCCGCATTCACTCCCGTCCGGTTGAGGGGTTGCCCCTCATGCACGTCGAGCTCCCCCAGTTCAGCGGCGCCAAGCACCTGGTCAAGCGCCTGCTCGATGTCTGTGCCTCGGTGGCTGCGCTGCTCGTCCTGCTTCCGGTCTTCGGCATCATCGCCGTCGTCATCAAGCGCGACAGCCCCGGCCCGGTCCTGTTCCGACAGGAACGAATCGGTCAGGGTGGCAAGCGGTTCACCATGTACAAGTTCCGCTCCATGGTCGTCACCGCTGAGCAGGACCTGGCCGGCCTGCTGGCCCGCAACGAGGGCAATGGTCTGCTCTTCAAGATGAAGGAGGACCCCCGGGTCACCAGGGCCGGGGCCTGGCTCCGGCGCCACTCCCTCGACGAACTACCCCAGATCTGGAACGTCCTGCAGGGTCACATGAGTCTGGTGGGACCCCGCCCGCCCCTCGGCCGCGAAGTCGACGGCTATGAGAAGAACGCGCACCGGCGCCTCTACATCAAGCCGGGCCTCACCGGGATGTGGCAGATCAACGGGCGCTCCGAGCTCAGCTGGGAGGACAGCATCCGGCTGGACCTGTACTACGTCGAGAACTGGTCCATCACCATGGACCTCATGATCATCTTCCGCACCGCGAAAATGCTCGTCAAACCCGTGGGCGCCTACTAGCCGCCCGGTCCCCACCTCATAGAAGGAACACCATGCGTATCTCAGTTATCGGTTGCGGTTATCTCGGTGCCGTCCATGCCGCCTGCATGGCCAAGCTCGGTCACGACGTCGTCGGGATCGACGTGGACCAGCGGAAGATCGACGATCTCGCCGCAGCCCGGGCGCCGTTCTTCGAACCGGGCCTCCCCGAACTCCTCGAGGAGCTGCAGGCGACGGGCCGCCTCACCTTCACCACCGACATGTCCGCCATCCGGGGCAGTGACGTCACCTTCATCTGCGTGGGCACTCCGCAGCGGAAGGGCGAGTTCGCCGCTGACATGCGGTACGTGGATGCTGCCTTCACCTCAGCAGCCGAGTTCCTCGCGCCAGGGAGCGTCGTCGTCGGCAAGTCGACCGTCCCCGTGGGTACCGCCGCGCGCCTCGCCGATGAACTCGCAACCCTAGCGCCGGGCGCGCTGCTGGCCTGGAACCCGGAGTTCCTCCGCGAGGGACACGCGGTCGAGGACACGCTCAGTCCAGACCGGTTTGTCTACGGCGTGCCCGAGGGTGCGACAGGCGCCGACGTCACGACGGCCCTGGACGGCGTCTACGAGGTTCCCATGTCCCAGGGAACTCCCCGCCTCGTCATGGACTACGCCACGGCCGAGCTCGTCAAGACGGCGGCGAACTCCTTCCTGGCGACCAAGATCTCTTTCATCAACGCCATGGCAGAAGTCTGCGAGAGCTCCGGCGGCGACGTCACGCAGCTCTCCGAGGCTATCGGCTTGGACGACCGCATCGGCAGGAAGTTCCTCAGTGCCGGGATCGGGTTCGGCGGGGGGTGCCTCCCCAAGGACATCCGAGCCTTCATGGCACGCGCGGGAGAGCTGGGCGCCGACCAGGCGCTGACCTTCCTCAAGGAGGTGGACACCATCAACATGCGGCGCCGCTCCCGGGCCGTGGAGATGACGCGCGAGCTCGTCGGTGGTTCGCTCCTGGGGCGCCGGGTGACCATCCTCGGGGCAGCCTTCAAGCCGGACAGCGACGACGTGCGGGACTCCCCAGCACTCAGCATCGCGGCGCAGCTGCAGCTACAGGGTGCGAACGTCACGGTCACGGACCCCGAGGCGATCGCCAACTCGGCGCGCCGGTTCCCTGAACTGAGCTACGAGGCGGACACGAACGTCGCCGTGCAGGACGCACATGCCATCCTGCTGCTCACGGAATGGAAGGAGTACCGGGATCTCGATCCGTACCTCCTGGGCGAGAAGGTCTCGACCAAGGCGATCTTCGACGGCAGGAACGCGCTCGTTCCGGCGAAGTGGCGGGCTGCAGGATGGACGTCCCGCGGAGTTGGGCGCCCCTGATCCAGCGGCGGATCCAGGATGGACCCGGGAGGCAGTGTCAGCAGCGCCGACACTGCCTCTTTGTTATGACGGGTCATGCCCGGCCCGTCCTTTGTCACGGAAGAAACTGCATGTACGGTATTGCTGTCTCGCAGTAACCCGCATCGATCTGTCCACAGGAAGCCGTCACACGGCTCGGGGGGTCGATGCAGTAAGGGCTGACGCGTCTGGGGCGGCATTGGCTAGAGCATACGGCGCATTCGCCGTACCAGCAGAGAGTCGCGACCATCAAGAAACTCATCACCTCCATCACTGCTGTCTCCCTTTCCGGAGCAGCCACCCTCCTTGCAGTCCCCGCCCATGCAGCACCTCCCCAGCTCCACGCCGAGGACATGCGCAACGGCGGTGGGAAGTACGTCATCTGGGCCTTCGACCAAGAATCCACGGTACGTTCCCTGCTGTCCAA
>JASLAA010000128.1 GCA_030147325.1 Arthrobacter sp. | reverse complement strand
GACGCGCAGCGTATCGCCGGTCGCGTCGACGATGGTGGATCCGGTTCCCTCAGCATCCGTCCGCGGACCGTCGTCGAGGTAGACCGCGACCGACTCCGCGAGCTGGGCCGCCGCATCGGCCGACGTCGTCGCTGCCGCCTGGCCCGTCCGGTTGGCCGACGAGACGGCGAGTGGACCCGTGAGCGTGAGCAGTTCGAGGGCCAGGGCGTCATCCGGCATCCGGAGCGCGACCGTGCCCATCGTGTCGCCCAGGTCCCAGGTCAACGAGGGCTGGGCGTGGCAGATCAGCGTCAGGCCGCCGGGCCAGAACGCCTCGGCGAGCCTGCGCGCGTCGGGGTGCACGTCCGTTGCCAGGCCGTCCAGTGTCTGGATCCGGGGGATGAGGACGGGCGGCGGCATGTTCCGACCCCTGCCCTTCGATGCGAGGAGGGTGGCGACGGCCTGCGGGGAGAAGGCATCGGCTCCGATCCCGTAGACGGTGTCCGTCGGCAGGACGACACACTGCTTGAGCGACACCGCGCGCTGGGCGGCAACGAGCCCGTCGGAGCGTCGGGCGGGATCTGAGCAGTCATAGCTGGTGGTCACCCGCCCATCCTTCCATTGGTGGTCCCGGTGCCGCACATCGGCGGAGCGCCCTGCCCCGGTGTCAGGCGGACGGCGGCGGACCGAAGCCTCTGCCGCGCAGACCGGCGGAGTAGGCCGCGAACCACGCCCGGAGGCCCTTCAGGTCACGCTGGGTGAGGAAGTAGTAGGGGAAGCCGACGACGTCCGCCCCGAACCAGCGGAGACTGCGGTACTTCCGGGCGAGGTACGCCCGATTCCGGAAGTAGGAGAACCGCTTGAACTCCCCCTCCGGGATGACCGGGGTGATGAACCCGCCGAAGATCGGTTTCATCTCGGACCAGGTGGCGGGGTGCCGTACGGCCACCGTCGCCAGGGTGCCGTACTTCAGTCCTGCCCTGCGGACGCGCGCGAGGAAATCCACCTCGTCCCCGCGGATGAAGAACTTCATGTCCGGCAGGCCGATCTTCGAGAAGACGTCGGCACGGACGAGGGCGCCGTTGAAGAAGTGGACCATGTCGGGCAGGTACTCCATGGATTCCAGCGTCGCGCGGTCGTTCGTGAGCAGGCCGTTGATACGGAAGTTGAAGGACAGGCGGGTGGGGTCGGACGTCGCGGCGACCAGCGGACTCACGATGTCGAGCCCGTGATGGTGCGCGGCTCGCAGCAGCTCGGCGAGGCACCGTTCGTCCTCCGGGTGTCCGTCGTCGTCCATGAGCCAGATCCAATCCGCACCACTGGCGATCGCGGCGAGGATAGCGAAGGCGAAGCCGCCCGCACCGCCGAGATTCGCTTCGGAGCGCAGGTAGTGGATCGGTGACGCCCCCTCCGCGGCGCGGGCGATGTCGACGACGTCGTCCGCAGGACGGGTGCCCGAATCCACCAGGGCGATGGTCCTGATCGCGGCGCTCTGCGTGCTGAGTGAGCGCAGCAGCTCGGCGAGCTCCTCGTGCCGGTCGTAGGTGACGGCCGCGACCGCGACCGTGTCGGTGGACGGTCGGTCGGCGGCGCTCTGCTGCGTCATCGTGCTGCCTCTTCCTTGCTGTCTGCGGGTGGGACAGAGGGACCGAGCACGGCGCTCGTCGCCCGGTCACGCCCGGTGAGGTCGGGGTGGGTGGAGATGGCGGTCCAGACCCCCGCCCGTCCGAGCAGGGACGCCACCCAGGGAGCCTGCACTTCCGCATGTTCCATCACGAAGTAGCCGCCCGGCCGGAGCAGGCGTGCGGCGGAGGATGCGGCCGCCCGGGGAAGCTCCATGCCGTCCGCTCCCCCGCCGTAGAGGGCGATCCGCGGATCGTGCTCCGCGACCTCCGGCTCCGTGGGCACCGAGCCGGAGGGAATGTACGGCGGATTGGACACGACGACGTCGAAGGAGCCGTTGTGCTCGGGCAGCGCCGTCGCCAGGTCCCCCTGCACGAGGTGCACGCCGAACCGCTCGAGATTCGGCCCGGCCCATGCCAGCGCGAGGTCGCTGAGTTCGACGGCGTACACCTCCGCGCCCGGCACCTCGTCCGCGACGGCGGCCGCGATGGCACCGGACCCCGTGCCGAGATCCACGATCCTCGGACTGTCGAGCCCTGCTGCGTGATCGATGACGAGCTGCGCGACGGCCTCCGTCTCCGGACGCGGGATGAAGACCCCCGGACCCACGGCCAGGTCGATCCGCCGGAAGGACGCGGTACCGGTGAGGTGCTGCAGCGGCACGCGGCGGGCACGCTCGTCGACCAGTTCCTCGAAGCCTCCGGGTACCGCGGTGCCGGTCAGCGTGAGAGCTCGCAGCCGGCCCGGCGACACGCCCAGCAGGTGCGCCGCGAGCAGCTCGGCGTCGACACGGGGGCTGGGGACACCGGCCTCACGCAGCCGCCGCTCGGCCGCCCGCAGGGCCTCCTCCATGCCTACTCGTCCGCGCCGATGGCGTCGAGGCGGGCCTGCTCGTCCATCTCGATGGCGGACTGCACCACGGGCTCGAGCTCGCCGTTCATCACGGCGTCGAGGTTGTAGGCCTTGTACCCCGTCCGGTGGTCCGCGATCCGGTTCTCCGGATAGTTGTAGGTGCGGATGCGCTCCGACCGGTCCATCGTGCGGATCTGCGACTTCCGGATGTCCGAGTTCGCCGCGTCGATCTTCTCCTGCTCGTGCGCCAGGATGCGCGAGCGCAGGACACGCATGGCTGCCTCACGGTTCTGCAGCTGCGACTTCTCGTTCTGCATCGCCACCACGATCCCGGTCGGCAGGTGGGTGATGCGGACGGCGGAGTCGGTGGTGTTCACTGACTGCCCGCCGGGACCCGAGGATCGGTACACATCGATCTTCAGGTCGTTCTGGCTGATCTCGACCTCCTCGGGCTCGTCGACCTCGGGCAGCACGAGAACCCCGGCTGCCGAGGTGTGGATGCGGCCCTGGGACTCGGTGACGGGCACCCGCTGGACGCGATGCACCCCGCCCTCGAACTTGAGGCGCGCGTAGACACCCTCCGCCGGGTCGTTGGAGGATCCCTTGATCGCCATCTGCACGTCCTTGTACCCACCCAGGTCGGACTCGTTCGCCGAGAGGAGCTCCGTCTTCCAGCCTCGCGATTCCGCATAGCGTGCGTACATCCGCAGGAGGTCCCCGGCGAACAGGGCAGCCTCGTCGCCGCCCTCACCACCCTTGACCTCGATGATCACGGGGCGGCTGTCAGTGGGATCCCGGGGGATGCGGAGGCGGCGCAGGCGTTCCGGTGCGGTGGCGAGCTGCTCCTCGAGGACAGGTACCTCGGCGGCGAACTCGGAGTCCTCGGAGGCCATGCCGCGAGCCGCTTCGAGGTCGTCGTGCAGGGCACTCCAGCGGTTGTGGGCGTCGACGATCCTGCCCAGTTCGGCGTAACGGCGGCCGAGCTTGCGGGCAAGCGCCTGGTCGGCATGCACGGCGGGGTCGGCGAGCTGGTCCTGCAGCTCGGCGTGTTCGTCGAGCAGTCCCTGGATGGACTCAAACATCGGGAGTACCTCTTTCGGCTTGTGCAGCCAGTCTGGGACGGACGAGCGGGCAGGGACTTCCCCGTTCCTCCCGGCAAGGGGATCGGTTCTGCCGGCTCGGCGTCGAGCGGGGGTTAACGGGCGACGCCGCCTGTGCGTGCAATCCAGCTCGGGGCTGGCTGCACGCACAGGCGGCGGGCGTCCTGCTAGTCGGAGTCCTTGGAGCCCAGAGTGGTCTTCTGGACCTGCATCAGGAACTCGACATTGGACTGCGTCTCCCGGATCTTGTTGGTGAGCAGCTCCAGTGCCTGCTGGGTCTCGAGACCCGACAGCACGCGGCGCAGCTTCCACATGATCTTGACCTCGTCGGGCGAGAGCAGGTTCTCCTCGCGTCGGGTGCCGGAGGCGTTCACGTCCACGGCCGGGAAGATGCGCTTGTCCGCGAGATTACGCGAGAGGCGCAGCTCCATGTTGCCGGTGCCCTTGAACTCCTCGAAGATGACCTCGTCCATCTTGGAGCCGGTCTCCACCAGTGCGGTCGCGAGGATGGTGAGCGAGCCACCGTTCTCGATGTTTCGCGCTGCACCGAAGAAGCGCTTCGGTGGGTAGAGCGCTGCGGAGTCGACACCGCCGGAGAGGATGCGGCCCGACGCCGGAGCGGCCAGGTTGTAGGCACGGCCCAGGCGGGTCATGGAGTCCAGCAGGACCACCACGTCCTGGCCCATCTCCACGAGGCGCTTGGCACGCTCGATGGACAGCTCGGCCACCGTCGTGTGGTCATCGGCCGGACGGTCGAAGGTCGAGGCGATGACCTCGCCCTTCACGGTCCGCTGCATGTCGGTGACTTCTTCGGGACGCTCGTCCACGAGCACCATCATGAGGTGGACCTCAGGATTGTTGATCGTGATGGCGTTGGCGATCGCCTGGAGGATCAGCGTCTTGCCCGCCTTGGGAGGGGACACGATCAGGCCGCGCTGGCCCTTGCCGATCGGAGCGACGAGATCGATGACGCGGGGACCGATCTTCTTGGGATCCGTCTCGAGCCGCAGGCGGTCCGAGGGGTACAGCGGCACGAGCTTCGCGAACTCGACGCGGTCCTTGAGATCCTCGGCCGGCTGGCCGTTGACCGTGGTGATCCTGACGAGCGCGTTGAACTTCTGGCGGGCGCTGGCCTGGGTCTCACCCTCACGGGGGGCGCGGATGGCTCCGACGACGGCGTCGCCCTTGCGCAGGTTGTGCTTCTTCACCTGGGCGAGCGAGACATAGACGTCGTTCGGACCGGGCAGGTACCCGGAGGTGCGGACGAATGCGTAGTTCTCGAGGACGTCGAGGATGCCCGCGACGGGCAGCAGGACGTCGTCCTCCGTGACCTCGACGTCGTCGACGTCGGGCTGGTTGCGTCCGCGGCGGCGCTCGTTGCGGTCATTGCGATCGTTGCGGTCGCGGAAGCGGCTGTTGCGGTCCTCGGGACCGTTCGATCCGTTCGAACCGTTGCGGTTCGCGCGGTTGCGGCGGTTGCGGCCGCGGCCGTCGTCGTCCGCCGACCCGTTGCCACGATTGTCACTGCGCTCGCCACCATTGCGTCCGGTGTCGTTCTGGCTCTCACTGGTGGAGCCATTGTTGGAGCCGTTGTTCGAGCCGTTGTTCGAGTTCTCGTCGCGGCCGTTGCGTGAGCGGCTGCGACGCTCGTTGCGGCCCTCACCCTGCTGGTCGCCCTGGGGATCGGCCTGTGCGTCGTTCTGGGCGGTGCGGGGCTCGCTCTGGGCGTTCTGGGATTCGCCCTGACCCGACTGCTGCTCGGAGCGATCTTCACCGCGGCGGTTGCGGCGGTTGCGCTGGTTACGGCCGCCGTTGTCCCGGTCACCGCGGTCCTGCTGCTCGCCGCTGGAGGTGTCCTCGGGTGCCTCTCCCGACGGGGCCGGGTCGGTGACCGACGACGTGTCCGCGGCGGGGACGGAGACGACTCCGTCGCTTCCGGCCCGGCGGTTACGGTTGCGGGTGCGCGGCTGGCGTTCTGCCGGGGCGTCCTGGGAACGGTCCTCGGCCGGCTCGGCCTGTGCTGCTGCTGCGGGGCGCTCTGCGTCGGCGGTTCGCTCGCTGCGGACCGCGCCGGTCTTCGGCCGGTCGGCGACGGCGGAACCACGCTGGTGGTCCGAGATCGCGGACACGAGGTCGCTCTTGCGCATCCTCGATCCGCCGGTGATTCCGAGCTGACCCGCAAGGGCCTGGAGCTGCGCGAGCTTCAGGCCGGCAAGGCCGCTGCTCTTGGAAGTTGCTGCGCCGGTTGCTTCAGCGTCTTGGGTGGCCACACCTGGTAACAGGTCAGTGGTTTCAGTCACGAAGGATCCTTCCCCCTCGTCGGGCGGCCACCTGATCAGTGGTCCGCGGTGGTTTGCCCCGTACCGCATAGAAAGCAGGCGGGGTTCAGCCGAACCGGATGCGATCCGGCGTCTGCTGGATGTGCAGGAAGCCTGAGGCTGTCGATCTGCGGGAGGTTGTATCCGCACGCACAAAGATAGGGTCGGAGGCTACACCGGGGGTTGTGCTACTGCTGACGGAACCTGCAGTTGTGCGGCGGTCTAAAAGAGGACGGCCGGCTTGGCAGAGCACAGCAAATCCGCCTGGACGCTCTACCCTTGGTGCACTCCCACTTTAGCACCTTCCCGCTCCACAGCGAGCCTCAGAATCCGCCACCGCTGCGGCGTGTCGGCCGCAGCCAGCAGGCGACGGACCGCGACCTCGGCGGCGGCGGCGCCGCTCTCCCCCACGGCGAGGGTGATGACGCTCGGGCCCGCTCCCGAGATGGTGCTGGCGAATCCTTCGGCCCGCAGTCCCCGCAGCAACGTCGCGCTGGGGATCATGGCCTGGGCCCGGTAGTCCTGGTGCAGCGAGTCCTGGGTGGCCGGGAACAGCAGCGAAGGATCCGTGCTCAGCGCGTGCACCAGGAGCGCGGCACGGCCTGCATTGGCGGCTGCGCTCCGATGTGACACGGACGGCGGCAGGAGGGCGCGGGCACTCTCCGTGGACAGTGCCAGCTCGGGCACGGCGACGACCGGGACGATGTCCGGATGGACCTCGACCCGGGTACTGCGGAATGCGCGACCACTCTCCCAGGAGATGGCCAGCGCTCCCATCAGGGCCGGCGCGGCGTTGTCGGGGTGACCCTCGATCGCGGCCGCCCACTGGAGCACCTGGGCGGCGTCCAGCCGTTCATCCTCGGGCAGCAACGCATTACCGGCGAGGACGCCGGCGACGATCGCCGCAGCGGAGGACCCGAGCCCCCGCCCGTGCGGAATCGCGTTCGTGGTGTCCAGCTCGAGCCCGGGAGCCCGGCGTCCTGCCTGATGCAGCGTACTGATCAGGGATCTGGCCACCAGATGGGTCTCGTCGGTCGGAAGGCCGCCTGCACCCTCCCCCTGGGCGTGGACCGTCGTGATCCCGGACGTCGTGGTCCGGACCCGCACGGTGTCGTGCAGTCCCAGTGCGAGTCCGAGCGTGTCGAAACCCGGGCCGAGGTTCGCACTCGTCGCAGGCACCGTGACCTGGATCGACTGCCCCGTTGCGACGGTCGGCAGGTCCGGCGCGTCCGTGGTGCCCGGTCCCGTGATCGGGCCGGTCATCTCAGTCCTCGAGACCGAGTGCCGCGGCGACGCTGACGACGTCGAACTCGACCTTCGTCGGCTCGATGTCGGCTCCGTCGGCGTTGCGCAGGGCCCACTGCGGATCCTTCAGGCCATGGCCCGTGACGGTGATGACGATGGTCTTGCCCGCCGGCACCTGGCCCTCCGCGTGCTTCTTGAGGAGTCCCGCGACGCCTGCGGCGGATGCCGGCTCCACGAAGACACCCTCCCGCGCGGACAGCCAGCGGTGCGCGTCGAGGATCTCGTCGTCCGTGACGGCCTCGATCAGGCCGCCGGATTCGTCCCGCGCCGCGACGGCGAAGTCCCACGAGGCCGGGTTGCCGATCCGGATGGCGGTCGCGATGGTGTCCGGCTCGGTGATCGGGTGACCCTTCACGAGCGGTGACGCACCCTCGGCCTGGAACCCCCACATGATCGGCGTGCGCGTTGCCACGGCGGGAAGCTCGCCGTGGTGCATGGACGCGTAGGGGGCCGCGTACTCCTTGTAGCCCTTCCAGTACGCGCTGATGTTGCCGGCGTTGCCGACGGGCATCAGGTGATAGTCCGGAGCGTCCCCCAGCGTGTCGACGACCTCGAAGGCAGCCGTCTTCTGGCCTTCCAGCCTCGCCGGGTTCACCGAGTTCACGAGGAACACGGGGTACGCCTCGGCGAGTTTCCGGGCGACGTCGAGACAGTTGTCGAAGTTGCCGTTGACCTGCAGGAGATGCGCACCATGGGCGATGGCCTGACTGAGCTTGCCCATGGAGATCTTGCCGTCCGGAACCAGGACGGCGCACGTGATGCCGGCCTGCGTGGCGTAGGCCGCCGCGGACGCCGACGTGTTGCCCGTCGAGGCACAGACGACGGCTTTCGCACCCGCCGCGACGGCGGCGGTCATGGCCATGGTCATGCCCCGGTCCTTGAAGGAACCCGTGGGATTCATGCCCTCGACCTTGAGGTAGACGGTGGAACCGGTCAACTCGGACAGGTGCCGCGCGTGGACGAGCGGAGTTCCGCCCTCCCCGAGGGTGACCACCTCGGTGGCGTCCGTGACTGGCAGGCGTTCGGCGTATTCGCGGATGACTCCGCGCCACTGGTGGGCCACTTAGATTCCCTCTACTCGGAGAACGGATGAGACGGCGGTGATGACGTCGAGCCCTGCGACCTGCTTGACGGTCGCGGCGAGGGACGCCTCGGGGGCCCGGTGCGTGACGATGCGCAGTTCCGCGGTGGTGCCGCCGTCGGGACCGCCCTGGTGGATGCGCTGGCGCATGGTCTCGATCGACACGCCGTTCTCTGCGAAGATCTGCGCGATGCGCGCGAGCACGCCGGGCTGGTCGGTGACCTGGAGACCGATGCAGTAGCTCGTGCGGACGGTGTCGATGCTCAACGGCGGGACGTGACCGGTGGTGGTCTCGGTCCTGCCCGGGCCACCGAGCACCATGCGCCGGGCAGCGCTGACCACGTCGCCCAGGACAGCCGAGGCGGTGGGCGTCCCGCCCGCTCCCTGACCGTAGAACATCAGCTCACCCGCGTTCTCGGCCTCGATGAACACGGCGTTGAAGGCCCCGCGGACCGACGCCAGCGGGTGGGTGCGAGGCAGCAGTGTCGGGTGGACACGCACGCCGACGCCTTCTGCTCCGGCGTCATCGGTGAGCATCTCCGCGATCGCGAGGAGCTTGATGACGTAGCCGTCCTCTGCTGCTGCCGCGATGTCGTCGGCCGTCACCGCAGTGATGCCCTCGCAGTGGACGTTCTCCAGGGCGAAGCGGGTGTGGAAGGAGAGTGAGGCGAGGATGGCGGCCTTCGCGGCCGCGTCGTGGCCCTCGATGTCCGCCGTCGGATCCGCCTCGGCGTAGCCGAGGTCCTGGGCGGCCTTCAGCGCGTCCGCGAAGGAGGCGCCGGTGGAGTCCATCTGGTCGAGGATGTAGTTCGTGGTCCCGTTCACGATGCCGAGCACGCGTGTGATGCGGTCGCCCGAGAGGCTGTCGCGGATGGGCCGGAGGATCGGGATGGCACCGGCCACGGCGGCCTCGTAGGAGAGCTGGACCCCGGCCTTGTCAGCCTGCTCGTAGAGCTCGGGGCCGTCCTTCGCCAGGAGCGCCTTGTTGCCGCTGACCACGGTGGCCCCGTGGGCGATGGCGCGCAGGATCAGGGTCTTGGCCGGTTCGATGCCTCCCATGAGCTCGATCACGATGTCCGCGTCCTCGACCAGGGACTCCGCGTCCAGCGTGAGCAGGCCGGACGGCAGGTCGACGTCGCGCCGGGCGTCGAGCGTCCTGACCGCGATGCCGACGAGTTCGAGCGGGGCTCCGGCGCGGGCGCCGAGGTTCTCCGCGTCCTCGAGCAGGATTCGGGCAACCTGTGAGCCGACGTTCCCACAACCGAGCAGGGCTACGCGAAGGGGCTGTGCGGGGGGCTGTGCTGGTGCATTCATGCGGTCCGTGGGGCTCCTCAATCCGTGGCGGGCAGTGCTGGTTCTCGCTCGACGTCCCTGCGGAAGAGGTCCTCCTCGGTCTCACCACGGATGATGAGTCTCGCCCGGCCCTCGGCCACCGCCACCACGGGCGGGCGCGTCAGGTAGTTGTAGTTGCTCGAAAGCACCCAGCAGTAGGCTCCGGTCCCCGGAACGGCGAGGAGGTCACCGGCGCCGGTGTCCTCCGGCAGGTAGACGTCCCTCACCACAATGTCACCGCTCTCGCAGTGTTTTCCAACCACGCGGGAGAGCACCGGGTCCGCGTCGGGCGTCCGGGAGGCCAGGACTGCCGAGTAATCCGCGCCGTAGAGCACCGGACGGGCGTTGTCGCTCATTCCGCCATCCACCGACACATAGCGCCGCGGATGCGTAACGGAGGTGTCCTCCAGCACCTCCGAGCCGTTGGCCGCGGCATCGACGCGCACCGTCTTCGTCGTGCCGGCGGTGTAGAGCGTGAAGGTCGTGGGGCCCACGATCGCCCGGCCCGGCTCGATCGAGATCCGGGGTACAGCGAGGCCCAGTTCGCGGCAGGTGGCGCCGACGACGGCGGCCATGGCACGTGCAATCTCGGCTGCGGGCCGGGGCTCGTCGGCCTCCGTGTAGGCGATGCCGTAGCCGCCACCGAGGTCCAGCTCGGGGAGCTCGACGCCGTGGCGATCACGCACCTCGGAGAGGAAGCCCAGCAGCCGCTTCGCCGCGAGCTCGAAACCCTCCGACTCGAAGATCTGCGAGCCGATGTGGCAGTGGACACCGAGGAGGTTGATACCGGGATGTGCCAGGGCATCCGCGACCGCGCGTGCCGCGGGTGACGAACCACCGCCGTCGTGCCCGTCCTGCTGTCCCGGACCCTGCTCGGTCGTCAGTGACAGGCCGAACTTCTGGTCCTCGTGCGCCGTGGCGATGAACTCGTGCGTGTGGGCGTGGACCCCGGGGGTCAGCCGGATCATGACATTCGCCCGGCGCCCGCGCTGCATCGCGAGGTCCCCGACGAGCGCGACCTCCTGCAGGCTGTCGACGACGATCCGTCCGAGGTCGGCGTCGATGGCCCGGGTGATCTCCGCTGCCGACTTGTTGTTGCCGTGCAGCCCGAGCCGCGGACCGGGCATCCCGGCCCGCAGGGCGACGGCGAGCTCGCCACCGGAACAGGTGTCGAGCCCGAGGCCCTCCTCTCGCACCCAGTGCGCCACCTCGGTGCACAGGAAGGACTTCCCCGCGTAGAAGACGTCCACTCCCCCGCACAGGTCCCGGAAGGCGTCGTTGAAGGCGTCCCGGAACGTGGCTGCGCGCGTCCGGAAGTCCCGCTCGGAGACGACGAACAGCGGGGTGCCGTACTCCGCGGCGAGGTCGGAGACCGGTATGCCGTCGATCCGCAGGACCCCGTCCGTTCCGCGGTCCACGTCCTCGGCCCACAGTTTCTCCTCGAGCCGTGCCGGGTCCGCGGGCACGGTCAGCCAGGCGGGAGCGAGCGGTGATGCTTCGGGTGCCATGACTACATCCTCTCCGGCGCGGACACGCCGAGCAGCTCGAGACCGTTCGCCAGTACCTGCTGCGTCGCGTTGTTCAGCCACAGCCTCGAGCGGTGGACGTCCTCGACCGGCGCGTCCCCGAGCGGCGACACCCGGCACGCGTCGTACCAGCGGTGGTAGGTTCCCGCGACGACCTCGAGATGGCGGGCCACCCGGTGCGGCTCGCGGAACGTGGCCGCCTGGGCGACGACGCCGGGGAACTGCCCGAGTGCGGCGAGCAGTTCACCCTCGGCGGGGTGGCTGAGGGACGCGGCGTCGAAGGAGCCGGTGTCCACACCGGCCGACACCGCGTTGCGCCCGACGGCATGCGTCCGGGCGTGGGCGTACTGCACGTAGAACACCGGATTCTCGTTGGTACGGCGGGTCAGCAGATCGAGGTCGATGTCGATGTTGGAGTCGGCGGAGAACCGCGCGAGGGTGTATCGGGCGGCGTCGACACCTACGGCGTCGACGAGATCCTCGAGGGTGACGACGGTACCGGCGCGCTTGGACATCCGGACGGGAGCGCCGTTCTGCATGAGGTTCACCATCTGGCCGATCAGCACCTCGACCGTGTCCGGGTCGTCCCCGAGTGCGGCGGCGGCAGCCTTCAGGCGTGCGACATACCCGTGGTGGTCCGCGCCCAGCATGATGATGTTCAGGTCGAATCCGCGCTTGCGCTTGTTGACGAAGTAGCCGATGTCACCCGCGATGTACGCAGGTGAGCCATCGGACTTGATCACGACGCGATCGCGGTCGTCACCGAAGTCGGTGGACTTCAGCCACCAGGCGCCGTCCTCGAAGAACAGGTTCCCCGAGCCCTTGAGCTGCTCCAGGAGTCCGCCGACGAAGTCGTTCTCGAACAGTGAGTGCTCATGGAAGTAGACGTCGAAGTCCACACCGAAATCATGGAGGGACTTCTTGATGTCGGTGAACATGAAGTCGACGCCCACCACGCGGAAGCGCTCGACGGCGTCGGCCTCACCGAGCCCGAGGATCGCGGGCTCGACGGACAGCACGCGCTGGGCGATGTCCTCGATGTACTGTCCGCCGTATCCGTCCTCGGGAGCCGCTTCTCCGGCAGCACTGGCGTAGAGGGAGCGGGCGAACCGGTCGATCTGCGCTCCGTGGTCGTTGAAGTAGTACTCACGCACCACCGACGCACCCTGCGACTGGAGGACGCGAGCGAGGGCGTCACCGACCGCCGCCCACCGGGTACCGCCGATGTGGATGGGTCCCGTCGGGTTTGCCGAGACGAACTCGAGGTTGATCTTCTGGCCGGCGAGCGCGTCGCCACCGCCGTAGGCCTGCCCTGCCTTGACGATGGTGCGCGCGAGCTCTCCTGCGGCACCGGCGTCGAGCGTGATGTTGAGGAAGCCCGGACCGGCGATCTCCACGCTCTTGACGCCCCGGATGCCGGCGAGGCGGTCACTGAGCATCTGGGCGAACTCGCGCGGGTTCATACCGGCCTTCTTGCCGAGCTGCAGCGCGATGTTCGTGGCCCAGTCCCCGTGTTCCCTGTTCTTCGGTCGCTCGACGCGCACCTCCGACGGAAGGTCGACCCGGAGGTCACCGGCCTCGACGGCGTCCTTCAGGCAGGCGGAAATAGCGGCGGAGAGTTCTTCAGGAGTCACCGGTCAAGCATACCGGCGCGGCCCCGACGCCCCTGATTCCATGACGTCGCCGACGGTCGGGCGGCGGGGTGGAGCCGCGGCGCTGGGAAAGTGACGGAGACGACAATCCGCGGAACTCCACAGAACGAATCTAGGCTTGGAACGTCGGACCGGGCCAGCAAGCCCCGTCCCACCCCCCCATCACCCCATGCGGGCCCCAGACGCCCGGGCCCCGTCGGCGACCGACCAGGAGCACCCCCAGCCCAAGGCACCCCCGACCGACACACGCCCGCCCCCGCCCGCGCCC
>JASLAA010000094.1 GCA_030147325.1 Arthrobacter sp. | reverse complement strand
GCGTCCCTGATGGACGGTCCGCCGAAGGCTCCCACGCCGGCCGCCGACCCGAGGATGCAGGCGACCGCACACAGGGTGACGGCACACTGTCGCACGATGTCGGAGTCCCAGGAGCCGGCATGGCGCAGCGCCGCACTGCTGCCCCGGCCGATGGCCCTGCCGGTCGAGCTTCCGGCCGTCCTCACCCTCGTGGCGGCGATAAGGAGCCGCTCCGCAGCTGCATAGCACGCAGGCCGAGGGTCCGTCCCACCGGACCCACCCGTCGCGGAGCGGACCGCGCTACCCTCGCCCCCGCCGGGCGTCGACACCTGCGGCGTGGAGCGTGCTGCGTGCCGGGTCGCCGGGGCGGCGGCAGCCTCCGGCTCCGGGCCGGACTGCCGGGCGTCGGTTGTCGGCGATATCCGCGGCTGCGCGGCCTTGAGCCGTTCGAGGACGCTCGGGGCCTCCGGGCGTTCCCCGGGGGAGGAGTCCGCAGGGGCGTTGGACGGCGGCCTGACCGGTGCGTCAGGAAGCCAGGGTCCCGGGTTCTTCGGGGTGCTCATGCGCTTTCGTGGCCTTCCGGTGTTTCTTCAGGGCGAGGATTGCCGCCGTGATGGCTCCCACCAGCGTACCGACCGCCATTCCGAGCAGGGCACTGACCCCCGCCGGAAGTCCTGTGGAGGCACCGGCGACGAAGCCCAGACCCACGAGCCAGGCCGTCCACAGCACACCTCCGGCCGCCGCTGCCAGCATGAAGGGACGAAGGGGCAACTCCGCGATCCCAGCGGCAGCCACGCTCGCGGTCCGTCCGCCGGGGAGGAACCGTACGGCGACGACGGCTGCGTAGGTGGGGGAGCTTCCCGCCTTCTCGATCGCGTTCCGCAACCCGCGATGGATGGAGCGCCCCCACCGGAACCTGTCGAGGAAGTGGGTGAGCCGACGCCGGAAGAGCAGGAACAGGGCCACGTCGCCGATCCAGCTACCGGCCAGTGCGGCGACGACCGCGAGGGGAAGCAGGAGGGTGCCCTGTTCGGACATCGTGCCGGCGCCGATCACCAGGAGCTCGGAGGGCACGATGGGGAGAGCCGCGTCGACGACGATGACGGCGAACATGACGAGGAGATAGAGAGGTGCTGGGATGTCCGTGCCGGGCAGGTCCACCCTGCAAATCTACCGTCCGGGAAGCGGCTGCGGTCCGGTGACCACCGGGCCGGACATGAAGATCACGAGAATTCGGCGAGGGTGCGCGCCGATTCGTAGTAGCGCTCCGACCCGTCCAGGGGGTCGGTGAACGCGATGCTGGAGGCGAGGAGCTGCAGCGGCCTGGTGTAGTCATCGGGGGCCTGCGGGTGCAGGACGGGGTAGAACGGGTCATGGATGATGCCGAGCCCCAGGGACGCCATGTGGAGCCGCAGCTGGTGCGTCTTCCCCGTGTGCGGCTGCAGCCGGTAGAGCCCGCGATCCCCGCGCTGATCGAGCAGGCTGACTGTGGTGTGCGTGTTCGGGGGTCCCTCCACCTCCTGTGCCAGCAGGTAGGTGCGTGACTTGACGATCCGGCTGCGGACGTCCAGTGGTGCAGTGGCCAGTCCCAGCTCGGGCCGGAGTGCCGCGACCGCCCGGTACTCCTTGCTGATGCGCCTGTTCTCGAAGAGGAGCTGGTAGGCGCCGCGGGTGGTGGGATCGATGGAGAACATGAGGATCCCGGCCGTCATGCGGTCGAGTCGGTGCATCGGGATGAGGTCCGGAAGTCCCAGCTCGACGCGGAGCCGCACGAGCGCGGACTCCGCGACGTACATGCCGCCCGGCGTCGTCGGCAGGAAGTGCGGCTTGTCGACGACGAGCAGGTGATCGTCCCGGTGGAGGACGGAGAGCTCCACGGGCAGGCGTTCCTCGACGGGCAGCTCCCGGTAGTACCAGACGAAGGTGTGCTCGCCGAGAGGCGTGGACCGCGTCAGCGACTCCCCTCCGAGAGCGACCACCTCACCCCTGTCGAAGCGTTCACCGATTCCCTCGGGGTCCACATGGTCGAACCGGTCCAGGATGAACTCGAGGGCCGTCGCCCACGGGCCCTCCAGGGGGAGACGGAGACGCGTGGCGTTGACGCCGTTGCGCACGGGCAGGGGGGACTTCATCGCCATCAGCGTGCCTCCCACCCTCTCCGCTCCATCCCGTCAGGGTAGTGCCGCTGGTGCCGGTGCTTCCAATCGCGGCTGGCAGTGCGGGCAGTAGTAGAGCTCGCGCAGCTCGGTCTCCTTGTCGCCCAACTGCTCGAGCGCCACAGGGGTGCCGCAGCGGAGACACCCCCGCCGGGAGCGGCCGTAGACCCACAGCGTGTTGCCGCGCAACTGCCCCGTGGTGGCCCTGGTGCTGCGAGCCTTGTTTGCCTCGAGCAGCTTCTTGGAGAGCTCGACCATGCGCGGCAGGTTCTGCACCTCGCCCACGGGGGTCAGCGGATGGACGCCGGCGAGGAAGCACAGCTCGCAGCGGTAGACGTTCCCGATCCCGGCGAGATTGCGCTGGTCGAGCAGGGCCAGTCCGATGGGCCGTTCGGGTTGCTCGAGCAGCCGGCGCAGTGCCTCGTCCGGATCCCAGTCCGGCCCGAGGAGATCCGGCCCCAGGTAGCCGACGGCTTCATCCTCCTCCGCGCGGGTGATCACGCGGAGGAATCCCAACTCGAATCCCACCACGACGGCGTCGTCGGTCTCCAGGATGCACCGGGCCTTGAAGGCAGGCCTGCGCCATTTCTCGCCGCGCGCGTACACGTGCCAGAGGCCTTCCATCTTCAGATGGGAGTGGATGTCCCACCCGTCGTCTCCACCGCCGCGGATGAGGAGGTGCTTGCCGCGCGCGACGGTCTCCTGGACGGTGTCCCCGGTGAAGTCGACGGTGGCGAAGCGCGGCACCCGGATGTCGCAGCGGGTCAGGACCTTTCCCGCCAGCGCCCGGTGCAGTTCCCGGGCCGCCCGCCAGACGGTGTCTCCCTCAGGCACGGATCCTCAATCCTCTCGGTGTCGTGTAGAAACCCGCCCCGGCCAGGGAGCGGCCGATCTCCGTGTCCAGGATCTCGCCGCCGTTGACCTTCTCGAGGGCCATCTTGTCCGTCGCACCGCGCCGGATGATGCTGACCAGTGCCTGGGCTGCCGCACGCAGGACATCGGAATCCTCGGTGAACGCGAGCAGCGTCTTGCCGCCCCGCTCGACGTAGAGTGCCAGGGCTCCGTCGACCAGCACGACGAGTGCCCCCGCCTTCCGCCCGGCTCGGTGGCCGCCCTCGGCCTGGGGCCAGCTCAACGCCGCCCCGTAGGGGTTGGCGGGGTCCGTGGCGGCCAGCGCGACGGCGTTCAGGGGCGCGGCCTCGCCGCCGAGGACGTCCTGCGCCGTCGGCAGCTGGTTGTCCGAGCTGAACCCGCGCAGCCTGTCCACCGTGGCGGGGACGGCGAACTGGGCCGCCCCGAGGTGCTCGATGAAGTAGCCGCGCCGGCACCGGCCCATCTCCTCGAGCCGCGCCAGCACCTTGTACATGAGCCCGAAACCTCCCGGGATGCCCTCGTTGCCGACGGACCCTCGCGTGACCACCCCGTAACGGTCGAGCAGCAGCTCCGCCGTGGCGTGCGCGTGCAGGGTGGTCTCCGCCTCGACGAGGGGAAGCATGTTCCACCGTCCCGCGGCCAGAGGAGGAGTAGCCCGCTGGTAGGCGCCGCCCCCGGCGTCGTCGCCGGCGTTCAGCCGCATCGACGCCCCGGTGAGGGACTTGCCGGGAGCGCGCCCGAGCCGTCCCGCCCGGGACGTCCGTGCCCGCGCCGGGACCGGCTTCTGCTTGTGGGCCGTCTTCCCGTTCGCGAGCAGCGAGCGTACCGGCGTGAACGTGTCGTTGCTGATCCTGCCCGCCCAGACGAGGTCCCACAGAGCGGTCACGACGGCGGCATCGGGAACTGCCTCCTGGACATCCAGCAGGTTGGTGAGCTGTCGCAGGAAGTAGCCGCCACCGCCTGCGAGCAGGTCGAGGAGTGCCGTGTGCAGGGCCGACGGCTCGAACGTCGGGTCGGGCCGCAGTGTCAGCGGGGCGTTCTCGGCGAGATGCAGGGCGATCCAGCCGTCGTTCCCTGCCAGCGATCCCGCGCCGGACCACAGCACCTCTCCGGTCGCGGTGAGTTCGTCCAGCATGGCGGGGGCGTAGTTCGCGACCCGCTGGGCGAGGATGAGGGGCTCCCACGCCGAGGCCGGAATGGGCACTCCGGACAGCTGGTCGATCACCGTGATGACCCCGTCGAGTCCGCGCAGCCCCGAGCCGATGTGCTGCCAGGCAGGCAGGAACCGCCCGTACGCTGCAGGGTCGACGGGTTCGACCTCCTGCCGTAGCGCCGCGAGCGAGCGGCGGCGCAGCCTTCGCAGCACCTCGACGTCACACCACTCGCTCGACGCCGGAGCATGCACCGTGATGCTTCCCGGGGCAGCCCCGGACTCGGCGGAGATGTCGAGGACGGGTACCGACTCCACGGGCCGGAACTCGCCCTCCACCACGCGGCCGGCCCCGGCGAGGCGCTGGAGCGAACCGGCGACGACGGCGACACCGAGTCCGAGGCGTGACGCCGCTTCCGCGGCCGTGAAGGGACCGTGGGTACGGGCGTAGCGTCCGATGAGGTCCCCGAGCGGATCCGCCACGGGCTCGATGAAGGCCAGGGGGATGCCCATGGGCAGTGGCACGCCGAGAGCGTCCCGCAGGCGCGCGGCGTCCTCGACGGCAGAGGTTCGTTCGACGCCGGCGATACTCACCGTCAGCGCCCGGTTCGCCTTCACGAGTGCGGCGACGTGTGCCCTCACGACCCTGGCTGGGGCGCGGCCGGGGACGGGCAGGGCAGCCCCGGTATCGGCGAGCAGTGCCTCGTCGTCGGGGTCGGCGTCGCGATCCGGGCCGGAAGCCGCATCCGGACCGGAAGGCGCATCCCGCCCGGGGGCTGACGCCTCGACGGGTGCCGAGCTCGTCAGCGTCGACGGCTCGCCGGCCGGAGCCTCGAGCCGCTCGGCGATCTCGTCGATCGTCAGCGGGCCGAGGAGTCTCAGCAGGTCGGCGACCCCTTCGAGTCCCCGTGCCAGCCTGTCGGGCTTGAGTCGCTGCAGTTCCAGTTCCGTGTCGGCGATGACCCGGGCGTCGAGGAGCTCGCGCAGTTCGGCCCGGCCGAGCAGTTCGTTGAGGAGGGTCGGATCCAGGGACAGCGCAGCAGCGCGGCGCTCCGCGAGGGGGGAGTCACCCTCGTACAGGAAGGACGCAACGTAGCCGAACAGCATGGAGCGCGCGAAGGGCGAGGGTTGCTGTGTGGTGACCTCCACGATGCGCAGCTCCCGGCGCTCGAGGGACGCTGCGAGGTCCTTCAGGGCAGGCAGGTCGTAGACGTCCTGGAGGCACTCGCGCACGGTCTCGAGGACGATCGGGAACGTGGGGTACTTCTTGGCGACGTCGAGCAGTTGCGCCGAGCGCTGGCGCTGCTGCCACAGGGGTGTGCGCTTGCTGGGGTTCTGGCGCGGCAGCAGCAACGCGCGCGCTGCGCACTCACGGAAGCGGGACGCGAACAGCGCGGAGCCGCCCACCTCGGCGGTCACGATGCCGTCGAGCTCCTCGGCGTCGAACAGGAAGAGGTCCGCGCCAGGAGGCTCGTCGTCCATCAGCGGCACCCTCAGCACGATGCCGTCGTCGGAGGCCATCGCCGAGCCGTCCATGCCGTACCGCTGTTCCAGTCGCGCCCCGACTGCGAGGGCCCAGGGTGCGTGGATGGGCATCCCGAACGGGCTGTGGAGGACCACGCGCCAGTCGCCGAGCTCGTCGTGGAACCGCTCGACGACGAGCGTCCTGTCATTCGGGACGACCTCGGTGGCCTCGCGCTGTTCGTCGAGGTAGCTGATGAGGTTGCCGGCCGCCCAGGCATCCAGCCCGATCCTCTCGCACCGAGCCTGGGCCTGCTCGGGGGTGGTGCCGGACATCTCACGCCTGAAGGCACCGAGCGCCCTGCCCAGTTCCACGGGCCGG
>JASLAA010000041.1 GCA_030147325.1 Arthrobacter sp. | reverse complement strand
GGAGGCGGCGGAGCTGCGTCTGCTCGTCACGGCCGAGGTGTCGCATGAGGACGCCCTCGATGTCCCGGAGGGCGACGCGCGCCGACGTCAGCAACGATCGGCCCGCATCCGTCGGGTGCACCTGGCGGATCCGGCGATCGTTCGGATCGGCACGACGCTCGACGAACCCGCCCGCTTCCAGGGCGTCCACGACGTAGGTCATCTGGGTCTTGTCGATTCCCAGGCGGTGAGCGAGGGCCAGCTGCGAGCTGGGTTCCTCGGTCGTGATCGCCACGAGCACCTGGTAACCCCGCGGCCCGCCCGGTACGTCGGCCACTGCACCGGTCGCAGATCGCGAGAACCCGTGATACATGGCGGGCAGAGCCCAGCCGAGTTCGGTCTCGATCCCTTCTGCAGCCCAGTCGATCTCCGGGAGGGATGACGCGCTGGTAGTCGGTGAGTCGCTCATCATCAAATCGTATCTTATCTAGATCGTCTTATGTAATGATGATCTAGCTACATAACGAATATCTCCCAGGAAAAGACGAGACCATGACCGAAGCCACGATCAGCCCCTTCACCCTCGACATCCCGCAGGCTCAACTCGAGGACCTCCGGCAGCGCCTGATGAACACCCGCTGGCCTGACCGGGAGACGGTCGACGACACGTCGCAGGGCCCCCAACTGGTGAAGATCAGAGCGCTCGTCGAGCACTGGACCAGCAGCTACGACTGGCGCAGGACCGAGACGCTCCTCAATGGGTGGGGGCAGTACACCACCAGCATCGACGGTCTCGATATCCACTTCCTTCACGTCCGGTCCTCGGTTCCCGAAGCCCGCCCGCTGCTGCTCACGCACGGCTGGCCGGGCTCCGTCCTCGAGTTCCGGCACGCGATCGGACCCCTGACCGACCCCGAGGCCCATGGTGGAACGGCCGAGGACGCCTTCCACCTCGTCATCCCCAGCCTTCCCGGGTTCGGGTTCTCGGCAAAACCCACCGCTACCGGATGGAACCTCCATCGCACAGCGAAGGCGTGGTCGGTTCTCATGAACCGCCTCGGATATACCGACTGGTTCGCCCAGGGAGGGGACCTCGGTGCCTCCGTCACCGCGGAACTCGCAGCTCTCGAGACCGCCGAGAGCATCGGTCTGGCCGGAATCCACCTCAACATGGCCCAGTTCATGCCGACGGACGACGAAGCCCGCTCCGCCACACCCGAGGAGCAGGCGATGCTGCAGGAGACCGGCTACTACTGGCAGGTCCTGTCGGCCTACTCGCAGGAGATGTCGACCCGTCCGCAGACGATCGGCTACTCGCTCACCGACTCGCCCGTCGGCCTGGCATCTTGGATCTACGCCATGTTCCAGGACGTCGGAGGGTCCCATGACGAGCACGGCGACGCCGAGCGGCTCTTCAGCCTGGACGAGATGATCGACGACATCATGCTCTACTGGCTTCCCAACACGGCTGCCTCAGCTGCCCGGATGTACTGGGAATCCAGCAGGACCGGTTGGGCCAGCCCCGGCACGATCGAGGAGCCTCTCACCATCCCGGTCGGGCTCAGCATCATGCCCGGCGAGTACGTCCGGCGATCCCGTCGCTGGGCCGAGAGGCGCTACACCAACCTCATCCACTTCAACGACGTCGCACGGGGAGGACATTTCGCACTGCTCGAACAACCCGAACTGCTCGTGGCCGACATCCGGGCAACGTTCCGCCAGATCCGCTGAGGTACCCGTACTAGTACCAGTACCAGTACCAGTACCAGTACCAGTACGGGATCAGGATCCGGGCAGGAGCCCGATCCTCCTGCTCACGGAGGCGAGGTCTAACCAGAAGCATCGCTTTGCTGCGCCGAGAGGGAACTAACGCAAGCCCTGCGCGTCGAGGATGGCGTCCTCTTCCTCCTCCGAGGACGGACGCCGGCGCTGGGGGACCCGGCGGTCGGGAGCGGTACCGTCCCTCTCGGCGTCACTCCTACGCTGTTCCCGCGCCGCGTACCCGAGCCCCACGAACGCCAGCACGCCGAAGGCGAACCACTGGAGCGAGTACGAGAGGTGTGGTCCCTCGTCGATCGACGGCTTGGGTGCGGCGATGGGGGTCTGCGCGGCGGCGGGACGCTCGAGCGCGAGGAGGCCGTAGGCCGCGTCCTGCAGGGGATAGTCGAGCCTGACCGCCAGGGCGGTCAGGTCGATGGAGGCGACCTGACCCTCAGGGGCGCCCCTGCTGACCGCGGGCTCTCCAGGCTTGATCCGCGCCGTCACCTCGACCTGCCCCTCCGGTGGTGCGGGAATGTCGTCGGGACGGCCCGCCTCCGCGTTGCCGATGGGCAGCCAGCCGCGATCGATCACGACGGCCGTGCCGTCCTGAAGCTTCAGCGGGGTGAGGACCTCGTACCCCGGCTGACCGTTCAGCGGCCGGTTGCGCACGATCACCTGGTTCTCCACGTCATAGCTGCCCGTGAACGTCACGGGCGTCCATTCCCGGGATTCCTCATACGTGTCGAACCCGTTCTCACCCGGGATGTAACGCTCGGGCGCGGCATCGTAGTTCGCCTCGATGCGCTCGATGTCCTGCACCACAGCCTCGCGGCGGTCGAGCTGCCAACGCCCGAGGCCCACGCAGCCGGCGGCGATCACCAGGACCATGGCGAGCCAGCCGAACCAGCGCGCAGAGAAGAGGAAACGGTACACCTAGCGGACCTCCATCGCCCGGCCGGGATCCAGGGGAAGGGTCTGCTTCCAGAGCCCGCGGTCCCGCAGGTATTCCTCGAACCACTCCACATGGTCGGGGCACGATGCCCAGGCCTTCCTGCGCTCAGGGGTATGGATCCGCGGGTTGTTCCAGAGAAGCTGCCACCCGGCGTCGTTGCGGCAGCCCTTGCGCGAGCATACCGGCGTGCCTCCCTCGGCGGGCAAGGGCGGCCCGAACAAGCCCAGACCGGCCACCGAGGGCGCCGGCCCAGCAGGCGGAGTGACGTCAGGCACCGGCGCCCTGTCCGCCCCGGCCCGCGCGGTGTGCGCCATGCACAGGGTCCGCCGAGTCGTCGATGATCTCGCCGCTGAGTACCTCGTCGTCGTCCTCCGCATCGGTGGCGACCACCCGGGCTTCGATCTCGCGCACCGGGGCACGGTCCACCAGCGCGTCGCTGTGGCGGATGTTGCTGGTGTCGCTGCCTCCGTTCGCGACGATCACGGCGAAGTACGGCAGGAAGACGGCTCCCGCGATCATGACCCACTGCAGCCATACGTAGGGAACGACGAAGACGAGGATGAAACAGACCAGGCGGATGCTCATCGACACCGTGTACCTGATCATCCGGGTACGCATCTCCTCGCTATGCGATTCACGGGCGTCGGAGATGTTGTGGACGTCTGTGTTGTGCTTCGTTTGCTTACTCATCACACTCCAAAAAGACTGTTCCTATTATCCCACTTCGGCTTCCGTTCCCGAATTCACGGGGGACGCCGCTAGGATCGTCGGGATAGTTTGACGGATAGCCGTGGGCAGGGTCCGAGGGGCGAGGGGCGTCCCCCGGCATCTCGACCCGGTTCCCGGCCGACAGCTGAACACTGGACAACGTGGACCCCTTCCGGTCCGCAGACAGAGGAGTTTCCCCTTGGCAGATGCAGACAACACGACGACGGCGGCCGGCCGCAGCGTTCTCATCACCGGGGGTAACCGCGGGATCGGCCTTTCCATCGCCAAGGTATTCGTAGCCAACGGCGATAAGGTTGCCATCACCTACCGCAGCGGTGAGGTCCCCGACGGAATGCTCGGAGTCAAGGCCGACGTCACGAGCGAGGAGCAGATCGACGCCGCGTTCACGACGGTCGAGGCAGAGCACGGACCGGTCGAGATCCTCGTCGCCAACGCCGGTATCACGCGGGACACGCTCCTCCTGCGGATGACCGAGAGCGATTTCACCGACGTCATCGACACGAACCTCACCGGAGCGTTCCGGGTGGTGAAACGGGCATCCCGCGGCATGATCCGGCTACGGCGTGGTCGCGTCATCCTGATCTCGAGCGTCACGGGCCTCTACGGCGCGCCCGGCCAGATCAACTACTCGGCCTCCAAGTCCGGCCTCATCGGAATGGCCCGCTCGCTCACCCGGGAGCTGGGTTCGCGCAATATCACGGCCAACGTCGTCGCCCCCGGCTTCATCGACACCGACATGACCGCAGAGCTCCCCGAGGAAACCCGGAAGAACTATCTCGCCACCATCCCGGCCGGTCGCTTCGCGTCACCCGAGGAAGTGGCCGGCGTCGTGTCCTGGCTCGCCAGCGATTCCGCGGCCTACATCTCGGGAGCCGTCATCCCCGTGGACGGCGGCCTCGGCATGGGCCACTGACGCCTACGCCCGGCACTCTCCCATCCAGCATCGTCACACCAAGGAGCACCATGGCACGTCTTGAAGGCACCACAGCAATCGTCACCGGATCGTCCCGCGGCATCGGGGCCGACGTCGCGCAGCAGCTCGCCGCACAGGGGGTTGCCGTCGTCGTCAACTACCGGCAGAAGGCACCGCGCGCCAACAAGGTCGTCGCGGCGATCGAGGCGGCGGGCGGCAGGGCAGTAGCGGTGGGTGCGGACCTGACAACGGCTGAGGGGCCGGCGGCACTCGTCGACGCCGCCGTCTCCACCTTCGGAGGGCTCGACCTCCTGGTGCTCAACGCCTCGGGTGGCATGGAGACGGGCATGGGGGAGGACTACGCCCTCAAGCTCAACCGCGACGCGCAGGTCGCTATGCTCACAGCCGCCGTCGAGGTCATGCCCGAAGGCTCGCGGGTCGTCTTCATCACCAGCCATCAGGCCCACTTCATCGAGAAGGTCGAGACGATGGACGCCTATGTCCCCGTGGCCCGCAGCAAGCGGGCGGGGGAGGACGCGCTCCGGGCCCTGATCCCGCAACTCGGCGAGAAGGGCATCTCGCTCGTCGTCGTCTCCGGGGACATGATCGAGGGCACGGTCACCGCGACCCTGCTCGATCGCGCGACCCCCGGTGCCATCGAGGCCCGACGCCAGGAAGCAGGACGCCTGTACTCCGTCGCCGAGTTCGCCACGGAGATCGTCCGGATGGTCACGGCCGAGGTCCCGTCCGGCCACACCGAGTACGTGGGAGGCGCCCAGGACTTCCTCGCCAAGGGCTGACGGCCCGACGGAGGGCCGTTGCTACAGCGCGGCGAAATGGCGCACGACGTCCAGATCCGGCAGGTCCAGGGCGGCGTCGGCGGCAGCCCTCACGGCGGGCTTCGCACGGAACGCCACTCCGAGACCGGCCGCAGCGATCATGTCGAGGTCATTCGCCCCGTCACCCACGGCGATCGTCGCACGGAGGGGGACGCCGGAGCGTTCCGCCTCGGACCGCAGCACCCGCTCCTTCACCTCCCGGTCGACGACGGGCCCCGTCACCCGTCCGGTGAGGGCCCCGTCGACGATCTCGAGCTCGTTCGCCCTGGCGAAGGACAGGCGGAGCCTCTCCGCCAGGGGGGCCAGGACCTGCGAGAACCCACCCGATACGACGCCCACCCGGTGCCCGGCGTCGAGGTAGGCGGCGACGAGGCCCTCCGCGCCGTCGCTCAACTCGATGCGAGCGACGACGTCGTCGATCACGGTAGCGGGCAAGCCCTCGAGTGCGCGGACCCGGTGGTGGAGTGACTCGGCGAAGTCCAGTTCGCCGCGCATCGCCGCCTCGGTGACGGCGGCAACCTCGGCCTCGCGTCCCGCATGGGCTGCGAGCAGTTCGATGACCTCCTGCTTGATCAGCGTCGAGTCGACGTCCATGATCAGCATCTTCGGCCCTGGCGCGTAGACGGACCCGGGGACCAGGGCCGCCCCGACACCAGTCCGTGCGCTCCAGCCGGAGAGGCCTGCACCGACGATCGCCGCGGTCCCCGCCGGGCCGGGATGCTCGATATCGAGCGCGAGCACGGAGTATGAATCCGCTCTCCTGGTGGACACCCCCGCCACCACCACACCGAGGTTCTGCAGGGCCAGCACGAGGTCGTCGCGGTGTCCGTCGTCGAGCCGCCGCGCGTAGGCGACGACCCTGGCTTCGTCGGGCATGTGTCCGCTCCTGTCCGCGCCGCTGCCGGCGGTCTCCGTCGTGGGCTCGGCTGTTTCGCCACGAAGCCGCTCCTTAGCCTAGTGTCTAGGACCATGAGTCACGTTCTGGAACTGGCGGGAGTAAGCCTCGTGCGGGGCGGCAAGACCCTCCTCGACACCATCGACTGGCAGGTCCGCGAAGGCGAGCGCTGGGTGGTCATGGGACCCAACGGAGCAGGCAAGACGACACTGCTGCAGCTCGCCGGAGCGCGGCTGCATCCCACTCGGGGTGTCGTCGGGATCCTCGACGAGGTCATGGGTGCCGTCGACGTCTTCGAACTGCGTCCACGCATCGGTCTTGCATCCGCGGCCCTCGCGGCCCAGGTGCCGGAGCACGAGACCGTCCTGGACGTCGTCGTGACGGCGTCCTACGGAGTCACCGGCCGGTGGCGCGAACAGTACGAGCGCCTCGATGAACGCCGGGCCTTCCACCTGCTCGACGCGTGGGGGATGTCCCGTTTCATGAACCGGCCTTTCGGCTCCCTCAGCGAGGGGGAGCGGAAGCGGGTTCAGATCGCTCGCGCGCTCATGGCCGATCCCGAACTGCTGCTCCTCGACGAACCGGCCGCAGGCCTCGATCTCGCCGGCCGCGAGGACCTCGTGAAGCGGCTGACGGACCTCGCGAACGACCAGGAAGCTCCGGCGATGGTACTCGTGACGCACCACCTCGAGGAGGTGCCGCCGGGCTTCACGCACGCGTTGCTCCTGCGCGACGGCAAGGTCGTCTCGGCCGGGCCCATCCGCGGCGTTCTCACCGAGGAGAACCTGGGTACGGCGTTCGACGTCGCCCTGAAGGTCACCGAGGAGAACGGTCGCTACAGCGCGGTCGCCAGGGCGTGACGACGCTCCAGGGTGTGCCTGCGAGGCGCGTGGAGGCGGAGGACTGATGCCGCTCGTCGAGTTGGAGTCCGCCGAGGATCCACGGCTCTCCGACTACCGGAACCTGACCGACGTCCAGCTGCGCCTCGCGAAGGAGCCGTCCGAGGGGCTGTACATCGCGGAGAGCGCGAAGGTCCTCCGGCGGGCGATCGACGCCGGCCACACCCCGCGCTCCTTCCTGCTCGCACCGAAGTGGGTTCCGGATCTTGCTGACGTCCTCCACCGCTTCCCTGCGATCCCCGCCTTCGTCGCTCCCGAAGCCGTCCTCGAGACGATCACGGGCTTCCATCTGCACCGCGGAGCGCTCGCCGCGATGGGTCGTCCCGAGCCGCGTCCGCTGGCCGGTGTCCTGGCCGGAGCCCACCGGGTCGCGGTCATCGAGGACCTGATCGATCACACCAATCTCGGCGCGATCTTCCGCTCCGCGGCCGCCCTCGGTGTCGACGCCGTCCTGCTGAGTCCCCGCAGCGCGGACCCGCTCTACCGCCGTGCCGTCAGGGTCAGCATGGGAAGCGTCTTCCAGGTCCCCTGGGTGAGGCTGCCCTCCTGGCCGGAGGGCCTGATGGCAGTTCGGGACGCGGGTTTCACCCTTGCTGCCCTGGCCCTGGCTCCCGGCGCCGTACCCCTCGGGGCGTTCCCGGCCCAGGACCACGAGCGTCTCGCCCTGCTGCTGGGCACCGAGGGTGAAGGGCTGAGCGACGGCGCCCTCGCGATGGCCGACGTCGCCCTGACCATCCCGATGCAGCGCGGTGTCGATTCGCTCAATGTCGCCGCAGCGGCCGCCGTCGCCTTCTGGGAATGCCGGTACGACGACGCGCCGAGCCCTTCGCTTTAGCGCCGCAACCCCTTCTGGGCTAGTATTGGTAGCTGGCGCAACCGCCATCCTTTAAATTTCCCTGCCTGGCAAAATCCAGGCAACCAGAGAAGGTAGTCCCGTGAAGTCTGATATCCACCCCAAGTACCAGTCGATCGTGTTCCGCGACCTGGCCTCCGACAAGGCATT
>JASLAA010000016.1 GCA_030147325.1 Arthrobacter sp. | reverse complement strand
GGCGTTCAGCGCCTCCACTGCGGCAGGACCCGCGTTGAAGACCTGGGAGCTGAGCTCGGTATCGCCCAGTTCGTCCTCGAAGAGTCCCGTCTCGATCCCTACGAGGGCCGGTGCGTGGGTGAGGTTGCCGAAGTAGCCGAGGCGGAGCTCCTCAGCCGTCGAGGCCGGCCGGACGACCGGCTCGACCGAGGACGCCTGCTGCGAGGATGCGTGTGCGACGACGGCCGCACCGGCCGCCACGGCGACGACGAGGCACGTCCCCAGCACGGTCTCCGCCACACGGTTCCCCAGGATCCGTCCGCGCTCGGGCCTGCGTTCCGGGAGGTTCTCGTTCACGGGGCCGCCGTTCTCAGGAGACATCGGGTACCTCCCCGGAATCCGGTCCGGCGCTCACGGCACCCGCGGCGCCCGTGCCGGTCACGAGCCCTGCAGCCAGCGTGTTGCCGTCCGTCGGATCGATCACGAGGAAGGACCCGGTGTGGCGTGACGCCGTGTAGGAGTCGACCGGTAGCGGTGCGGCTACGCGGAGGCGCACCGTGCCGATGTCGTTGAGCTCGAGCGCGGAGGCCGGGCGGTCGGTGAAGGTCGCGAGGTCGAGTCCGCCGAGGATGTCCTGCACGAGGGCCCGCACCGTCGAGCTGCCGTGCTTCACCAGCACCGCGGCGCCCGGGCGGAGCGGCCTGGACGACAGCCAGCACAGGGATGCCTGGATGTCCCGGCTTCCCTCCGCTCCGGTGGCGGGTGCCGCGAGGAGGTCGCCGCGCGAGACGTCGAGGTCCTCCTCGAGCCGCAGGACCACCGACTGCGGGGCGAACGCTTCGTCCAGCTGCTCACCGGCCAGGTCGATCCCCGCTACCACCGTGGTCCGTTGCCCGGGACGGACACTCACGGCGTCCCCCACGCGGACGGTACCGGCGACGATCTGCCCGGCGTACCCCCGGTAATCCCGGTACCGTTCCGGGTCGAGGCCCGGCGCGAGGGCACCCTGGGGCCGGATGACCGTCTGCACCGGGAAGCGGAAGGATTCGCTGCCCGTCTCGAGGTCGGTCAGGGCGGGCAGCTCCTCGAGGATCTCGAGGAGGGAGGGACCGCCGTACCAGGGGGTGCGCTCCGAGCGGCCGGCGACGTTGTCGCCCACGAGCGCGGAGACGGGCACCACCGTCAGTCGTGTCTCACCAAGTTCGACGGCGGCTCGCTGGAGTTCCGCCTCGACACTGCGGAACCGTGCCTCGCTGTAGTCCACGAGGTCGATCTTGTTGATGGCCGCGATGAGGTGCGGCACGCGCAGCAGCCGTGCGACGGCCAGGTGACGGCGGGTCTGTTCCAGCACGCCCTTGCGGACGTCGATCAGCACGACGACGGCGTCGGCCGTGGAGGCACCCGTCACCGTGTTCCTGGTGTACTGCACGTGCCCGGGGCAGTCGGCGAGGATGAAGGAGCGTTTCGTCGTCGCGAAGTACCGGTAGGCGACATCGATGGTGATGCCCTGCTCGCGTTCGGCCCGCAGGCCGTCGGTGAGCAGCGCGAGGTCCAGCTGCTGGACCCCGTCGACGGGCGCGCCCCCGAAACCGCGTTCGGCTGAGGTCCGCTCCACGGCTTCGAGCTGGTCCGCCAGGACCGATTTGCTGTCGTGGAGCAGCCGACCGACGAGGGTCGATTTGCCGTCGTCCACGGAGCCCGCCGTCGCGAAGCGGAAGAGCGACGCAGTGGTCGGGGCGTTCTCGGTGAGGAGGGTCATCAGAAGTACCCGTCTTTCTTCCGGTCTTCCATGGCTGCTTCGGAGATCCGATCGTCGGCACGGGTGGCACCGCGTTCGGTGATGGTGCTCAGTGCCACTTCGCGGACCACGTCCGCCGCGCTGGCGGCATCGGATTCGACGGCGCCGGTGCAGGACATGTCCCCCACCGTGCGATAGCGGACCGTCCGGGTCTGCACCTCCTCGCCGGGTGCGGGCTGTGACACCTCGCCGACGGCGCGCCACATCCCGTCACGCCGGAAGACCTCGCGGGGGTGGGCGTAGTACAGCGGGGGCAGGGCGATACCCTCGCGTTCGATGTACCGCCAGATGTCCAGCTCGGTCCAGTTGGAGATCGGGAAGGCACGGACGTGCTGGCCGACCGTGTGCCGGCCGTTGTAGAGGCGCCAGAGTTCGGGGCGCTGGTTCCGGGGATCCCACTGCCCGAACTCGTCGCGCAGGGACAGGATGCGCTCCTTGGCTCTGGCCTTGTCCTCGTCGCGGCGTCCGCCGCCGAAGACGGCGTCGAACCGGTGCTCGCGGATCGCATCGAGCAGCGGCTGGGTCTGGAGCGGGTTACGGGTGCCGTCCGACCGTTCGGAGAGGCGTCCGTCATCGATGTAGTCCTGCACCGATCCGACGACGAGCCGTAGCCCCAGCCGCTCCACCGTCTCGTCGCGGAAGGCGAGAACCTCGGGGAAATTGTGGCCGGTGTCGATGTGGAGCACGGGGAAGGGGACCCGCCCGGGCCAGAACGCCTTCGCCGCGAGATGCAGCATCACCACGGAGTCCTTTCCCCCGCTGAACAGCAGCGCGGGTCGCTCGAACTCGGCGAACACCTCGCGCAGGATGTGGATGGCTTCGGATTCGAGCGAGTCGAGGCTGGAGAGCAGTCGGCTCCGGACGGAAGTGCTCACTGGTGTATCCCGCATTCTGTCTTGGCGAGTCCTGCCCAGCGGCCGGCTCGTGGATCTTCTCCCGGGGCGACGGGGCGGGTGCAGGGGCTGCAGCCGATGGATGGATAGCCGTTGGACAACAGCAGGTTGACCGGCACCTGGTGCCGGTGGGCGTAGCCGAGGAGGTCGTCGAAGCTCCAGGCGGCCAGCGGGTTCACCTTCACCAGGTTGTGCAGCGCGTCCCAGGTCACCAGCGGCGTGTTGGTCCGGGTGGGCGCCTCGTCCCGGCGGACTCCGGTGAACCAGAGCTCGTAGCCGGCCAGCGCCTCCTTGAGCGGGCCCATCTTGCGCAGTGCGCAGCAGCGGGCAGGGTCGGTCGCGAAGAGGTCCTTGCCCTGCGTGCGGTCCTGTTCCGCCACGGTGAGCGCCGGCAGGACGTCGACCAGGTTGATGTCCAGGGTGGCCGCCACTTCGTTGCGCGTGGCGATGGTCTCCGGGAAGTGGTAGCCCGTGTCCAGGAACAGCACGTCGATGCCGGGGAGCTGCCGCGAGACGAGGTGGGGCAGGACGGCGTCCGCCATGGAACCGGCCACCGCGGTGGCTCCCGGGGTGAATTCCCGCGCGACCCAGGCGACGACGTCGTCGGCCGGCGCGTCCCAGCCGAGCTCTTCCCCTCCCTTCTGCGCGAGCTCCCGGAGTGCCTCCCGGGAGCGCAGGGCGCCCGTCACAGCAGCGCTCCTTCGTCGGCCCGGTGCGCCCACTCGGCGAAGGTCTCGGATGATCGACGGTCCGAGACGAAGCGGCGTACCAGTCGCTCCACGTACTCCGGAAGATCGTCGGCGGTGACCTTGAGTCCGCGGACGGTGCGTCCGAGGCCGGCTTCCGCACGGTCCATCGAGGCCAGGCCTCCCCCGAGGTGGACCTGGAATCCGGGCGACTGCCCGCCGTTGCCGTCCGGCAGGAGCTGGCCCTTCAGACCGATGTCCGCCGTCTGGATGCGGGCGCAGGAATTGGGGCACCCGTTGACATGAAGGGAGAGCCTCTCCGGGAGCACCCCGGACTCCGCGAGGTCCGCGAGTCGCGTCTCGAGTTCGGCGACCGCCGTCGCTGCCGTCACCTTCGTCTCCACGATCGCCAGCTTGCAGAACTCGATCCCCGTGCAGGCGATGGACGACCGCCGGAAGACGGAGGGCTTCGCGGTCAGGCCCAGCGCCTCCAGGCCCGGAAGCAGCGAGTCCAGCCGATCCTCGGCGACGTCCAGGAGCACCAGCTTCTGGTGGGGTGTGGTGCGCAGGCGTTCCGACCCGTGTTCCTCGAGCAATGCCGCCAGCGCGGTGAGCGCAGCACCGGAGAGGCGCCCCACCACCGGCGACACCCCGATGAAGAAGAGTCCGTCCTTCTGCCGGTGGATCCCCACGTGGTCGCCCGGCGTCGACGGCTTCGCAGCCGGGGGGCCGTCGGCCAGCCGGTAACCGAGATACTCCTGCTCGAGGACGCGGCGGAACCTCTCCGCACCCCAGTCCGCGAGGAGGAACTTCAGCCTGGCCTTGGTCCGCAGCCGGCGGTAGCCGTAGTCGCGGAAGATCCTGGTGATACCGACCCAGACGTCGGCGACCTCGTGCGGTTGCACGAATGCTCCGAGCCGTTCGGCCAGCCGGGGCGTGACGGAGAGGGCGCCCCCGACCCAGAGGTCGTAGCCCGGCCCGAGCTCGGGATGGACCATGCCCACGAACGCGACGTCGTTGATCTCGTGCACCACGTCCTGGCTGGGGTGGCCCGTGATGGCGGTCTTGAATTTGCGGGGAAGGTTGGCCAGTTCGGGGTCCCCGATGAACCGCTCGGCCAGCTCCTCGATGGCCGGTGTGGGGTCGATGATCTCGTCCGCCGCGATGCCGGCGACGGGAGAGCCGAGGATGACCCGGGGTACGTCGCCGCAGGCCTCGGTGGTGGAGAGTCCGGCTGCTTCGAGCCTCCGCCAGATCTCCGGTACGTCCTCGACGCGGATCCAGTGCAGCTGGATGTTCTGCCGGTCCGTCAGGTCCGCCGTGCCTCGCCCGAAGTCCGTCGAGATCCCTCCGATGACGCGCAGCTGACGGGTGGTGAGGACTCCGCCGTCGATCCGCACCCGCAGCATGAAGTACTTGTCCTCGAGCTCGTGCGGCTCCAGTGTCGCGGTCTTCCCGCCATCGATGCCCGGCTTGCGCTGGGTGTAGAGACCCCACCACCTGAATCGCCCGTGGAGGTCCGTCGTCTCGATGGAGTCGAAGCCCCGCCTGGAGTACACCTGCTCGATGCGTTCCCGGACGTTCAGCCCGCTGTCCTGCTGTTTCCAGGCTTCGTTGGCGTTGAGAGGAGTGGTGCCATCGATCTTCCACTGCCCGTTCGGCTTGGCGGCTCTGGCGGTGCCGAGCCCGGTCCGGGTGTCCTCAGCGGCTGCTGGTGAACTTGTCATACCGGGACAGTACGTGGACGCCGGCTGCGCCTGCGAGGGGACCATCACACCCGTTCACCGGGCGCCTCGCGCGGTCACAACCCGACGTATCGCGTCATGTGACGCCCCGGAGAACCTCTGCTCGAGGGGCCGTCCGCGTCGGCAGTACAGTGTGTCCTCGGCCGGCCCGCGAGTGCCTGCCCGCCCGCCATGACGCACAGCCCCAGGAAGGTGGAGGACGTGACCTACGTGATCGCGCAGCCCTGCGTCGACGTGAAGGACAAGGCCTGTATCGAGGAATGCCCCGTCGATTGCATCTACGAGGGTGAGCGCTCGCTCTACATCCACCCGGACGAATGCGTGGACTGCGGGGCCTGCGAACCCGTGTGCCCCGTCGAGGCCATCTACTACGAGGACGACACCCCGGAGCAGTGGGCCGAGTACTACAAGGCC
>JASLAA010000015.1 GCA_030147325.1 Arthrobacter sp. | reverse complement strand
GTCATGATCCTCATGTGCGTCTCGACGGCCAAGGCCTTCCACGGAGAGCACCGCACCTGGCAGGCCGCGCAGCGCAAGGCAGCCGCAGCGGCGATGGCAGACCGCGTGAGCGACCAGGTCAGCGAGTCCATGTCGGGCCGCGTGGAGCGCCAGGTCCAGGAGCACCTGGCCGACCACTCCCAGGAGCAGGCGTCGCTCGGAAGCACGGCGGGAAGCCCCCCACCGGGCGCACCGACGCGGCGGCGGTAAGCACCGCCGGGCCGAGCCCTGAGGACGAGGGCGACGACGGTCCGCACGACGACGGCGGCAGACCTCCACGGGGGTCTGCCGCCGTCGTGCGTCCGCCGGTGGGCGACCCGTCGCGGCCCGCATTAGGTGTGTTTTTGCCCAGCGCCTAGAATGGTAGGAGGCGTGCAGTGCAGCCGCCGCCCTTTCC
Source organism: Arthrobacter sp. (assembly GCA_030147325.1). Lineage (GTDB taxonomy): Bacteria > Actinomycetota > Actinomycetes > Actinomycetales > Micrococcaceae > Arthrobacter_D. The sequence goes on along the minus strand of JASLAA010000015.1, from coordinate 3,796 downwards.
CCGCAGTAGATACCGAATTGAGTCCTTACGCATGTCTGAAACCACAGGCAACACTGCTGTCCGCAGCGATCTCCGCAACGTAGCCATCGTGGCTCACGTTGACCACGGAAAAACCACCCTGGTCGATGCCATGCTGAAGCAGACCAACTCGTTCGCGGCTCACGGTGACGTCGCCGACCGCGTCATGGACTCGGGCGACCTCGAGCGCGAGAAGGGCATCACCATCCTCGCGAAGAACACCACGGTGTTCTACGACGGCCCGGCGGCCAAGGGCGAGACGATCACCATCAACGTCATCGACACCCCCGGCCACGCCGACTTCGGTGGCGAGGTGGAGCGCGGCCTGTCGATGGTCGACGGCGTCGTCCTCCTCGTCGACGCGTCCGAGGGCCCTTTGCCCCAGACCCGCTTCGTGCTCCGCAAGGCCCTCGCCGCCAAGCTGCCCGTGATCCTGCTGGTGAACAAGACCGACCGTCCCGACTCCCGCATCGAGGAAGTCGTCAGCGAGTCGATGGATCTGCTGCTCGGCCTCGCATCCGACCTCGCGGACGAGGTGCCGGACCTGGACCTCGACCTGATCCTGAACGTGCCCGTGGTCTACGCCGCAGCACGCGTCGGTGCGGCGTCGATCGAGCAGCCCGCCGACGGCACCGCGCCGACCAACGACAACCTGGAACCGCTGTTCCAGACGATCATCGACCACATCCCGGCGCCCCGCTACAACCCGAACGGCGTGCTGCAGGCCCACGTGACCAACCTGGACGCTTCCCCGTTCCTCGGCCGCCTCGCGCTGCTGCGCATCTTCAACGGAACCCTCCGCAAGGGCCAGACGGTCGCCTGGGCTCGCCAGAACGGCGAGCTGAAGACGGTGAAGATCACCGAGCTCCTCGCGACCAAGGCGCTGGACCGTGTCCCGACCGAGTCCGCCGGGCCCGGCGAGATCGTCGCCGTCGCCGGCATCGAGGGCATCACCATCGGTGAGACGCTCACCGACGTCGACAACCCCCAGCCGCTGCCGCTGATCACGGTCGACGACCCGGCTATCTCCGTGACCATCGGTATCAACACCTCGCCGCTGGCCGGCAAGGTCAAGGGTGCGAAGGTGACCGCTCGCCAGGTCAAGGACCGCCTGGACAAGGAGCTCATCGGCAACGTCTCGCTGCGCGTCCTTCCCACGGCACGTCCCGACGCTTGGGAGGTCCAGGGCCGCGGCGAGCTCGCCCTCGCCATCCTCGTGGAGCAGATGCGCCGCGAGGGCTTCGAACTGACGGTCGGCAAGCCGCAGGTGGTCACCAGGACCGTCGACGGCAAGCTGCACGAGCCGATGGAGCACATGACCATCGACGTACCCGAGGAATACCTCGGCGGGGTCACGCAGCTGATGGCCGCTCGCAAGGGGCGCATGACCAACATGGCGAACCACGGCACGGGCTGGGTGCGCATGGAGTTCATCGTCCCGGCGCGAGGCCTGATCGGTTTCCGTACCCGGTTCCTCACCGACACCCGGGGCGCGGGTATCGCAGCCTCGATCTCCGAGGGTTACGAACCTTGGGCCGGTGACATCGAGTACCGCACGAACGGATCGATGATCGCGGACCGCGCCGGGGTCGTCACCCCGTTCGCCATGATCAACCTGCAGGAGCGCGGGTCGTTCTTCGTGCAGCCCACCTCCGAGGTCTACGAGGGCATGATCATCGGCGAGAACTCCCGCGCCGATGACATGGAGGTCAACATCACGAAGGAGAAGAAGCTCACCAACATGCGTGCGGCTTCCTCGGACACCTTCGAGAACCTGACGCCGCCGCGGAACCTCACGCTCGAGGAGTCCCTCGAGTTCGCCCGCGAGGACGAGTGCGTGGAGGTCACCCCGGAGTCCATCCGTATCCGCAAGGTGATCCTGGACGCCAACGAGCGCATGCGCGCCTCGCGTTCACGCGCCCGCGTCTGACCGACGGCTCCATGGCACACGACGACGCCGGCGCCTCCCTGGCAGGGGAGGGCCGGCGTTCGGCGTTGGCGGCGCCTGCTGAGCGCGGTTCGGCCGGCGGGACATCAGGATTGGGCGCAGACGGCAGCGTGACCGGCGGCAGGGTGGCCGGTGGCCCCCCGGGGGCCGCTGCTGTCCCGCCCCGCGCGCTCGCCGTCCTCGGCGCCTGCGGGGCGGGCATCATCGCCGGCGTGTTCGGCACCCTGCTGCACGGACACCTGCTGGGCGTGGGTGCGGTCCTGTTCCCGGCGGGAGCCGTGGCGGCGCTGGTCCTCGCGGGCAGCCTGTTCCTGCTGTGCGGGCTCTGGGCGAGGAACGTCATGATGACCGCGGTGGCAGGAGCCGTCGCCTACGGCGTGGTGGCACTGCTGTCGACGTCGTCGAAGACGCTGATCCTGACCGGTTCGTCCGAAGCAGCGCCTGCCACGGCGCTCGCCGGGAATCTCTGGCTCTTCGGCGTCCTGGTCGTCACGCTCGCCGCCGTCGTGGCCTGCGCCGTCGTTCTCCGCCCGCTGCGACGGTCCTGACGGTCCACCGGGATCTGCCTGCGGGGCGCGGGGCGGACCGGCGGGCTGGGTCCGCCCACCCGCAGGCGGAGGGCCTGCGCGGGCGCATCAGTCGGCGGTGCGGTCGAGGTGGTGCGCCAGCATGATGGAGGTCGCTGTTCCGTCCTCGTCAGGGCCCCGCCGGACGTAGTCCTCGAAGACATCCCGGATACGCCCCATCATCTCCGCGCGGTGCTCGTCGTTGAGGCGCAGCCCGAGCCGCCAGGCGTCGATCTCCGAAGGCTGCAGGCCCTCGATCTCCTGCAGGAAGGTCTCGACGATGACGGGCGCGGCGTTGGGGATGCGGCTCCGCCAGGAGAGCCCCGTGGCGCGGTAGGGTATCTCCTTCGCTCCGCGGTTGCCCGTCCGGATGTCGTCCGCGGCGAGGAAGCCGGTGGACAGAAGGGTGCGCACATGGTGCAGCGCCGTCGCCGGGTTGAGATTCAGCTTCTCCGCGATCTCCTTGTTGGTCCTCGACCTGTGGAGGCACAGCCGGAGGATGCGGAGGCGGACGGGGGAGCTGAGTGCCCGGCCGCGGGCCTGGAGGTCCTCGTCGTTATCCATCCGATGATTGTACGGCGCAGCCGCCTTTTCGATTGACAGGTCCCAATCACTCTCCCGCCCGTCTCCCTGCCGGTTCATCGACGTGGGGCCCGCCTGGCCGGTGCCGGGGGCACGGGCTTCGCCGCGACGACGTCGGCGAGGTCCACGACGTCGTCGCCTCTGCGCGTCCGGACGGTGCACGTGGTCGCATCCAGGGCGACCAGGTCGCCGAGCGAATCGGTGAAGCCCCCGGCGAGGCGGCGCCTGACGACCACTCTCGTGGCCAGCGGCAGGGACGCGAGGAGGTCGGAGGGTGTCTGCACCCATCAAGGCTAGACCCTGGAGTTCCGCTACGGACCCCGGATGGACCCCCCGTCCGGGAGACTCCCGACCGCCAGGCGTTTCGCGAGGGGGCCGACTGGTCCCGGCGGAGCGAAGGCTTGCGTTAAGCTGGACACCGTACCGACGGTGCGGCAGCCGACCCCAGTTCCACAGAAAGGCGTGGGAAGTGACCTACGTAATCGCGCAGCCCTGCGTCGACGTGAAGGACAAGGCCTGTATCGAGGAATGCCCCGTCGACTGCATCTACGAGGGTGAGCGCTCGCTCTACATCCACCCGGACGAATGCGTGGACTGCGGGGCCTGCGAACCCGTGTGCCCCGTCGAGGCCATCTACTACGAGGACGACACCCCGGAGCAGTGGGCCGAGTACTACAAGGCC
>JASLAA010000034.1 GCA_030147325.1 Arthrobacter sp. | reverse complement strand
CGAGTGGAGCGACGAGGACTTCGTCGAGCAGGTCAAGCAGTCGGTGACCCAGTACGCCCGCACGCCCTTCAACGAGACGGTCTGGGAGCAGCTCTCCGCCGGCATCCGTTTCGTGCAGGGCAACTTCGACGACGACGACGCTTTCAGGAACCTGAAGGCGTGCATCGAGGAGCTGGACCAGAGCAGGGGGACGCGTGGCAATCACGCGTTCTACCTGTCCATCCCGCCCAACGCCTTCGAGTCCGTGTGCCAGAAGCTGTCCGAGCACGGACTGGCGCAGCCGGCCGACGGCCAGTGGCGCCGCGTGGTGATCGAGAAGCCCTTCGGGCACGACCTCGCATCGGCACGGGAGCTGAACAGCATCGTGGAGGAGGTCTTCCCCCCGGACGCCGTGTTCAGGATCGACCACTACCTGGGCAAGGAGACGGTCCAGAACATCCTGGCACTGCGCTTCGCGAACCAGCTCTTCGAGCCCCTGTGGAACGCCAACTACGTGGACCACGTCCAGATCACCATGGCGGAGGACATCGGGATCGGCAGCAGGGCGGGGTATTACGACGGCGTGGGCGCGGCCCGCGATGTCATCCAGAACCACCTGCTCCAGCTGCTCGCCCTCACGGCCATGGAGGAACCGATCTCGTTCGACGCCCATCACCTCCGGACCGAGAAGGAGAAGGTCCTCGCTGCAGTGACCCTGCCCGCCGACCTCACGGGACGATCAGCGCGCGGGCAGTACGAGGCCGGCTGGCAGGGCGGCGAGCGGGTGAACGGCTTCCTCGAAGAGGACGGCATACCGTCCGGGTCCACGACGGAGAGCTTCGCAGCGCTCCGCCTCGACATCAACACGCGCCGCTGGGCCGGAGTGCCGTTCTACCTGCGCGCGGGCAAACGGCTGGGTCGTCGGGTCACGGAGATCGCCGTGGTGTTCAAGCGGGCACCCAACCTGCTGTTCCGCGACCACAACGAGGAGGATTTCGGCCAGAACGCCGTCGTCATCCGGGTCCAGCCGGACGAGGGCGTGACCATCCGGTTCGGCTCCAAGGTGCCCGGCACCCAGACCGAGGTCCGCGACGTCACCATGGACTTCGGCTACGGGCACTCCTTCACGGAGTCCAGCCCGGAGGCCTACGAGCGCCTCATCCTGGACGTCCTCCTCGGTGAGCCGCCGCTGTTCCCCCGCCAGGAGGAAGTGGAGCTGTCGTGGAAGATCCTCGATCCGTTCGAGAAGTACTGGGAGTCCCTCGACGGCCGGCCCGAACCCTATGTGCCCGGCAGCTGGGGCCCCGCATCCGCTGACGAGCTGCTCGCAGCCGATGGACGAACCTGGAGAAGGCCATGATCGTAGAGCTTCCCGATACCACCACCTCGAAGGTGTCGAAGGAACTGATGGCCCTGCGCGACCGCGGCGGCGTGGTTGCCCTCGGTCGGGTGCTGACCCTCGTCGTCATCACCCGTTCAGGGTTCGAGGAGGAGGCCATCGACGCCGCGAACGAGGCGAGCCGGGAGCACCCCTGCCGGATCATCGTCCTCGCCGAAGGGTCCGGGGACGAACCCACCCGCCTCGACGGGCAGATCCGCGTGGGCGGTGACGCCGGTGCCTCCGAGGTGATCGTCCTGCGCGGCTACGGCGATCTCTCCGACGAGAACGAGTCGCTGGTCTCGGCGCTCCTCCTGCCGGATGCTCCTATCGTCGCCTGGTGGCCGCACGGAGTCCCGACAGCTGCTGCGCAGACCTCGATCGGCAGTATCGCCCACCGCAGGATCACCGACTCCGCGAACGAGGAGGACCCCACGGCAGCGCTGCTCAACATCAGCAGCACCTACACCGCGGGTGACACCGACCTGGCCTGGACCCGCTTGACGAACTGGCGGATTCAGCTCGCGGCGGTCCTCGACCAGCTGGAGGGGGACCAGCCCGTCACGGCGATCACCGTCGAGGGGGCCTCCGACTCCCCCAGCACGGTGCTCCTCGCTGGCTGGCTCTCCAAGGCGCTGGACGCTCCGGTCACGATCACCGCCGGGCCGGCCGGTACCGGACTCAAGCGCGTGCTCCTGTCCAGGAGCGGTGGAGACATCGAGCTGCACCGGCCCGGGCACGACGTCGCCGAACTGACCCAGCCGAATCAGCCGATCCAGCGCATCTCCCTTCCGAGGCGTGGGCTGCGCGACTGCCTGGCGGAGGAGCTGAGGCGGCTGGACCCGGACGAGGTCTTCGGAGAGGTCGTCACCGAGGGTCTTGCCCGAATCAATCTCAGGAGTGTGTGACCGAATGAGCGCTGAACCGAAAGTCAGCATCCACCCCTCGCAGACCTCGCTCGCGGCCGCCGTCGCCGCCCGGCTGATCACGCGCCTGGTGGACGTGCAGAGCGATCGCGGGACCGCCACCGTGGTCCTCACGGGTGGTTCGATCGCTACCGCGGCACTTCAGGCCGTGGTCGAGTCCCCCGCCCATACCGCCGTCGACTGGGCCAACGTCCACTTCTGGTGGGGGGACGAGCGATTCCTGCGCGGAGAGGATCCGGACCGCAATGCGGTCCAGGCGCGGGCCGCCCTCCTCGACCGGATCGCTGTGGACCCCGTCAAGATCCACGAGTTCGGGTCCAGGGACGAGTTTCCCGACGAGAACGCGGCCGCGGTCGACTACGCCGAGCAGCTCGCCGCTTCAGCCGAGGCGGAACGTGCGGCGGACGAGGCGATCGATCAGCCCGACCCGCGGCTGCCCCGCTTCGACGTCCTCCTGCTGGGCGTCGGACCGGACGCCCACATCGCCTCGCTCTTCCCCGAGATGGCGGGCATCCGGACCAAGGGGACGACGACGGTCGGTGTCGCCGATGCTCCGAAGCCACCGCCCCAGCGCACCTCGCTCACCCTCGAAGCGATCAACACCGCGCGGGAGGTGTGGCTGTCGGTGAGCGGCAGCGACAAGGCCGGTGCCGTGGGGCTCGCCCTCGCCGGCGCCGGTCACGTCCAGGTGCCGGCCGCCGGAGCTCGTGGGGTCGCGAAGACCCTCTGGCTCATCGACCAGGATGCCGCCCAGAAGCTGCCGGGCCGCCTGATCGACCACGACGACGAGCCTGCCGCCTGATCATCGGTCCGCCGAACGACGAAGCCCCCGCCTCCATCAGGAGGCGGGGGCTTCGTGGTCCGGTCCGGCGCGTCGGGCTAGGACTCGCCCGAGAAGCGCTGGATCAGACCGAGAGCCACGATGACAACGCCCCAGGCGAGCCCGAGAGCCACCGTGAAGCGGTTGAGGTTACGCTCGGCCACTCCCGAGGAGCCCATGCTCGAGGTCATACCGCCACCGAACATGTCCGACATACCGCCACCACGACCCTTGTGCAGCAGGATCAGCAGTGTCAGCAGCAGGCTGGTGATCCCCAGCAGGACAAGCAGGATGATACGAAGGATTTCCACGGGGCCCTTTCAAGGCTCGGTCGCCGCTCAGAGAAGCGGCAGGCGCACGGAACTAGTCTGTCACCAGATGCTGTTCGAACCTGACAATACTAGCAAACTCGGCTACGTCGAGACTCGCACCGCCGACGAGCACGCCGTCGACGTCGCGCTCCTTGAGGATGCTCGCGGCGTTGGCCGCCTTGACCGAGCCGCCGTACAGCAGGCGCGTGGCGGCAGCGGTGTCGGCATCGAACAGTGCGGCGAGCTCGGTCCTGATGGCTGCGCACATCTCCTGCGCGTCCTCCGGTCCAGCCACCTCACCCGTGCCGATCGCCCACACCGGCTCGTAGGCGACGACCAGCGAGGATGCCTGCTCGGCCGACAGGCCCGCGACTCCCTGACGCAGCTGCTCCAGGGTGGAGGCGACATGGGTGCCCGCCTGCCGGATCTCGAGCCCCTCCCCGACGCAGAGGACCGGGACCAGCCCGTGGCGGTAGGCGGCATGCACCTTGCGGTTCAGCACCTCGTCCGACTCGTGGTGGATCGTGCGGCGCTCGGAGTGGCCCACCAGCACATAGGTGCAGTCGAGCTTCGCCAGGAACTGGCCCGAGATGTCGCCGGTGTACGCGCCCGAATCCTCCGGGGAGAGGTCCTGACCGCCGTAGACGACGTCGAGGGTGTCACCCTTCACGAGGGTCTGGACCCCGCGCAGATCGGTGAACGGTGGAAAGACCGACACCTCGACGCGCGAGAAGTCGTGACCCGCATCGCCGAGGGTCCAGGCGAGCTTCTGCAGGAAGGTGATTCCCTGCATGTGGTCCAGGTTCATCTTCCAGTTACCCGCGATGAGCGGTCGGCGGTCGAACGCGCCGTTGGTCGAGGTAGTCATCGTCGTACTCCATCTCTTCGTTCCATGACGGCGGGATCCGCACGGCGTCGGCCGTACGGATCCCGCCATTCCCGTGCGCCCGGGGACCGGGCGGCTGGTCGTTCCGTGCTGGTTATCCGCGTCCGTCCCGGGCCAGGGCGGTGAGCCCCGGCAGCTGCTTGCCTTCGAGGTACTCGAGGCTCGCGCCGCCACCGGTCGAGATGTGCCCGAACTGGTCGTCGGCGAAACCGAGACCACGGACGGCGGCAGCGGAGTCACCACCGCCCACCACGGTGAGGGCTCCTGCAGCCTGTGCGTCCACGAGGGCCTGGGCGACCGCGCGCGTGCCGGCAGCGAAGGACTCGAACTCGAAGACGCCCATGGGGCCGTTCCAGAAGACGGTTCTCGCTTCGGCGATGTTCACGGCGAAGTCCTCACCCGTCACCGGTCCGATGTCGAGCCCGATGCCGCCGGCCCCGTAGGTGCCGGATTCCATGGCGTCGGCCGCGACCACGCTGGAACCGGCGTCGGCTGCGAATTTCTCGGCCACGATGATGTCCGTCGGGAGCACGAATCGGGTACCGTCACGCGCCCCCCGCTCGAGGTAGCCGCGTACGACCTCGATCTGGTCCTCCTCGAGCAGGCTCGCCCCGACCTTGTGGCCCTGCGCGGCGAGGAACGTGAAGACCATCCCACCACCGACGAGGATGCGGTCGGCGGTGCCGATCAGGTTCTCGATCACGGCGAGCTTGTCGGAGACCTTGGACCCGCCGAGCACGACGACGAACGGCCGCTGGGGGTCCTTCGTCAGCTTCTCGAGGACCACGAGTTCGGCCTTGACGAGATCGCCCTGGTACGGAGGCAGCAGGGCCGCGATGTCGAAGACGCTGGCATGCTTGCGGTGGACCGCCCCGAAGGCGTCGTCCACATAGGCTCCGTCCTCACCCGCCAGGGCGGCGAGTTCGCGGGCGAAGGCCTCGCGGTCGGCGTCGTCCTTGCTGGTCTCGCGGGGGTCGAACCGCACGTTCTCGAGGACGAGTACCTCACCCTCGGAGAGGGCGGCCGCAGCTGAACGAGCGCCCTCTCCCGTGGTGTCCGGCGCGAGGGTGACCGGGAAGTCCGCGAGGTCCCGCAGGGCGTCCACCGCCGGCTTCAGCGAGTACTTCTCCTCCGGCGCGCCCTTCGGCCGGCCCAGATGAGCCATGACGATGACCGCGGCCCCCGCCTCGCTCAACCTGCGCAGAACCGGCAACGACGCCCGGACGCGGCCGTCGTCGCTGACCGAGATGTCCGGCACGTCGCCCTCGAGGGGGACGTTCAGATCCGAGCGGACGAGGACGCGGCGTCCCCGGACCCCGTCGGCCAGGAGATCGTCGAGTGATGCGTAAGCCACGGCCCGGTCCGCCTAGGAGAGCTTGGCCGCGACGATTTCGGTCAGGTCGACCAGGCGGTTGGAATAGCCCCACTCGTTGTCGTACCAGCCGACGACCTTGACCTGGTTGCCGAGGACCTTCGTCAGACCGGAATCGAAGATACACGACGAGGGGTCGGTGACGATGTCCGAGGAGACGATCGGAGCGTCGGTGTAGGTGAGGTAACCCTGCAGCGAACCATCCGCTGCGGCTGCCTGGTAGGCGGCGTTGACCTCGTCCACCGTTACTTCGCGGCCCAGTGTCACCGTGAGGTCAGTCGCCGAGCCCGTGGGGACCGGGACGCGGATCGCGTAGCCGTCGAGCTTACCTTTCAGCTCGGGCAGGACGAGACCGATGGCCTTCGCGGCGCCCGTCGAGGTGGGCACCATGTTGATCGCTGCTGCTCGCGCGCGCCGGAGGTCCTTGTGGGGGCCGTCCTGGAGGTTCTGGTCAGCGGTGTAGGCATGGATCGTGGTCATGAGGCCACGCTCGATACCGAAGGAGTCGTTGAGCACCTTCGCCAGGGGGCCGAGGCAGTTGGTGGTGCAGGAGGCGTTCGAGATGATGTGGTGGTTCTCGGGGTCGTAGTCGCCGTCGTTGACACCGAGGACGACCGTGAGGTCCTCGTCGGAGGCCGGAGCGGAGATCAGGACCTTCTTGGCGCCCGCATCGATGTGCTTCTGTGCGTCGGCTGCCTTGGTGAAGAAACCGGTGGACTCGATCACGATGTCGACACCGAGGTCCGCCCAGGGGAGGTTCGCGGGATCGCGCTCGGCGAGCACGCGTACGCGCTTCCCGCCGACCACCAGGTCACCGCCGTCGACCTCGACGGACGCCTTGAGGCGACCGGTGACGGAGTCGTACTTCAGCAGGTGCGCGAGCGCCTCGGGGCTCGTCAGGTCGTTGACGGCAACGATCTCGAGGTCTGCGCCCTGCTCGAGGGCCGCGCGGAAGTAGTTGCGGCCGATGCGGCCGAAGCCATTGATTCCAACACGAGTAGTCACTGGTTTCCATCTCCTTCATAGGTGGTGCCGCCTTGGTGACCCTTCTCGGGCGAAACCGGCGACGGATAAATCTGGTACCGGGCACACCTTCGTGCCGAAATCAATCGGGTCCTGCTGGCTCCTGTGGAGCGGTCCTGCGTTGCTGGAGCCGCGCCGGGATTCCTCCCCGCACGGCTCCAACCTTACTCAGCGCGGCGTTCGTGCACCCACTCGTGACGGAGGTTGCCCGGATCGGACGGGCCGTGGTGCTCCCCTCCCGCGGCTGCGACGCGGTGCGGTGGGTGTCAGGCGCCGGGGGTGATGAGGGTGGAGGCGCCGGTGCGTGCTGCCTGGAAGCGGGTCTGGACGTCGGCCCAGTTCACCAGGTTCCACCAGGCCTTGACGTAGTCGGGCTTGACGTGGACGTAATCCAGGTAGAAGGCGTGCTCCCACATGTCGAGCATCAGCAGCGGGATGGTGCCCACGGGCACGTTGCCCTGC
>JASLAA010000250.1 GCA_030147325.1 Arthrobacter sp. | reverse complement strand
GCTCGCCGGTGGCGGGCGAACTGCCCGACGACGTCGAGCTCGCCACCCGGGGCGGCTACCACTTCCTGCTCAACCACAGCCCCGAGCCGCGGGTCGTGACCCTCACCGGGCCGTCCGTGGACCTGCTCGGCGGCGAGGCCCACGGAACCGAACTGACCCTGAAACCCTACGACGCCCTGGTCCTGAAGAGCAGCGCCGACCACGCCGAGAACGGAAACTGAGACTCCATGAAATTCACCGATGGCTACTGGCTGTACCGCAAGGGCTTCTCCGCGCTTCATCCCCGCGATGTGTCCGAGGTGGTGGTGGACGACACGACCATGACCGTGTACGCCCCGACCAAGCGCATCGCCTCCCGTGGCGACGCCCTCAACCTTCCCCAGTTGACGGTCACCTTCGATGCACCGATGCCCGACGTCATCAGCGTCACCATCGAGCACTTCCAGGGCCGTCTCGACAACGGACCGCACTTCGAGGTGAACCGGACCGTCTCGGCACCACAGTTCGACAGGGACGAGGGCACCGCCAGCATCACCTCGGGAAACCTGACAGCGCGGGTCAGTACCTCGGGGGACTGGGGGGTCGATTTCCTCGGGGACGGCGTGCTCCTGACGAGCTCCACCCCGCGAAGCGTCGGCGTCATCACGGACGACGCCGGGCGGACGTTCGTGCACGAGCAATTGAGTCTCGGCGTGGGCACCAACATCTACGGCCTGGGCGAGCGCTTCGGGGCATTCGTCAAGAACGGGCAGTCGGTCGATATCTGGAACGAGGACGGCGGCACGTCCAGCGACCTCGCCTACAAGAACGTCCCGTTCTTCCTCACGAACGACGGGTACGGGGTCTTCGTCAACCACCCGGACAAGGTGTCCTTCGAGGTGGGCTCCGAAGTGGTCTCCCGCACGCAGTTCAGCGTGGAAGGCGAGCGGCTGCAGTACTTCGTCATCCACGGCCCCTCACCCAAGGACATCATCCGCCGCTACACGGAGCTGACGGGCAGGCCGTCACGGATCCCGGCCTGGTCCTATGGCCTCTGGCTCTCCACATCCTTCACCACCGACTACGACGAGAAGACCGTCAACTCCTTCATCGACGGCATGGAGGAGCGGAAGCTCCCGCTGTCCGTCTTCCACTTCGACTGCCATTGGATGAGGTCCTTCCACTGGAGCGACTTCATCTGGGACCCCGCTACCTTCCCGGACCCGGAGGGCATGCTCGCCCGGCTCCATGATCGCGGCCTCAAGGTCTGCGTCTGGATCAACCCGTACATAGCGCAGCGCTCACACCTGTTCCGGGAGGGTCTCGAGCGGGGATTCCTGGTCAAGCGCGCGGACGGCTCGGTCTGGCAGTGGGACATGTGGCAGGCCGGGATGGGGCTGGTGGACTTCACCAACCCCGAGGCCGTGCTCTGGTACCAGGAGAAGCTGCGCGGCCTGCTGGGGCAGGGCGTCGATTCCTTCAAGACCGATTTCGGCGAACGGATCCCCACCGATGTCGTCTGGCACGACGGTTCCGATCCGGCCAGGATGCACAACTACTATTCGCAGTTGTACAACAGGTCCGTGTTCGACCTGCTGTCCAAGGAACTGGGCGAGGGTGAGGCGGTGGTCTTCGCCCGTTCTGCCACGGCCGGCGGTCAAACCATGCCGGTCCACTGGGGCGGGGACTGCGAGTCCACCTTCGCGGCGATGGCCGAATCGCTGCGCGGCGGACTGTCCCTGGCCTCGTCGGGATTCTCCTTCTGGAGCCACGACATCGGAGGCTTCGAGGGCACCCCGGAACCGGCCATCTTCAAACGTTGGATCGCTTTCGGGCTGTTGTCCTCGCATTCGAGACTGCACGGCTCCAACTCGTACCGCGTCCCCTGGCTCGTGGACGAGGAGTCCGTGGACGTCCTCCGGCATTTCACGCAGCAGAAGATGCGGCTGATGCCCTACCTGCAGATGGCGGCCGAGGAGGCCTACGCGGAGGGCATCCCCCTGATGCGTCCACTGTTCATGGAGTTCCCCGAGGACCCGGGCTGTGCGCACCTGGACCGGCAGTACATGCTGGGCCCCGATCTCCTGGTGGCGCCCGTCATGGACCCCTCGGGATCCGTCTCCTTCTATCTGCCCGAGGGCACCTGGACCCATCTGGAGACCGGGGAGAAACTGGCCGGCCAGCGCTGGCACCGCAAGGAGTACTCCGTCATGCAGGCGGCGACCTGGGTCAGGGAGGGAGCGGTGCTGCCCATCGGCACCGTCTCCGACCGCCCGACCTACGACTGGGCGCAGGACATGCGGTTCCAGGCGTTCGAGGCGGCAGAGGGAACCCGCCGGATGGCAGTGCCCTCGCCGGATGGTTCCACCACCGTGTTCGACGTGGCGATCAGCGGCGGCCACGTCTCCGCCGTCGTGGTCGAGCCGACCGAAGGAGAACGGCCATGAGGCTCGAAGGCTGGCACATCGTCATCATCATCGTCCTGGCGATCGTCCTCTTCGGTGCTCCGAAACTGCCGGGCATGGCGCGCAGCGTCGGACAGTCCCTACGGATCTTCAGGTCCGAGGTGAAGCAGATGAAGGAGGAGAACGGCACGCCCGACGCCGGAGCGGACCCGGTGTCGGATCCGGGGGTCGCCAGTCCTGCCCCCCGGGCACACCCTCCCTATCCTGCGCCGGTGCAGCGGCGCGATACGACCTCGACGGGCCAGTAGCATCGGAGGGTGAAACCGTTCCTCCTGCTGGGTACCCGCGCCGAAGACTATGCGGCCGACGCCGAATACCGCAGCTTCCTGCGCTACAGCGGACTCGACGGCAACGACCTATGGCGCATCCGTGCGGAAGCGCAACCCCTGCCGGACCTGGACCTCGCGGACTACTCCGGGATCTTCCTCGGTGGGAGTCCCTTCAACTCCTCCGATCCCGAGGAGTCCAAGAGCGCCGTCCAGGTGCGGGTGGAGGCCGAGCTCGGCCTGCTGCTGGACCGCGTGGTCGCCGAGGACTTCCCGTTCTTCGGTGCCTGTTACGGCGTCGGGACCCTGGGGCGTCACCAGGGGGCAGTGATCGACAGCACGTTCGCGGAACCGGTGGGCACCGTCGAGGTCACGCTGACCGCGGACGGTGCCGCCGATCCGCTTCTCGCCGGGCTGCCGTCGTCGTTCGCCGCCTACGTGGGGCACAAGGAGGCGTGCGCCACGCTGCCGGCATCGGCGGTGCTGCTCGCGTCGTCCGCCACGTGTCCCGTGCAGATGTTCCGCGTGGGCCGGAACGTCTATGCCACCCAGTTCCACCCGGAGCTCGACGTCGAGGCGCTCGTGGGCAGGATCGACACGTACCGGCATGCCGGGTATTTCCCGGCGGAGCAGGCCGACGAGTACATGGAGCGGGCGCGTGCCACGGTGGTGGACCAGCCCCAGGTCATCCTGCGCACATTCGTCACACGGTACGCGCGGG
>JASLAA010000183.1 GCA_030147325.1 Arthrobacter sp. | reverse complement strand
GAGCCGCGAAGTCGGAAGTCCCGGTCCTCACCAGGGAGCCGGAACACGATCTCTCCCACGATCCGTTCGGACCCGCTCACCTCAGGATGAGCCGTCCGGATGAGCTCGTCCTTCGGCTCGTCGTACGCCTCGTACCGACCCTGCACCACGAGGTCGGCGCGGTACGCGAAGACAGGGACCGCAGTGAAGCCGGTCAGGGCGGGGGACGCGGAGTCCCTCGTCCGGATGGCGTAGCGCCCTGCCCGCCGCACCAGTTCGACGACGATCCGTCGTCCATCGTCGCCGCCCCAAGCCATCCACGTCCGCGACCCCTCGTCGTCGACGGTGGCGGACGTGGTGCCGATCACGGGACGTCCGGTAGCGAGGTCGACGACGGCGTCCGCGGCAACGGCACTCAGCTGTGCGGACACCTGGTCCGCCGACCAGAGTCCCGGAACAATGTCCACAGGGGCGGGCTCCGGGGCCAGCCATTGGAAGGACGTCAGCGAGAGCCAGCCGTGCTTCTCGGCCAGGGCCGAGTCGCGGGCCGCCCGGAAACGCAGCCAGCGTTGCTCGGCAGTAGGGGTGGTGGTCAAGTGTCCTCCTGGATCCACGGGTCGCACCTCGCCTAGAACCTCGCGGCGGTCCGCCTCATTCCCGCCCCGGCCCGGGCCGGCAGGAGCTACCAAGCCGGGACGGCCGCCGTCCACACCTCGTTCCTAAAGGCCCGCCGGGGACGGTCCGAGTATCGTACGCAGGGATGCCGGCTGCCGCCAGCCGGTGGGTGCAGCAGCCCTGACGGCCGTTCCAGGAGGAGGAAGAGTGATGATCGACCACGAACCGACCGCGTCCGAGGACGGGCTCACCGACGGAGCGGAGGCCATCGGGGTACCCGTACCGGCCCCGCACGAGGGGGGCACCGAGGTACTCCTGCCGCATCCGGATCAGCCCACCTGGCGGGAGGACTATCCGTACGAGCAGCGCATGACGGAGCGCGAGTACCAGAAGGCCAAGAGGGTCCTGCAGATCGAGTTGCTCAAGATGCAGGGATGGGTCAAGGCGACCGACGCCAAGGTCGCTGTGCTCTTCGAGGGGCGGGATGCGGCCGGCAAGGGCGGCACGATCAAGCGCTTCACGGAGAACCTGAACCCGCGTGGCGCGCGTGTGGTCGCGCTGGACAAACCCACCGAGAAGGAACGGACGCAGTGGTACTTCCAGCGCTACGTCTCGGTGCTGCCCTCGGGCGGGGAGATCGTCCTCTTCGACCGGTCCTGGTACAACAGGGCGGGTGTGGAGCGCGTGATGGGATTCTGCACGCCGGTCGAGTACCTCGAGTTCATGCGGCAGGCCCCCGAGCTCGAACGCATGCTCGTGCGCAGCGACACGCGCCTGATCAAGTTCTGGTTCTCCGTGTCGCAGGAGGAACAGCGACGCCGCTTCGCCCAACGCCATACCGACCCGGTGCGCCGCTGGAAGCTCAGCCCCATGGACCTCCAGTCACTCGACAAGTGGGACGAGTACACCGAGGCCAAGGAGGCCATGTTCTTCTACACGAACACGGCGGACGCGCCCTGGACGGTGATCAAGAGCAATGACAAGAAGCGCGCCCGGATCGAGGCCCTCCGCTACGTGCTCTCGGTCCTGGACTATGACGAGAAGGATCACGCCGCCGTCGGCAGACCCGATCCGCTGATCATCGGCACCGGTCCCTCCTCGACTGCGTTCGACGCCACCGAGCAGTCATCGCGTCTCTTCCCGACGCTTCAGTAGCAGGGCGGACGGACGGCATCAGGCGATGGAGCCCCGCTCGCGGTGCGGGGCGTGCACGGTCAGGACGAGCCGGTGTGCCGCGATGACGAGGGAGAGCCACGCGATACCGAGGGTCCACGCGACCAGGACGTCAGTCAGCCAGTGGTGACCGAGGTAGACACGGCTCACTCCCATGGTCACGGCGAAGACGACGGCGAGCGTGATGGTGAGCGCTCGCGTCCGCTTGCGGTGCTGCCGGATCACGAGCAGGTAGGCGATGAGGCCGGCGATGACCAGCGCGTTCAGCGAGTGCCCGCTCGGGAACGACGGCGAGGACTCATAGGGCGGTACCGCGAGCTCGATCGGGGGACGGAGGCGTCCGATCGCATCCTTGCCGGCGACGGTCATCAGGAGTGAACCGAAGGCTGCCGCCGGAAGGAGGATCACGGGTGTCCAGGATCGCCCCCGCACGGCGAGGAATACCATCACGGAGATCGCCAGGATCGGCATGCCGATGGGCCCACCCACGTTCGTGTAGCCGGTGATGAAGGCATCGAGCCACCCCTGGCGGAGCCCGACGGCGAGGTCGAGGGCGGGTTGGTCGAGCGCCGCCACACCGTCCGATTCCACGACGGCCTCGTACACCTCGGCGGACACCGCGGTCAGTCCTGCTGCGACACCGCCGCCGATGCAGATGATGAGGAGCAGGGCTGCGTGGGGTCCGATCGAGCGCGCGAGTGGCCGGATGAACCGGACGAGGAAACGACGCATGGGCGTGGTCCAACGGGTCAGGTTCCGTCGTCCGACGTGTCGGTCCTGGTGGGAAGGCATCCATCGACTGTAAGTCCGCGACAGTGCGAACGGCAGCCCGCCGGCCGGGCCGACGCGAGATTGCCGGACGGCGCCCGGCATGAGCCGGAAGGGCTCCGGATCCTGTCGGGACGGGGAGCTAGGCTGACCGCATGACTGATTCAGGCCGCATCCGCGACATCGTGCGAGGCATTCCGGTGTTCCCAGAGGACATGCCGTCCTTCGACCCGGACTCGGCGCCTCCGTCCCCCATCGACCTGTTCGTGGAGTGGCTGCAGAGCGCGGTCGCGGACGGCGTCGCAGCACCGCATGCGGTCCACCTCTCGACGGCCGACGCCGAGGGGACCCCCGACGCCCGCGTGGTGGTCGTCAAGGACGTGACGGACGACGGCTGGCAGGTCGCCTCCAGTGCGGACAGCCCCAAGGGTCGTCAGCTCGCTGCCCGTCCGTCCGCCGCTCTGACGTTCTTCTGGCCGGCGGTCGGACGTCAGGTCCGGGTCCGCGGTTCGGTGACGACGGGGACCACGGAGGAGAACGACGCCGATTTCCAGCGCCGCCATCCGGTGGCGCGTGCGCTCGTGCTGGCGGGCAGCCAGAGCGCCACGCTGCAGAGCCGCGAGCAGGTGGATGCCGCCGTCGCGGAGCAGGTGCGCCGGATCGAATCGACCGAGGGCCTCGCATCGACCACCTGGACGGTCTTCACCGTCGCCCCCGACGCCGTCGAGTTCTGGCAGGCAGACCAGGAACGCCGCCACCTCCGGTTGCTCTACACCCGGTTCGGTGACGGATGGCGCAGGGAGATGCTCTGGCCCTAGCGGTCCACCGCAAGGACGGTCCTTCCGATCGGGTCAGCCGAAGAAGGCGATGCGGACGAGAGCCGCGGTCCCGATCACGAGGATGGTGGCCCGTAGCGCCAGGGGGGAGAGCCTGCGGCCGACCCGGGCTCCGAGGAAGCCGCCGAGGGTCGCGCCGACGGCGATCAGCAGGACCACCCTCCAGTCGATGGATTCCCAGGCGAAGACCATGAAGGTCACTGCGGCGACACCGTTCACGGCAGTGGTGAGGACATTCTTGATCGCGTTGACGCGTTGCAGGCTCTCGATCGTGACCATGCTCAGCAGACCGACGATCAGGATGCCCTGCGCCGCACCGAAGTAACCGCCGTACACGCCGAGGACGCCGATGCCGGCCAGCAGGAGGAGCGAGCGGCGGCGTGAGGGCGCGGCGTCGGGTGCCGCTTCTCCTGCCCTGGCGGCGGCTGCCCGCTGGACGCGCGGTGCCAGCGCGACCATCACGAGACCGATCAGGATCAGTGCCGGGACGATGGCCCGGAAGGCCTCGGCCGGCAGGATCAGCAGGAGGAGTGCTCCTCCGATACCGCCCAGGACGGACAGGGGCAGGAGCCGCAGCAGCAGCCGCTTGTTGACGGCGAGTTCGCGCCGGTAGCCCCAGGACCCCGACAGTCCACCGCCCACGAGGCCGATGTTGTTCGAGATGTTCGCGACGATGGGCGGATAGCCGAACAACAGGAGGGTGGGGAACGTGACCAGGGTGCCGGAGCCCACCACGACATTGATCATCCCTGCCCACAGACCGGCAACGAGGATGACGACGATCTCGAGCACGCTCTGATTCCTCTCGGTGGCGGCGGCCCGACGGAGAGCGGGTCGGGAGTCGTGGGCTGCAGGTGGTGCGGTGGTCGATGTGCGCAGGCACCCCCACCGAGGGGGTGCCTGGCCGGATCACAACCGGCCCCTGTCAGTGGCCGGACTCGTCCGAATCGATGATGTCCGCCTCGCCGCTGTCCAGGAGGTAGATGCTCGCTAGCTCCGCGCCCGAGAGCTCGAAATCGAAGACGTCGAGGTTCTGGGCCAGTCGGTTCGGGTTCGAGGACTTCGGGATGGCGACCAAGCCCTGCTGGACGTGCCACCGCAGCACCACCTGGGCGGGCGTCCTGCCATGGGCCTGTGCGATGGCGACGAGGCCGGGCTGATCCAGGAGATCGCCGCCCTGGCCCAGGGGGCTCCAGGACTGGGTGACGATGCCGTGCTCGTTGTGGAAGGCGCGTTCCTCGATCCGGGGCCGCTGCGGGTCCAGTTGGATCTGGTTGACGTCGGGGACGAGGCCGGCGTCGAGGACCTCCTGAAGGTGAGCCGGCTTGAAGTTGGACGTGCCTACCGCGCGGACGAGCCCCTGTTCCTGCAGTGCTGCTATTCCCTGGACGGCCTCGACGTACCGCCCCTGGGCCGGGTTGGGCCAGTGCACGAGCAGGAGATCGATGTAGTCGAGGCCCAGCAGCTTCGCACTCGCTTCGAAGGCCCGTTGCACACCGTCCCGGCTGTGGTGCTCGCGGTTGAACTTCGTGGTGACGAACAGTTCCTCGCGCGGCACACCCGAGCGGCGGATGCCTTCGCCCACGCCCTTCTCGTTGCGATAGTTCTCCGCGGTGTCGATCAGCCGGTATCCGGTCCTGATCGCGAGGTCGACGGTCTCTGCTGCCGCGTCGTCGTCGAGCGGCCATGTGCCCAGACCGAGGAGGGGGATACGGGCGCCGCCGTACAGCTGGACGGAGGGGGCGAGTGCCATGGTGGTGCTCCTGCTCGAAGGACGTGACGACACCACACTTCATCGTCCTCGGGGTCACGTCAACACGCCATCGCCGACGTGCGATCGTGGAGGGCCCCCGGGGAACCGGCAGGGCCGGTCGAGAGGCAGGAGGACGTCGCCGGGAACCTCGGGATCTCCTCGGGTATACCCCGCCGGCCAACGGCTATCCGCTGGAGATGGTAAGGGTACTTAATTTCTTTTTGCGGGGAAATGAGCCTATAGTCGGCTCAGGCCTAGCAGCGGGCCATCGAACCACCATCGTGGAGCTGATCATGGAAACTTCCCCTTTTACCGACGACCGGGCCGAGACGG
>JASLAA010000148.1 GCA_030147325.1 Arthrobacter sp. | reverse complement strand
GGCGGGCCTCTTCATCAAAAGAAATGATCTTGGCCATAACGGCGTAGGTCCTTTCGGGGACGGTTGCATTTCAGCACATGAATGCTTGCCTGCGTGTGGTGCCCGCGACGGCCGGGCAGCGCCTGGACGATCTCTTTCACGTCCTGGCTCCACCCCCACCACAGAGGTTTGCCTGCTTCACCCGTCACGCGCAGCTTTAGCAGTCTGCTCGCTTGAGTGCTAACTCAATAATTAGCACTCTCACCACGTGAGTGCAACCCGTTGGAGCGGTGCCACGTCCGACGATCGACCGTGGTCCCCGCCTCCGGCGCCGCCCGCGCCGAGGTGCTCCCGACGGGGCCCGGACGGCTGGCTGACGGCGTCCCCGCGCTCACCTTCGCTGCCGGTACCTACTGGAACTCGGGCCCGAGGACGACCGAGATGTCGGCAGAGACGTCGGGGCTGTCGATCACGTCCGTGATGCCCAGGTCCTCCGCCACGGCCTCTGCACCGGACCGCTGCGCCTCGCCGTTGTAGAAGACGACCGACGCGTCGAGCGGGGCGCCGGCCCAGTTGCCCGGTAGCGCCGATGTCCACCCGGACGACGCCAGCCGTCCGGCCGCCACCGAAGCGAGTCCCGGAGAGCCCGTGCCGTTGAGGACGTTGACGGTTTGTGTCCGGTCCGGTTCACCCGCAGCCGAGTCGGTGGACGGGGTGGCCTCCGGGTCGCCGGTCGCCCCTGCGTCAGGGACTGCCGGGTCCGTGGCACCGTCGCTGGAGCCGGGCGTGGCCGAGGGATCCGCCGATCCGCCGGCTGTCTGCGTCGCGGCTGGGGTGGGCGCGGTAGCCGACGGTCGGCCGTCGTCCTGTCCGAAGCCCAGCCTGGGGAGGATGAAGTAGGCGCCGAGCCCGATGAGGAGCGCGAGCACGCCGACCGTGATCTTCAGGCCGAGACCGGTGGACCCCGCGGGGTTCACCCGCTCCCGGTGGACACCCTGTCGGGCCGAGGACTCGGGGACCCTGTCGAACTCGTCCCTCGGGTGGTCAGTCATGAGACAGGGTGATCCTTCGCTCGTCGAGGAATGCCAACAGGTCGGTACAGCTAGATGTCCGCGCCGAGCCTGCGGGCGGACCGTGCCCGTTGACGGGTCGACCTCAGGCGGCGGAGCCGCTTGACCAGCATCGGGTCGTGGGCCAGCGCCGCCTCCGTGTCGATGAGGGCGTTGAGCACCTGGTAGTAGTGGGTGGCGGACATGTTGAAGAGGTCCCGGATGGCCTGTTCCTTGGCGCCGGAGTACTTCCACCATTCCCGTTCGAGCGCCAGCATGCGCTGCTCGCGGTCGGCGAGCATCAGCTTCGCGTCCCGCTCCGGGACGGGGCCGTCCGGGTGCCGTGATGGCTCCGTCATCCCTGGCTTCGCCTTCCGTCGACTCGGACAATCGTTCCCCCATGGTAGAGCCGAATGACATCGATGTCATTCGAGTGGACCCGCCGACGTCCGGCGCGAGAATGGTGGGCATGACCCACGACGACGGCGCACTCTTCGACTTGCCGAACGCTCCTGCCGGCCCCCGGGCAGCTGCAGGAGCGGGTGACCCTCCTCGCGGTGGACGGATGGTTGCGGGACGTCCACCGCTCTCCGGGGCGCCGTTCCCCTTCGCTGCACCGACCAGGGTCGAGGAGCTCGTGCCCCCGGACTGGGCGGCCGCTCTCAGGCCCGTCGAGCCCGTCCTCCACCAGCTCGCCGCGTCCCTCGCCGAGGATCTGGACCGCGGGATCCGGGTACTACCCGCTGCACGGCACATCCTCCGGGCCTTCACCGCTCCCCTGGACCGCGTGCGGGTCGTGATCGTGGGACAGGACCCCTACCCGACCCCCGGGCACGCCGTCGGGCTGAGCTTCGCCGTCGACCCGGCCACACGACCCCTGCCACGCAGCCTCGCCAACATCTACCGGGAGCTGTCCTCCGACACGGGCCTGGTGGCGCCGGCGACGGGCGATCTGTCGGGGTGGGCGGAGCAGGGGGTCCTGCTCCTCAACCGGGTGCTGACGGTTCGGGCAGGAGAGACCGCATCGCACCGGGGTCTCGGGTGGGAACGGGTGACCGACGCAGCGGTCCGAGCTCTCGTGGCGCGGGGAGGACCCCTGGTGGCCGTTCTGTGGGGGAAGGACGCCCTCCGCCTCAAGCCGCTGCTCGGCGCGACGCCGACCGTCGAGTCCGCGCACCCGAGCCCGCTGTCGGCGTCGCGCGGCTTCTTCGGTTCACGACCCTTCAGCCGCGCCAATGAGCTCCTGCTGCAGCAGGGGGCCGACCCGATCGACTGGACCCGGACGGCGAGCACCGACAGCGGTAGATAGTGCCCGTGTCGGTCCGCCGGGCTACCGCCGGCGGTTCCGCTGGCGTTCGCTCGACCCGAGTTTCCTCGTGAAGGGCCGCGCCAGGTTGTCTCCGAGCACGACCCCAGCGGCGATCGCGAGTACCACGGTGAGGGCATTGAACAGGCCGATCGCTCCGCCCGAGACGATCTCACTGTCGAGGGTGAGCATGTACATGGAGCGGAAGATCGTGAGTCCGGGGTAGAGGAAGAGCACGGCCGGCACGGCGACGACGAGCTGGGGAGCACCGAGCCGGAGGGCGACGACGCGGGACAGCCCGCCGATCAGGACCGCGGCGAGCGCGGGGGCCAGCCGGTAGCCGACCCCTGCGGTCATCGCACTGATCAGCAGGAGGTAGCCGGCGACGGCGACGAGCGACGTCGGGATCACCAGCGACACATCGGTCTGCTCGGCGATGCAGATCATGCAGACGGCGATGAAGACCAGCACAGCGACGGCAGGCCACGGGTACTGCGACCCCGAGGACTCGACCACCTCGAGTTCCGGTATCCCGAGCGCCGCTCCTGCCACCAGGGCGACGGCGATGCCTGCCACGAGTGCCGCGAAGACGAGGATGGCGGAGAGGAAACGCCCGGCCGCGGTGACCGGGAACCCATTGATGGCGTCCTGCGTCGCGGAGACCAGACGGCCCGTCGGCAGGAGCAGGAGGATTCCCCCCACCACCACGAGAGCCGGCGAGATCGGCACCCGGAGCCACCAGAACAGCATGGCGACCAGGGTCACGAGCGCAGCCGAGGTGGCCACGGAGAAGAATTCGGGGACGCGCCACTCCCCGAGCTTCCGGCTGACCAGGTCCACGAGGATGCAGCTGAGGAACCCGACGAGGGACCCCAGCGGGGTCCCGCCGACGAACGCGACGATCGCTGCGGAAAAGATGCCGAAGGCCGCCGTCACCATCCAGCGCGGGAACGGCTTCGGCCTGTGGATGATCTCCTCGAGCCGATGGGCTGCCTCGGTGCGCGAGACACCGCCATCCGCGATGTCGGAGACGAGCCGATGGATGGCGGTGAGACCGGCGTAGTTGTTGGTCCAGGAGCGCACCACCCGCAGGACGGTCGTAGGAGTCTGGTCCTTCGCCGAGTAGTTGATGATGACGGACTGGTTGGTGATGTCCACCTCGATGTGGTCGAGGCCGTACGCGGCGGTGACCGCGATGATGCTGGTCTCGACCTCGAGAGCGCCGGCCCCGTACCGGAACATCGTCTCGGCCAGGTTGAGGGCGAAGTCGAGGGCCTTGCGGGCACTCGCATCGGGACCACCCGCATGGATCGTCGGGTTGGCGTAGGGGCTGCCCGCCAGCCGCTCGACGATGCTCATGGCCTGGGTGGGCGGGGCCTCCCCCTGCACGAGCCGGCGCAGCACATTCCGGGCCGCCGCATTGGGGCGGCCCGTCGACGGCGCGCTCTGGGGCGTCGTCGGCAGCGCATCCGTGGGGCGCGTAGCGGGCTTTCGCTGACGCCCCTGCTTCGACCCCTTCTGCTCACCGGGTGAACGGGCGGGTGGTGCCGGCCGCATTCCCGTCCCCCCACCGGAAGCATTCGGCGCGGAGAGCTTCTTCTTCTCATCCTCGGTGGGGTCGAAAGGTCGTTTGATGACCGGAAGTGCTTCTGCCACCGGAGATGGGTTGGTAGCGGGTGAGGAGCTCTGCCCTGGGGTGGGACCGTCTTTCACAGCCGCCTTTCATGCTCGATCCACCGCGTCGGCCGCGGTGTTCTACTCAGTAGAACGGTTGGCGGGTCCGGCGCCAGTACACCTGGCGAGCGACCCGCTCTGCAACGTTGTTCCACACACGATACTTCCAGCCGCTGACCACGAGGTCGTAGCAGCCCGAGAAGTCCGTCACCGTCTTGGTGAAACTCGTCTTGAACAGTCCCAGGCCATGATGGGGGTGGTCCCTGTCCTTCAGCCTGTCACTCGGCGGTGTGCCGCAGAAGTCGTACTCGACGATCCCGAACTCATCCTTGAGATCGTTGATCGCCTGCCACTGCACCAGGTGCGAATCGCCGTACTGCGTACGTCCTGGCCGGGAACCACCGTCCTTGTACGTGCCCTTCGTTCCGTAGTTGATGATGAAGGCACCCACGGACGGCTGACCGTCCTCATACACGAAGTAGAACCGCCCCTGGCCGGCGTCCACGAAGTTCTGCCAGAAGCGGCTGTAGTACTCGAAGGAACGCATCCGGGCCGCAGAGCGGTCCTCGATGTGGGACATCAGCGAGTACATGGCCCGGAAGGTCTCCTCCGTCGGCTCCATGCGCCGCACCACCACACCCTCGCGCATGGCGCGACGGATCGCGTTGCGCCCACGGGAGTGCAGGTTGCGCAGCAACTGGTTGGAGTCCGGCGTCGTCACGAGGACGGCAGTGCTGTCATTGGGCTGCAGGTTGAACGTCTTGACGAGCCCCTCCGCACCGAAGGTAGCCCGCAGCTCGGGCGAGTCGAGGAGATCCGGTTCCACTTTGATGGCGAAGACGCGGTGCCCTTCCCTCCGCGCGAGGTCCGCGACGGCACGTGCGGCTCCTGCCACGTGGGACGCCTCGGTGACCGCAGGACCCTTGATCACGTACCAGAGGGCGCCGAGCAAGGGCACCTTCTTCTCCAGGATGAGGTTGTGGCTCGTGTACCCGGGCCCCTCCAGCACCACGAAGCGGGGCCGCCAGCCGTGGTGGGACTTGACGTCCGCGAATGCCGCGGACTGAAGGAGATTGCCGCCCCCGGGATTGGCTGTGACCAGGGAATCCCAGCTCTGCTGCTCCGCTCCGGTGGCGAAACGAGCGCTGAAATCAACCACAATTCCTCATTCACTACTGGGCTACAACCGAAGGACGCCCCTAAGTCTAGTGGCTCATCCATGCCTTTCCGGCGCGGAGAAGGGGAAGTTGCTTCGGGAAACCGAACATCCTGTACTCGCGTGCTCAGGGTGGTTAGCATCGGGACCATGGACTTCAGATACCTCGGAAACAGCGGCTTCAAGATCTCGGAAATCACCTACGGCAACTGGCTGACCCACGGGTCGCAGATCGAGAACGACGTGGCGACGCAGTGCGTGCGCGCCGCGCTCGATGTCGGCATCACCACCTTCGACACCGCGGACGTGTACGCGAACACGGCTGCGGAGACCGTCCTCGGCGAGGCGTTGAAGGGCGAGCGCCGCCAGTCCCTGGAGATCTTCACGAAGGTCTGGGGACCCACGGGGCCCAAGGGCCACAACGACGTCGGGCTCTCCCGGAAGCACATCCTGGAATCGATCGACGGCTCCCTGGAGCGCCTGCAGACGGACTACGTGGACCTCTACCAGGCTCACCGGTACGACCACGAGACGCCCCTCGAGGAGACGATGCAGGCCTTCGCCGACGTCGTCCGCCAGGGCAAGGCCCTGTACATCGGCGTCAGCGAGTGGACCGCACAGCAGATCCGGGACGGACACGCCCTCGCGAAGGACCTCGGCTTCCAGCTCATCTCCAACCAGCCCCAGTACTCCATGCTGTGGCGCGTCATCGAGGGTGAGGTGGTGCCGACGTCGGAGGAGCTCGGCCTCTCGCAGATCGTCTGGTCGCCCGTCGCCCAGGGCGTCCTGACCGGGAAGTACACGCCGGGCCAGCAGCCGGAGAAGGGCACGCGAGCCTCCGACGACAAGGGCGGGGCCGACATGATCAAGCGGTGGATGGATGACGACGTCCTGACCGCCGTGCAGAAGCTGGCACCCATCGCCGACGGGGTCGGCCTCACGATGGCCCAGCTGGCAATCGCCTGGGTGCTGCAGAACCCGAACGTCGCCTCCGCGATCATCGGGGCGTCGCGTCCGGAGCAGGTGGAGTCCAACGCCGTCGCCGCGGGCGTGAAGCTCGAGGAGGACGTCCTGAAGGCGATCGACGAGGCGGTGGGAGATCTGGCCGAGACGGACGTGGCGAAGACCGTCTCGCCCGAGACGCGTCCCGTCTGATGGCGCCACTGACGGTGGCCGTCACCGGATCCAGCGGGAAGCTCGGGCGCAGCGTGGTGCGGAGGCTCCGGACCTCGGGCCACACCGTCTTCGAACTGGACCAGTACGGTGAGCGCAGCGCGTCCTTCCTCCGGATCGACCTGCGGGACTACGGCCAGGTCGCGGATGCTCTTCAGGGCGTCGACGACAAGTACGCCGGGCTGGACGCCGTGGTGCACCTCGGGGCGATACCCGCTCCTGGCCTGCAGGCGGACGCAGCGACCTTCCACAACAACATGACGGCCACCTACAACGTCTTCCAGGCGTGCCGGCGGGCAGGCATCAGGAGGATCGTCTACGCGTCCAGCGAGACGGTGCTGGGGCTCCCGTTCGACACACCTCCGCCGTACCTGCCGGTCGACGAGGAGTATCCGGCCCGGCCCGAGAGCACGTACTCCCTCGTCAAGCACCTCGAGGAGCAACTCGCCATCGAGTTGACGCGGTGGGACCCGGGACTGAGCATCACGGCGCTCCGATTCTCGAACGTGATGGATCCGGAGGACTACGCCGAGTTCCCGTCCTTCGATACGGACGCCTCGGCGCGCAAGTGGAACCTGTGGGGCTACATCGACGGGCGCGACGGCGCCCAGGCGGTGGAACGCGCCCTGCAGAATGCAGGGCCGGGCTTCGACCGCTTCATCATCGCGGCCGCTGACACCGTCATGAGCCGCGCGAGTGCGGAGCTGGCCGGCGAGGTGTTCCCCGGTGTCGACCTCACGCGGGAGGTGGGCCGGAACGGGACGCTCCTCTCGATCGAGAAGGCGCGCCGCGTTCTGGGGTACGAGCCCGAACACAGCTGGCGGGACCACGCCTGACGGTCCGCTACGAAAGCCGGGAACGGCTGTCTCCTGCCCAATTCATCAGCAGGCTGATGAATTGGGTAGGCTGATGCTCGAAGGATGCGCAGCACCGATGAAAGGCAGAGAAGATGACCGAGAACCTTCCCGATGAGGAACTGACCATCGTGGGCGAAGAGCCCGAGGTGCCCAACGATTCCCTCGCCCCCGAGGCGTTCGATCCGGTGCTCGAGGGCCAGCCGGACAGTTACGCGGACGCGGCGGAGCTCAATCCGGACCGCTGGCAGGAGGATCCCCTCCTGCAGGACGAGCCGGGCGTCAACGAGAGCGGCGACGACGAGAACGGAGTCACCGCCATCGGCGAGGAGGGTGTCCTCAGCGATCAGACCCTGCGCGACGAGACGGCCGAGGCGAGGTTCGAGCACGGCGAGGAGCAGATTCCTCCCGGAGAGCCCATGCTCGGTGAGGCCGCCGCGGACGTCGATTTCGGCATGATGGAGGACGACGACGTCGATGCGAGCGACGACCCCGCGAACCGCGGCGGATCCCCCCTCAATGCGATGGATCAGGAAGACATCAGGTAGCGGACGGTTCCGCAGCACGACGCAGCCCCGGACACGGCACCACCGTCCGGGGCTGCGTCGTCGCCGGGCCGTCCGGCCCGGCCCGGCAGCTGTCCCGCGCGGTGGTGAGCCGCGCCACATGAGGAATAGCGGCTCCGAGCGGCCGGTTGTCGCTCCATAGGAATCGTCACCGACCCGGAAAGTGAACTTCATGAAGCTGTTCTCCCCCCTCACCCTCGGCACGCTCGAGCTTCCGAACCGTGTCGTCATGGCGCCCCTCACGCGCGTGCGCTCGGGTGATGCCGGTATTCCCGGCGATATCGTCGTCGAGCACTACCGCCAGCGTGCCTCCCTCGGCCTCATCGTCAGCGAAGGCACCTACCCCAGCCACGCCGGCCAGGGCTTCCCGGGTCAGCCGGGCCTGGTCGAGGACGAGCAGCTCGCGGGCTGGAAGCGCGTCACGGATGCCGTCCACGCGGACGGCGGGCGCATCGTCGCCCAGGTCATGCACGCCGGACGAGTCACGCACTCCGACACGAACGGCGGCTACGAGGTGGTCGCTCCCAGCGCGATCGCGATCGCCGGCACCACGCGCACCAGCACCGGGAAGCAGCAGTATCCCGTTCCCCACGCCCTCACGGCTGAGGAGCTGCCGGGCATCATCGAGGAGTTCGTCACGGCTTCACGCAGGGCCATCGACGACGGCGGGTTCGACGGCGTCGAACTGCACGGCGCGAATGGTTACCTGCTGCACGAGTTCCTCTCGCCCGAGTCGAACCAGCGTGAGGACGCCTACGGGGGATCACCCGAGAAGCGTGCCCGGTTCGTCATCGATCTGGTCACCGCTGTCGTCGCCGAGGTCGGCGCCGAGAAGGTGGGGCTGCGGATCTCTCCGGCCCACAACATCCAGGATGCCCTGGAAACCGAGGCAGCCGATGTCCACGCGACCTACGGCACACTCGTCGACGGCATCGCTCCCCTCAACCTGGCCTACCTGAGCATCCTGCATGCAGAGCCCACCGGCGAGCTCGTCCAGGATCTCCGCGCGCGGTTCGGCGGCCCGTTCCTGATCAACAGCGGCTTCGGAGTCATCACCAACCGCGAGGAAGCCATCGCCATCCTCGAGGACGGCGTCGGGGATGCGGTGGTCGTGGGACGTCCCGCCATCGCCAACCCCGATCTGGCTCGCCGCTGGCAGGAGAACCTCCCGGAGAACGAACCCAACCCGGCGACCTTCTACTCGACCGGCCCGGAGGGCTACACGGACTACCCGTTCTACAACGAGTCCGCCCACAGCAACTGACGCACACCATCCTCACCGCCCCGGAGGCGCCCCTGTCACGCGACGGGGGCGCCTTCGGCCGTCGAACGCGGGTACCTGCGGCCGACGACGTGCCTGGCACGGTCGGCGAGGAGTTCATAGCGGGCTGTCGTCCAGCCGACCAGGAGGGCGACGGCGAGGTGGGTGTGCAGCATGAGCATGACCTCACCTGAATGGCCCTGGCCGGCGGTCGATCCCGCGGACGGCGCTCCTTCATCGTGGTGTCCGAGGTCCCCGGGCACCGATGACGTTGCTCCGCCCAATCCACCGAGAACCCAGTGCAGTACCTGCTGGCCCGCCCCGAGGAGCAGCATCACGCACCAGAAGGGCGGGTCCCACTGCGCCACGATGGTCGAGGCCAGAACGGCGAAGGAGGCCAGAGCCAGGAGGATGAGCGCACCGGGCAGCGCCCCTCCGGATACCGCGTGCGCCGCCAGACCCAGCGCGAACGCGAGCAGGCCGATCAGCGCAGCCCGGGCGATCAAGCGTCCGCGCCGTCGCAACGACGACACGTCGTCCGGGTCCGCACGGGCACTCGCGTAGGTCTCCATATACCAACCCTAAGCATGCTGATGACCAGCCGTCACGGGGAAGCTCCAGTGGTTCCGCTCGGGGCACCCGGTCCGTAGACTGACGATAAGGGAGCTTACTTTCCCTTCGATCGAGAGGACCACGCATGTCAGACAATGTCAGCGACAGTAACCGGACCCACAACGAGGCCCCTGCCGAAGGGGACACGGACGCCAACCCGGAGGACATCAGGGTCCACCCCCAGGACCCGGCCGAGGGTGCGGATTCCGAGGACGAGTACAGCGACGGCACATAACTCACCCGCCGCGAGCGGCGACCGGCCGGCTCGCCCGCGCGAGCGCCGACCGACACAGCGGACCGAGACACAAGAGCGCCGACCTTCTGGTCGGCGCTCTTGCGTGTGGTGCGGGCTCGCGACCCGGAGTCAGCGGGTCCCTTCGACGACCTCGCCGAACGGCACTTCCTGAGAGAGCTCGGCCTGTCGATCGAGCGCGTGACTGCTGACGAGGATGCCGAACTTGCCCTCGGCCATGGATTGCTTCATGACCATCAGGACCGTCTCGGCGAACCCTTCGTCCTGGGCTTCGAGGAAGCTGATGTACCTGGGCGGGAAATTCTCGGGAACTGTGAGCATGATGTCACGCTACCCGCTGCCTCCCACACCTGCCGAACCTTTTTCAAGGCCCCGGGAGGCACGAACTGACCTTCTCAGCCCGGGGGGCCGGATGGTAGACCATAAGTGTCCTTAGTATCCTTCGGGGCGGCCCCCCGCCCCGAAGACGACCACCATCGACACGACAGGGGATCTTCCGTGACGCAGCTACTCAAAGACCACGCTCGACTGTTCGAACTGCCCGGCCCGTGGACCACCATCTACGTCGAGGGCAGCACCGGAACCGTGGATGGCCTGGCCAATGACGAGATCCTGCCCCGCTCCGTAGCTCAGCAGATGAAGGATGCTGGAGCCCCGGAGCAGGACGTCGACGCAGCCGTGGCCGCGCTCGGCGCCACCGCCAAGGGCCTGCCCGACCCGGTGACCCGCTTCCTCCTGATCAACAACGGGGAGGCCGTGGTCAACGAGTTCCTGCCCGGCAACCTGGTGGGGCTTGCGGTCACCGCAACGGGACCCGTGCCCGACCTGGCTCCCCTGATCCGGCACACGCCGGAGGATTTCGCCTACCTCGTGGCCGAGGTCGGTCATCACGGCGGCGAGGTGTACCTGCGCTATGCCGACGGGGACGAGGCGCACATCACCTCGGGTGGCCCTGACGCCACGATCGAGGGTGACACCATGCACACCCGCAAGCTCGGCAGCGGCGGGTGGGGCCACCGACGCATGCAACAGCACGCCGAGAAGGTGTGGAAGATGAACTCACGCGAGGTCGCCTCGGAGATCGACCGGATCTCGGCCGAACACGATGCCCAGCTCATCATCGTCGCCGGTGACATCCGTGCGCGACAGCTCGTCGCGGACGAGGTGTCCCAGGAATCCCGCGCGAAGCTCAGCATCATCGAGAGCAATACGCGCGCCGCCGGAGCGGACGAGCAGGCCTTCCTCGAGGAGGTGCAGTTGCTGGTCGCCCGCACGATGGCCGAGCGGCAGCACGACCTGCTGGAACGCCTCGCCGAGAAGGAGGGCCAGGGCACACGCACCTCGGCCGTCGGCCGGGGTCCGGTGATCACCGCCCTGCAGCAGGCCCAGGTCGAATCACTTCTCCTGGAGATGACGGCCTGGCAGGACGAGAGTCTCCTTGCGCTCGATGCCGCTCCGTGGGTGGCGACGTCGGACGCGGAGACTGCGGGGGCGGGCGTGCTCGGGCCGGTCCCGGCTGTGGCGGCACTGCTTCGCGCAGCCGCCCTGACCGACGCCCAGGTCACGATGTACCCGTCCGGGGCACTGGAGGAGAAGCCGATCGCCGCTCTCCTGCGCTGGCCCACCGGCCCCGACATGCCGGCAGCGGTGTAGCTCGTTGTCCGGCACGGTCGCCGACTTCGTGGTCGGTCGTCTGGCTACCTGGCGCGTGGACAGGATCTTCGGCTACAGCGGCGACGGTATCAATCCCCTGCTCGGCGCCCTGCGCCGAGCAGGAAGCCCTCACTTCGTCCAGGCCCGGCACGAGGAGGCGGCCGCCTTCATGGCGGTAGCCCATGCGAAATACACCGGTGGCGTCGGGGTGGTCACGGCCACTCAGGGCCCGGGTGCGGTCCATCTGCTGAACGGCCTCTACGACGCCCGGATGGACAGCGTGCCCGTCGTCGCGATCATCGGACAGCAGAGCCAGACGGTTCTCGGGTCCGGCTACCAGCAGGAGATCGACCTCCTCAGCCTGTTCAAGGACGTCGCCTCGGAATTCCGGCAGCAGGTGTCGAGCCCCGAGCAGCTTCCCCTGATCCTCGACCGCGCCTTCAAGGTGGCGCTCGCCACCCGGTCCCCCGCCGTCGTGATCCTCCCGCACGACGTCCAGCAGGAACCCGCTCCGGAGACTCCCCACGAGCACGGGGTGGTGCCGTCGTCGCCCGTGTGGTCGCTGGGGTGCGTCACTCCTCGCGAGACGGACCTGCACGATGCCGCAGCCCTCCTGAACGCCGGTACCAGGGTCGCCATCCTGGTGGGACAGGGTGCTGCGCAGGCGCAGCAGGAAGTGCTGGCCGTCGCGGACCGGCTGGGGGCGGGCATCACGACGAGCCTGCTCGGCAAGCCGTTCGTCGATGAATCGCTACCCCACGCGACGGGGACCATGGGGCATCTCGGCACCACCGCGAGCGCCTTCCTGATGGACAACTGTGACACCCTGCTCATCGTCGGCTCCAACGACCCGTGGACCGAGTACTACCCGGCTCCGGGCCAGGCCCGGGCCGTACAGATCGACATCGATCCGAAAGCCATCGGCAACCGCTACCCGGTCGAGGTGGCACTGCACGGAGACGCCACCGCCACGCTCGACGCCCTGCTCGTCCTGCTGCACGGGCAGCGGGACCACAGCTGGCGCCGGGACGTCGAGCAGCAGGTGCAGCGGTGGCACCGGGTGGCGAAGGAACGGGCCATGACTCCGGCCGAACCGATCAATCCGGAGCGGGTGGTTCACGAGCTCAACGCCGTCCTTCCGCGGGACGCTCAGGTCGCCGTCGATGTCGGCAGCTGCGTGTACTGGTATGCGCGTCAGCTCCGGCTGCCCCGGGGCGTTCCGGCCCACCTCTCCAGCACCCTGGGCTGCATGGGTGCCGGCGTCCCGTACGGCATCGCCGCAAAGCTCGCCCGCCCTGATCGCCCGGTCGTCGTGCTCGTGGGTGATGGCGCCATGCAGATGGCGGGGCTCGCCGAGCTCGTAACCGTCGCCTCGCTGTGGCCGACCTGGTCGGATCCACGCTTCGTGGTGTGCATCTTCTCCAACCGGGACCTTGCGGAGGTGTCCTGGGAGCAGCGCGAGATGGAGGGGGAACCCCGGTTCCAGGACAGCCAGGCGTTGCCGGCCGTCGATTTCGCCGGTCACGCCCGGCTGCTCGGTCTCGACAGTGTGCGGGTGGAGGATCCCGCCGAGATCGAGGCGGCCTGGCAGCGCGCTTTCGCCGCTGACCGCCCCTTCGTGCTCGACGTCGTGACGGATCCGGACGTGCCTCTCCTGCCGCCCTTTCCTGCAGGCGCCGCGAAACTGGAATCGATACGGGAGGCGCTCGAGGAGGAACCGCCCAGCAGCGCTCCCGGCCTCCTGCAGCGCTACGTGGACATCGAGGAGGGCACGGATCCCCTGTCGTAGTCCAGCTACCGGACCGTCACCGCCGACCATCTCCTAAGGTTGCTGAGCATTCGACCCTTGGGTAGCGTCGGATACGGGACCCGGGGCTGCCCCGGCTCCCGTAGGACCAGATCCCCCTGTGAGGAGAATGCCATGACCGATGTCGCCAACCAGCCACCCGCCGAGGACGACGACCGGGCCGTCCTGACCAATCGCCAGGGCCACCAGGTCTATGACAACCAGAACTCCCGGACCGTGGGGGCACGTGGACCGGCCACCCTTGAGAACTACCAGTTCCTGGAGAAAGTCAGTCACTTCGATCGCGAGCGGATCCCCGAGCGCGTGGTCCACGCCCGCGGGTTCGTGGCGTACGGCGATTTCGAGGCAACCGGCACGTGGGGGGACGAGCCGATCGCTCTCTACACACGGGCGAAACTGTTCTCGGAGCCCGGCAAGAAGACCGACGTCGCCATCCGCTTCTCGACCGTCATCGGCGGCAGGGATTCATCCGAAGCAGCCCGCGACCCCCGCGGCTTCGCCGTAAAGTTCTACACCGAGGACGGCAACTGGGACATGGTGGGCAACAACCTCGCGGTGTTCTTCATCCGTGACGCCATCAAGTTCCCCGACGTCATCCACTCCCTCAAGCCGGACCCCATCACCTTCCGGCAGGAGCCGGCCCGCATCTTCGACTTCATGTCGCAGACACCCGAGTCGATGCACATGCTCGTGAACCTGTTCAGCCCGCGCGGCATCCCCGCCGACTACCGTCACATGCAGGGTTTCGGGGTGAACACCTACAAGTGGGTCAACGCCGACGGGGACACGAAGCTCGTGAAGTACTCGTGGCAACCCCACCAGGGCGTGAAGAGCCTGACCGAGGAGGACGCCGCGAACATCCAGGCGACCGACCTCGGGCACGCGTCGAAGGACCTCTACGAAGCCATCGAGCGGGGCGAGTACCCGAAATGGGACCTCTACGTGCAGCTGATGGAGGACGGTGACCACCCCGAACTGGACTTCGACCCGCTCGACGACACGAAGACCTGGCCGGAACAGGACTTCGAACCCAGGCTCGTCGGTACCATGACCCTGAACCGGAATGTCACCGACCATCACAACGAGAACGAGCAGATCTCCTTCGGGACGGGCGTCCTCGTCGACGGACTGGACTTCTCCGACGACAAGATGCTCGTGGGCCGCACCTTCAGCTACAGCGACACGCAGCGCTACCGCGTGGGCCCGAACTATCTGCAGGTTCCCGTGAACGCTGCGAAGAACGCGCCGGTGCACACCAATCAGCGGGGTGGGCAGATGTCCTACGGCACGGATCTGGCGCCGGGGCAGAACCCCCATGTGAACTACGAGCCCTCGATCACCGGTGGCCTGCGGGAGGGCCAGTACCCCACCCACGACGAACAGGGCCCGGAGATCACCGGACGACTGACCCGCAAGCGTATTCCGCTCACCAACGACTACCTCCAGGCGGGCCAGCGGTACCAGCTCCTCGAGCAGTGGGAGAAGGACGACCTGGTGGGCAACTTCGTCACCCTGATCGGGCAGGCGACCCGCGAGGTGCAGGAACGCATGGTGTGGCACTTCTACCTGGTGGACGACGAGCTCGGGGCCCGCGTCGGTCAGGGCCTCGGCATCGGGCTCGACGAGGTGAGGGACCTTCCTCCGCTCGCGAGCCAGACCTTGTCCGACGACGAGGTGGAGCGCTTGAAGAACCTGGGCAACAACGGTCCCCGCGATGTCGAGGGCCTCACGATGACGCACTGCGTCCCCAACGAGCACGTCGTCGTGACCCGCTAGCCGGGCCTGTTCGACGAGGCGCCGGCGCTCAGCGCCGGCGCCGCTGTGCTGTCTGCCGGCCGAGTTCCGCGACCGCAGCAGCGGCGACCACGAAGGACAGCGCGACGACGGCGAGCATGACGTACAGCACCACGAGCGTCGTCATGGGCGACGAGGCGGTGTGCAGGATCCGCAGTCCCCCGAACAATCCAGCCGCCCAGAAGATCCCTACGCCCACGAGCGCGTAGGCTGCGCGTCTGCGCCCCCGGTCCAAGCCCATACTCCGGGCGCACTGCGCGAGGAGCCCCTGCCATTGATTCATGACCCAACTATGGTCCGAGGAGCGGAGCCCGGCGCCAGCCCCCGTTATCGTGTCCGTCACATTGACAGCGCATTCAGGACCATGGTGCGGGCCGGGACTTCACGATCATCGACGGCGCCCACTCCGCAGTCCGGGGAGGAGCCGCCATCCACCGGTCACCCCGGTCTCCTGCCCATCGGCTTCGAAGACGTTGCCCGATGAGTACGGTATAGAGCCCTTCTTCAGGGCCAGGGCGCGGTAGGCCCGGGCGACGACCGGTTCATAGACGGCGGGAGCGAGCGCCCGGGCGTGGACGAAGAGGGACTGGACCCGCCCGACCTGCGTCAGGCGGCGCGGGTGGCGTGACACCCGGACGATCGCCCGGGCGACACGGACCGGATCGGTGACCGGCGGCAACGGACGAACAGGCCGCCCGGTGTAGTTCGCGGCATGCTGGTGGATCGGGGTGTCGATGGTCGCCGGCAGGACGGCGCAGACATGGATGCCAGGTGTGTCCCGCAGTTCCATCCGGAGCACCTCCAAGAATCCGAGGAGCCCGAACTTGCTGGTCACGTAGGGACCGACCAGAGGAGAGGTCACCCTCGAGTAGATCGATGCCACGGACACGAGGACCCCCGTGCCCTGGCTGCTGCGGAACGCGCGGAGCGCAGCCCGGGCGCCGTACACCTGGCCCAGCAGGTTCACGGCGATGAGACGGTCGAAGACGTCCGACGGCGTCTGTTCGAAGGTTCCGAAGCTGTACAGCGACGCGTTCCCGACCCAGACGTCGATCCCGCCGAAACGCTCGACGGCCGCATCCGCGAGGCGATCGACCTCCGCCTCCGAGGAGACGTCCGTGGGGACGGTGATCACCAGCGACCCCCTGTCCCGGCACTCCTTCGCCACGGGTCCGAGGGTCCGGTCGTCCCGACCCGCGAGCACCAGCTGTGCACCCTCCTCGGCGAACAGCCGGGCTGTGGCGCGGCCGATGCCGCTCGATGCCCCCGTGATGACCACGGTTCGCGTCCTGTCCATGCCGCCTACTCCTGGTCGATCCTCGGGCGCCGTCGGAAGGGGCCCCGGCAGGGACGCACGTTGTCGATGACCGTCGTCTTCACTGACCTCGATGCCGGTCCGCATCGTTCGCGACGTCCGGGTCCACCTTGTCGGCTTCCTGGTGGTGGTGGGTCACCTTCTCGCGCAGCCCCTGGGCATCGGTCTGCCGCTGCTGTGCCTGCTGGCGGAGCCTCTCCGCCTCGACCTCCGCGCGCTGCGCCTCGGCATCCGCCATGGACGCCTTCGCCTCGCGCTCGCGCGCTTCGAGTTCCGTCGACTTCGCCTGTTCCCGCATCTCGGCCGCGCGGTGGCGATCCTGCTCCTGGCGGCGGGTGCGCTGGGCGGCGCTTCGCTTGCGGGCCAGCAGCGCCACGACGGCGATGATGGCCAGGAGGACGACGATGCCGACGACGATCCACACCACTTGACTTGTATCCATTGCTGACTCCTCATCGACGTGCGCCTGAACGGTCACTAGTAAGCGTGCTTACGGAAGCATCCCATACGGTCTCCCCCTTGTCACGGGCGGTTCCCGACAGCGGACAATGGCTGCATGTCCCTCACCCTCACACTCCTCGCCGACACGCATCTGCCGAAGCGGGCGAAGGAGCTCCCACGCGATGTGTGGTCCGCCGTCGAGTCCGCCGACGTCGTCGTGCACGCAGGCGACTGGACGGAAGCACCCCTTCTGGACGAGCTCGAAGCGCGCAGTGCGCGACTCATCGCCTGTCACGGGAACAACGATGGCCCCGACCTTCGGGCGCGCCTGCCCCTGGTCGCACGGGCGGAGCTGGACGGCGTCCGCTTCGCCGTCGTGCACGAGACGGGTCAGCGACAGGGGCGCGAGGCGAGGATGTCCGCGGTCTACCCCGATGTCGACGTCCTGGTCTTCGGGCACAGCCACATCCCCTGGGACACGCGCACCGGCACGGGTCTGCGTCTGCTCAACCCGGGCTCCCCCACGGATCGCCGTCGGCAGCCGCACTGCACGTTCATGACCGCACTCCTCTCCTCCGACGGCCTCGAGGTCCGGACCCACCTGCTCCCTCGCAGGTAGCGTCCTGCCCGTCGCCGGGAAGCCACGCAAGATGAATCCGGATTGCACAAGGACTGTTCGTTAGGTCAACGGTTTGCCTAGGGTTCTAGGGTGAGCACACCGAAGGCAACCCGCGGGACAGCCCCCACCCGCCGCTCGAGCATCAAGTGGATCCTGATGCTCGGCGCTCTCGCCGCGTTGCCCGCGGTGACGACGGACATGTATCTGCCCTCCCTGCCCGTGGTGGCCGAGGACCTGGAGACGACGCAGGCCGCGGCGCAGTTCACGATGTCCGGCATGCTCATCGGTGCCGGGGTCGGGCAGCTGGTCATCGGGCCGTTCTCCGACCGGTTCGGACGGCGCCTGCCTCTCCTCATCGGCATCTCCCTGCACGTGGTGACCTCGATCCTGTGCTCCATGACCCCGGACATCGGCACCCTGATCGGGCTCCGCGTGTGCCAGGGATTCTTCAACGCGGCCGCGTCCGTGGTGGCGATCGCCGTCATCCGCGACCGTTTCGTCGGTTCGGACGCCGCCCGGTTGCTGTCCCGGCTGATGCTCGTGATCGGCGTCGCGCCACTCTTCGCGCCCACCATCGGGCAGGCCATCGCCGGAGCCTGGCAGTGGCGGGCCGTGTTCTACGCACTCGCGCTCATCGGCCTCGCCCTCGTGCTCATCGTGTGGCGCTTCATGCCCGAGTCGCTGCCCGAGGAGCGGCGCCGGCCGGGCAGCCCCCGACGGGTCGCCGGAAGCTACCTCACCCTGCTCCGGGACCGGCACTTCATGGCCCTCGCCGTGATCCCAGGCCTCGGGCTCGCCGTGATCATGAGTTACGTGGTCGGCTCCCCCTTCGTGTTCCAGGAGGAGTTCGGCCTCAGCCAGGCCCAGTTCGCTGCGGTGTTCGCACTCAATGGAACGGCGATCGTCGGCTCCGCCCAGCTCAACGCGGCGCTGGTGCGCCGCGCCGCTCCCATCCGCGTCCTCAGGGTCGCCGTCGTCGTCCAGATGGGCTGCGCCCTCGTTCTCCTCACCATCGTGCTGACCGGTTTCGGAGGCATCGTGGGCCTGGTCGCGGGGCTGTGGCTCGTTCTCGGTACCCAGGGGATGATCCCCGCCAACGCCTCGGTGCTCGCCCTGCACAACTACGGATCCATGGCCGGCACCGCGGCCGCCGTGATCGGCGCCCTGCAGTCGGGTGTTGCCGGGCTCGTCAGTCCGTTCGTCGGACTCCTCGGCGGGGGTTCGGTGGCCATGGTGTGCGTGATGCTCGCCGCGGTCTCGCTGACCCTGTTGGTCCTCGCGACGGCGACTCCGGCCTACCGGAAGGGCGGCTGGAGGGAGCGGGACGGCCTCGACGAGGAGCCGACGAGGACGGCGGAGGAGACCGAGGAGCGCGAGGCCGAGCAGGTCGAGGCGCAGGGGCCCGATCAACGTAGCTGACCCCGTGCTATCGC
This sequence comes from Arthrobacter sp., assembly GCA_030147325.1. GTDB lineage: Bacteria > Actinomycetota > Actinomycetes > Actinomycetales > Micrococcaceae > Arthrobacter_D. The sequence continues at coordinate 9,920 of JASLAA010000148.1, read as the reverse complement.
GGCTCGGTCCTTCGCGCAAGCGCGGTCGGATCCCTGCGCGGCGGCGCTCCCTGAAGGTAGGATCGCCGATTGGGGATTTTAAGCCTGCCGATGATCCAGGAGTCACGTGAGTAAGCATTTCAACCGGGTAGCGGCCGCTTCGGTCGCCGCCGCCGTCGTCCTCGGGGGACTGACATTCGGGGCGCTGCCCGCATCGGCGGACGAGCCCACGCCCCGCCCGAAGGTGACCGGTCCAGCCCCTCAATCTCCCGTGCCAGATTCCCCGCAGGGCCGGTTGCCCTCGGTCATTCCGCCATCCGCTCCTCCGAGGACGGATCCCGAGCCCGCTCCTCCGACGGTGGATCCCGAGCCGGACCCGTCGCCTACTACTCCTTCCCCGACCACGCAGGCTCCGACACCGGAGCCCACGCAGGCTCCGGCGCCGCCCACCACGCAGGCTCCGGAACCTCCTGCTCCCACAACGGATCCTGAGCCGGTCGTACCGGTCCCTGCTCCCGTACCGGAGCAGGCCCCCGTACCGGAGCGGGCCCCTGCCCAGCAGGTCGTTCCGGACGTCCCCTTGCCGCAGGCCCCTGTGATCGTCCCGGATGCCGTCGAGGAGGAGGAGCCCGTCGAGGAGCAGGCCACGGTGGCCCCCCGTCCCACGAGGACGTCGGCGACACCGGCCCCGAGCCCGACGACGTCGCCCGTGGCTTCCGCGTCGGCAGACCCTGCCGAGGACGCCGCGCCGATCAGCAGCACCCGGACGGGCGAGACGGCGAACTTCCCGCTACTCGCCCTGCTCCTGATCGTGATCGTCGGTTGTGTCGCCGGACTCGTGAAGGTCATCGGCCTCCCGGGCAGCCGTCGGACGCACTAGGGCTGCGCACCCCTGGGATTCGTCCTGTCCCTGCTGTCCACCGGGGATCTCGTGGAGCCTCCTGTCGGATTCGAACCGACGACCCCCGCTTTACAAGAGCGGTGCTCTGGCCAACTGAGCTAAGGAGGCGTGCCGGCCGAACCGGCTGGCGCCACCGTCCGCCTCCGACCGAAGGTCGGTGGGGCGACGTCAGCGCTCAATAAGGGTAGCCCAGCAGCAGCACGGCCGGAAATCAGCGGCGAGCGCCCACGTGGCCCTGCACGACGGTCTCGAAGTCGGTGACAGCGTTGGGGACCTCCTCACCATCGACGTAGACGGTGGGTGTCCCGCCGACCGCTGCTGCCTGCGCGGCTGCTGTGGCGTAATCCACCCAGGGGCGGAAGGTGCCCCCGTCGATGCAGGACGAGACGTCCCCGGCTCCGGCCTCCGCGGCGAGCGCGGCTAGCCCGCCGTCGTCGAGTTCACCCTGCTCATAGTGTGCGAAGACCCGCCGGGTGAAGTCGAAGTAGGCCTCCGGCGCGGCATCGGCGACGCATGCCGCGGCGTTGGCCCCCCGCGACGAGTAGTCTGTGCTGCTGTTCCTGTCGAGATAGGCGACCGTGCGGTACTCGAACGTGATGTCGCCGCCGTCGAGCCAGGAGCGGATCTGCTCCGAATGCCGGGCCTCGAAGTCCGCGCAGTGCACGCAGTTGATGTCCACATAGGCGACGACCTGGAGCGGACCGTCCTCGGCGGCCGATATACCGGCGGGGACCGATCCTTCCGGCGCCGGGTCGGAGGGAAGGGTCGAGGAGTCGATGTCCTGCACCCGTGCCGGTGCCAGTTCGGTCCCCGAGACGAGAGTGATGCCGCCCTCGGCGTTGGCCCCCTGCGGCGCCGGTCCGGCATCGGGTACCCGGCTGCGTGCACCGTCGATCACGATGACGGCGATCACGATGACGACCACGAGCACGGCCGCCACCACGCCCCACTTCGCGAGGAGCCCGTTGCGCCGCGCCTTGCGTTGCTGTTCCTCACGCGCCAGCCGCTGGCGTTCGCGAGCTGCTGCGGTGCGTTCGGCCTTGCTCGGCTTGCGTGCGGGTGCTGGCGTCATCAGTCCTCTTCGTCGCCCGGGTGGGGCCTCCAGCCTAACGAGCGATCCTCAGCGCTCCCTGAGGGCGATGGATTGCCGGGCCGCATGACGGCGCGACCCGATAGAGTCGTCGACGAGACCAAACTATTGCGATGGAGCCCCGTTTTGAGCGCAGCACAACCTTCCACCACGCCAGGTGTCGCCCCGTCGTTCCCCACGGAAGGACAGTTCGGGGACTTCGACTTCATCGTCGTCTCCAACCGGCTGGCGGTGGACCGGGTCGTCGACGAACACGGGGCCAGTTCGTGGCGGCGCTCGCCCGGCGGGCTCGTGACAGCGCTCGCTCCCGTGATGGCGAAGGCCGACGGCGCCTGGGTCGGCTGGCACGGGGCTCCGGATGAGACGCTCGAGCCCTTCGACGAGGCGAACATGCGCCTGGTACCCGTGCCGCTCAGCGAAGAGGAGGTGGAGCTGTACTACGAGGGCTTTTCCAACGCGACGCTCTGGCCGCTGTACCACGACGTCATCGCCTCCCCGGAGTTCCACCGCACCTGGTGGGACTCCTACCGGAGGGTCAACGAGCGATTCGCCGCAGCCGCGGCGTCGGTCGCGGCAGAGGGCGCGACAGTGTGGGTCCAGGACTATCAGTTGCAGCTCGTCCCGAGGATGCTGCGGAAGGCTCGCCCCGACCTGAAGATCGGCTTCTTCAACCACATCCCCTTCCCGCCGCTGGAGATCTACGCGCAGCTCCCCTGGCGCCGGCAGGTCATCGACGGTCTGCTCGGCGCCGACCTGATCGGTTTCCAGCGCCCGAGCGATGCCAGCAACTTCCTGCGGTGCGTGCGCCGGTTCAAGGGCTACACCATCAAGGCGCAGCAGGTCCAGGTTCCGGCAGGAGAGGACGGCGGCCCGGCGTACGTGTCGCGGGCGGAAGCGTTCCCCATCTCCATCGACACCGCGTCGATCATGGCCCTCGCCCAGGACCCCGACGTGATCGAGCGGTCGAAGGAGATCCGGCGTGAGCTCGGCGACCCCCAGCACATCCTCCTCGGCGTCGACCGCCTCGACTACACCAAGGGCATCGGGCACCGCCTGAAGGCCTACGGAGAACTGCTCGAGGACGGCGCCATCACGGTCGAGGACGCCGCACTCATCCAGGTGGCGAGCCCGAGCCGCGAGCGCGTGGAGCAGTACCGCCTCCTCCGGGAGGACATCGAAGGCGCCGTGGGCCGCATCAACGGAACCCACGACACCATGAAGAACACAGCCATCCGCTACCTCCACCACAGCTATCCGGTGGAGGAGATGGTCGCACTGTACCTGGCAGCCGACGTCATGCTCGTCACGGCCCTGCGGGACGGCATGAACCTGGTAGCCAAGGAGTACGTGGCGGCCCGCACGGGCAACACCGGCATGCTGGTCCTGAGCGAATTCGCCGGCGCGGCCGACACCCTCCGTCAGGCGATCCTCGTCAACCCGCATGACATCGACGGCCTGAAGAGTGCCATCGTCTCGGCCATCTCGATGCCGAAGGCGGAGGCCATGCGCCGCATGAGGCTGATGCGGCGGCAGGTGGTGCACAACGACGTCGAGCGGTGGTCGCAGGCCTTCTTGAGCGCCCTGCAGTCCGGGACGTCCGATCATGCCGCTTGAGCGGGAGCTGCGAGCTGCGCTCGAGACACTCGCCCGGACGCCTCGCCTCCTGGTGGCGCTCGATTTCGACGGCACGCTCGCTCCGCTGGTGGGGCGGGCGGAAGACGCCCGGGCGCTGCCGGCATCCGCTGCCGCCGTGCATGCCCTGACCGGACTTCCGGAAACCACGACGGCATTCGTCTCCGGACGCGCGCTGGGCAGCCTCCGTGCGGTTGCGGATCCCGCGCCGGAGACGCTGCTGATCGGCAGCCATGGCGCCGAGACCTGGCTGGGCCCCGACGCCGCACCCCTCGAGCTCACCGGGCCGCAGGCCGATCGGCTTGCGCGCGCGGTCAGCATCGTCGAGGGCACTGCAGCTGCCCACACCGGCACGCGCGTCGAGTACAAGCCCGCCGGCGTCGTCCTTCACACCCGTACCGCCACCGACCGCGTCGCGGCGGACGCCGTCGCCGCGGCGAAGGCAGAACTGACTCCGATCCAGGAGCTGAGCATCAGCGAGGGTAAGCGCAATCTGGAGATCTCCGTGGTGCACGCGCACAAGGGGCAGGGGCTGGCCCTGCTCCGGGAGGCCACCGGGGCAACCGCAGTCCTCTTCGCAGGGGACGACATCACGGACGAGAACGCGCTACGCACTCTCGGCCCCGACGACGTCGGCGTCCGGATCGGCCCGGGAGACACCGCTGCGTCCTTCACCGTCGCGACGCCCGAGGACTTCACGGAAGTCCTGCAGGAGCTCGCGTCCCTCCGCGGGGCAGGTGCGCCGCGTCAGGGTTCGTGTCATACTACGGGGGCGTGACCAACGTCACCGGTACTGCTGGCCGGCCACGCATCACAACTGAATAATCTTCCATTCACTACGGATCGTCGGGCACGTACCTGCCCGTGAAAAGGAACCAACACCATGGCAACGGTAACGTTTGACCAGGCCACGCGCCTGTACCCGGGCACAGACAAGCCCGCCGTCGACGGATTGAACATCGAGATCGCCGACGGCGAATTCCTCGTCCTCGTCGGCCCCTCCGGTTGCGGAAAGTCCACCTCGCTGCGCATGCTCGCCGGCCTCGAGGACGTCAATTCCGGCCGTATCCTCATCGGTGACCGCGATGTCACTGATGTCCCCCCGAAGGATCGCGACATCGCGATGGTCTTCCAGAACTACGCCCTCTACCCGCACATGTCGGTCGCCGACAACATGGGCTTCGCGCTCAAGATCGCCGGCGTCTCGAAGGAGGAGCGTGCCGAGCGCGTCCGCGAGGCAGCGAAGCTCCTCGACCTCCAGGACTACCTGGACCGTAAGCCGAAGGCACTCTCCGGCGGTCAGCGCCAGCGCGTCGCCATGGGTCGTGCCATCGTGCGTAACCCGCAGGTCTTCCTGATGGACGAGCCCCTCTCGAACCTGGATGCGAAGCTGCGCGTGCAGACCCGCACCCAGATCGCCTCGTTGACCCGCCGCCTCGGCGTCACCACCGTCTACGTGACCCACGACCAGGTCGAGGCCATGACCATGGGGGATCGCGTCGCAGTGCTCAAGGACGGCATCCTGCAGCAGGTCGACACCCCTCGCAACCTCTACGAGCGCCCCAAGAACGTCTTCGTGGCGGGCTTCATCGGCTCGCCCGCGATGAACCTCCTGGAGCTCCCGGTCACGGACGGCGGCGTCCTCTTCGGTGGCATCGTGTACCCGGTACCGGGTAACGTCCTGCAGGCCGCGGCCGGCAACACGGTCACCCTGGGTGTCCGGCCCGAGGACCTGGTCCTCTCCGCCGTCGGCGAGGGACTGCAGGTCGAGGTCGACGTCGTCGAGGAGCTGGGTGCTGACGCCTACATCTACGGCCACACCACGCTCGACGGCAAGAACCACGACATGGTGGTCCGCGTCGACGGCCGCCGCCCGCCGATGAAGGGCGACAGCGTGTACGTCCGGCCGGAGCAGGGCCACGTGCACCTGTTCGACACCACCAACGGTCTCCGTCTGTCCGAGACCGTCTAGGTCCTGGGGCGGCTACGACCAATGACGACGGCGGTGGCTCGCCGGACATCCACTGGATGTCCGGCGGGCGCCGCCGTTTCGTTCAGGCGCCACTAGGCTTGATGCAGGCCCATTTCCCGCCCTGACACGAAGGCAGCACCTTGACCGAGACCTCGAACGCCCAGTGGCATGACGAGCCGACCGACTACGACCAGGCGGGGAAGCTCCCCCGGCAGCGTCCTGCGTCATCAGAGGTCCCCAACCTGGGCTCGCTGAACATCACGGCAGCGGCAACAGATCCGGAGCTCCTGGACCTGCCCTGGCACATCGCCCTCGAGCAATGGCCTGCCGGCGCACTCGCCGCCCTCCCGCGCGGCATCTCACGGCACATCGTCCGCTTCGCACATCTCGGCGGCTCCGTCATCGCCGTCAAGGAGACGAGCGAGCACATCGCCCGGCACGAGTACCACATGCTCCGCAAGCTTCAGCGGCTCGACGTGCCGTGCGTCGAGCCCGTGGCCGTCATCTCGGGCCGCACCACCCCGGAGGGGGATCCCCTCGACCCGGTCCTCGTGACCCGCCACCTCAAGTTCTCCCTTCCCTACCGGGCACTGTTCTCACAGACACTGCGCCGCGACACCCTGACGCGACTCATCGATGCTCAGGCCCTGCTCCTGGTGCGGCTGCACCTGATCGGTTTCTACTGGGGCGACGTCTCGCTCTCCAACACACTGTTCCGTCGTGATGCCGGGTCCTTCGCGGCGTACCTCGTCGACGCCGAGACCGGGGAGCTCTACCCCGAGTTGTCGACGGGCCAGCGGGAGTACGACCTCGAGATCGCTCGCGTGAACATCGCCGGCGAGCTGATGGACCTGGCCGAGGGAGGACTCATCGAGGAGAAGGTCGACCCTCTGGCCACGAGCGAACTCATCATGGACAGCTACCGCCGGCTGTGGAGCGAGTTGACGGAGAAGGAGTCCTTCGAACTCGGAGAACGCTGGCGCGTGGGAGCACGTATCCGCAGGCTGAACGAGCTCGGCTTCGACGTCGAGGAGTACGCCATCAAGACGGCTGCGAACGGCACGCAGATCCAGCTGCAGCCCAAGGTCGTCGACGCCGGACACCACAGCCGCCGCCTTCTCCGGCTCACGGGTCTCGACGCCCAGGAGAACCAGGCGCGGCGCCTCCTGAACGACATGGACGCCTACCGGGCCGACAACAACCCGACGCTGGACGAGGAGTTCAGCGCCCACCTGTGGGTGAACGAGGTGTTCGAGCCCATCGTGCGAGCTGTACCACGCGAGCTGGGCGGGAAGCTCGAGCCCGCCGAAGTGGTCCACGAGGTGCTGGAGCACCGCTGGTACATGTCCGAGCGGGAGGACCGGAACGTCCCGATGGCCGAGGCCGTCCAGTCCTATCTCGACGACGAACTCAGACATCGCCGCGACGAGGCCGAGATCATGCTGACGGCCGATTCACGGACCATCGGTATCGACGAGGACTCGGAGTACCCGGACAACTAGTGCCGACGACGTAAAAAGGACCGGCAGCCGCGAGGGTTGCCGGTCCTTTCTCACCTGAGTACTAGGGGCACTGCGTGGTTGTCCCCTGGAACTCGACGGGGGTACCACTGGGCTGCCCCTGGCACAGCTCAGCGAGTTCGGTGATCGTCGGGATCAAAGCGATGAGGCCGATCAGAAGGATCGCACCGATGATCGAGAACAGCACACCGATGATGATGCCGGCGAGAGCGAGACCGTTGCTCATCCCCGCCCTCCGTGACTTGACGAGGGCGATGATGCTGATGACCAGTCCCACCGGAGCGATCAGTATCGCGAGGATGAACCCGATGATCCCGAGCGTCCGGCCCGGGTTCTCGGCAGGCTGACCTGGATAGCCCTGCTGTCCCGGATAGTTTCCGGCGCCGGAGCCGTACTGACCCTGCTGGCCGTACGGTGATGTGCCCTGCTGGCCGTAGGGCGCCTGGCTCTGCCCGTACTGGGGCGGGTTCTGCCCGTATGTCGGTGGGTTCTGCCCGTACTGGGGTGGGTTCTGCCCGTACTGGGGCTGGTTCTGCTGGCCGTAGGGCGAGTCGCCCTGCGATCCCGGATTGTTGTCAGACATGCTGCCCCCAGGGGAAGTCGTGGAAGTGCCGGTGAGCACCGGCAATTTCCTGAAGATTATCATTCAGCCACGGCCCTTCCCGGGAGCGAAAGGGCACATTCAGGAGACGATCGCCTTGCCCGGGTTCAGTATCCCCAGTGGGTCGAAGATGTCCTTGATGCGGGACTGCAGGTCGAGGACTTCCGCTGACTGCTCCCAGGAGAGCCAGCGCCGCTTGTACTGCCCTACCCCGTGCTCACCGGTGATGGTCCCTCCGAGATCCAGGGCTTGTCGCACCGACTCGTCCAGAGCGTGCTGGAGTCGCTCCTGCGCCTGCCCCCCTGCGCCGCGCTCCACCCAGAATGTGGGATGCAGGTTGCCGTCGCCCGCGTGTGCAACCACCTTCAGGTTCACCCGGTGACGGCTCGCCATCGCCTCCAGTGCAGCGACATAGTGCACCAGTTGGGATTTGGGGACAGCAACGTCCTCGCCAACCCGGTAGAGATCGTCGACGTCGTCACCTCGGCTGTGTCGTCGCAGGTCGACCAGGCGTTCGGCCTCCTCCGATCCCTCGTCACTCACCGTCGCGCCAAGGCCCACCAGGACATCCCTGATCGCTGCGGCCTCGTCGACTGCGCCGTACCCATCGGTCCTGGCCAGAAGCAGGCTACCGCCGCGCCGCCTGAGATCCGATCCGTGGACGCCGTCCAGCGCCTCCAGGGTGCGGCCGTCGAGGAGCTCGAGGATGGCGGGTTGGATACGCGCGCGTCCGATCGCCAGAACGCCCGCCGCCGCCAGAGCGAAATCGTCGAAGAACGCGGCGAGGGTGCGCTCCACCTTCGGCAGGTAGCGCAGACGGACGGTGATACCGACGATGACGCCGAGCGTTCCTTCAGATCCCGTCATCAAGGCGGTGAGGTCGTAGCCGGCCACCCCCTTGAACGTACGATGCCCGGTCGAGATCAGCGTCCCGTCGGCCAGCACGACGTCGAGGGCGAGGACGGAGTCCCTCGTCACCCCGTACTTCGCACAACGAAGGCCTCCGGCATTGGTCGCCACATTCCCGCCGATCGTCGACCAACGGTAGCTGGCGGGATCGGGCGCATACATGAGGCCGTGCTCTGCGACCGCGGCGTCGAGGTCGGCGTTGATGACGCCGGGCTCGACGACGGCGGTCTCGTCCTCAGGATTGATCTCCAGGATCCTGTTCATGCCGGTCAGCGACAGGATGACGCAGCCCTCCGTGGCGTGGGCGCCGCCCGACACCCCGGACCCTGCCCCCCGGCTCACGACGGGCACCCTGTGCTTCGACGCCCAGATCACCAGGGATTGCACCTCGTCGACCGTCTGGGGATGCACCACAGCGACGGGGAGCATCGGCTGGACAACCGGCCCCCTGTCCCGCGAGTACAGGACCAGATCTTCAGCAGCGGTCGACACGCGGCCCGGCAGGATGGCCACGAGCTCCGGAAGCATGTCCTCGTGGCTCATGATCCCCCCATGAAGCGGCGGTACCGGTTGAGCGCTTCAGGCCAGAACTCCTGATAGAAGTCATAGATGTCCTGACCATCCGCACCTACCCAGCCGCTGTGGATGAGAGACAGCACGGCGCGATCATGCTGATCCGAGGGCCCCTCAGGTCCGGCTTCGCCGGGAGCTGCGCGCCTGAGCACCGCCACATCGATCCGCACCAGGGTGGAGGAGTCCGATCCGGTGTGGCGCCAGCGCAGTTCCAGCCAGCGGCCGGGCTCTCCGTCGACCACCTCGCCCCAGACGTTCTCGTCATCCTGCGCGGAGGTCTCGACGAGGGCGTTGTCCTCGAGGTCGAAGAAGCTCGTGCTACCCCATCTACTCAGTTCGTCAGCCGGCCACCACAGATGGAGGTGCTCCATCAGACCGGCCCAGGCATGATCGGCTGTGGCGGGTACTTCCACTGACGCGCGAAGGTCCGGCCGGTCCGTTGATACTTCCCCAGCTGCAGGGGTGTGCGAGAACAGTCCACTCATGCACCGACCCTACCGCGGGACGTGGAGGTCCTGGCCGGCGCGGTCGTTGTCCTGGTGGTCGTGGTCCTGGTGTCTGGGTTGCTGCCTGGGCCGGCGCCGTCGGGTATGGGGCTGGGTGTGGGGATGTGGGGCCGGCGGAGGGGCAGGCTCGGAGGCGTGGTCTCCGCTCCGCGGGTTCGTGTGGGGGTGTTTGGGTGGTTAAAGGGGTGAAGGCCCCGCACCTGGTGGTGTGGGGCCTTCAGCCGTGAATGGTTGTCC
>JASLAA010000144.1 GCA_030147325.1 Arthrobacter sp. | reverse complement strand
CGGAGCTGCTTTCCAGAGTTGCCTAGCCGCAGCGGTGCGTGGGCCTGAGAGATTCCTGGGGAGGAGTTGCTCCTACGGCGCCTGCCGGTGTGGTGGACGGGAGGGCTCTCCCGCTGCAGATCGATGGCGTATTCAGTTGGGTGTGGAACGGCGTGTGAGCCGCCCCACATCATACCGCGGTGTGCGGAGGGGTGGCAAAGACCGCGGTGGCGGGCTGAACAGTACCGCCTCCTCCACCGGCCGGGAAGGGTGGGCCCAGAAGTCCCTCCGGGGCCGTCGCATCGGCTCCGTACGGGGTTAGCGTAGGCACCTGTCCCCTGCGTCCCCTGGAGTGTCGATGACGATCCCCCGCTTCCGCTCGGCCGTCGCCGCGCTCGTCCTGCTGACCGCCACCGCGCTCCCGGCACCTCCTGCCGGTGCGACGGGCACGGCCTATGTGGCCCTCGGCGATTCCTACTCCTCGGGCACCGGGACGCGCGCCTACCTCGCCGACGGCACGGACTGCCAGCGCTCGGTGTACGCCTATCCGTCGCTCATCGCGAGTGCCAAGGGGTAAGCGCTGAACTTCCGGGCGTGCTCCGGGGCCACCATCCCCGACGTCACCGCGACGCAGCTGGGCGCCCTGACGCCGACCACCGCCTACGTCTCGCTGAGTGTCGGCGGCAATGACGCAGCCTTCGTGTCCGTGCTGACCGAGTGTGCCAAGCCGGCGTGGATGAGCAACTGCACCGCGGCCATCGACAGGGCCCAGGCGATCATCCGCACTCGATTGCCGGGCAGCCTGGCCTCGCTCTACGGCCAGGTGCGCGCACTGGCACCCCAGGCGTCCGTGACGATCGCCGGCTATCCCCGCATCTTCAACGGCGAGGACTGTAACGCCGCCACGTGGTTCTCACCCACGGAGGAGGCGCGGTTGAATGCGACGGCGGATCTCCTCAACCGGACGACGGCGACGGCGGCCGCCGCGGCGGGCTTCGCCTTCCGCGACCCGGCACCGGCCTTCACGGGTCACGCAGTGTGCGATGACGTCGAATGGTTGAACGGGCTCTCCAGCCCCATCTCCGCCTCCTACCACCCCAACCGGGCGGGCCACGCGCTGGGCTACGTACCGCTCATGGGTGCGGCACTGACGGGGAGCCGCGTCGCGGTCTCGCAGGAGACGCTGCAGTCGGCCGAGCTCGCCACCCCTGCCCTCGCCGAGCAGCAGACGGCCTACGCCACAGCGGACCGGCGGATCCGGCCCGAGGAGTTCGTGCTCCCGGATCTCAAGAGCCCGGCCGCGCGGACGGCGGCGGCGAGAGCGGGCGTCGACCTTGCGGACCCGGCCAGCATGGCACGGGCCGATCGCGCCGCAGAGGCCCTGCAGATCCAGGGACGGTAGCTGCGCTCCGCCTGCCCGGGTGCGAGGATGACCGCATGCCGCGGCCTGCCGGGCGTGTCGCGGGTTCGGACAGGGCGTCCGGCTGGGGCGCTGGTGCGGCGGCCTCGAGCAACAGCCCGACCACGTGGCGGATACCGGGAGCCTCCAGACCCAGGTACGGATGATTACATACGTATGCATGGAATAACGGGGCGCGGCCCTCCGTTCTACCCACAGGCCCAGGGTGGGCCGGAACGCTGAGCACGGGAGCATCACGATGGCACGCGAACTGGAACTCGGACTCGACACCTTCGGGGACGTCACGCGCGGCGAGGACGGCAACCCTCTCCCCTACCCGCAGGTCATCCGCAACGTGATCGCGGAGGCGGTGCTGGCCGACGAGGTCGGCGTCGACTTCATCGGCGTCGGCGAGCACCACCGGGACGACTTCGCGGTCTCCGCACCCGAGACCGTCCTTGCCGCCATCGCGGGGCAGACGCACCGCATCAGGCTCGGCTCGGCCGTCACGGTCCTCAGCTCCGACGATCCTGTCCGCGTCTATCAGCGCTTCGCGACGCTCGATGCCGCCTCGAACGGTCGCGCCGAGGTGATCCTGGGTCGCGGTTCCTTCACGGAGTCGTTCCCCCTCTTCGGCTACGAACTCTCCGACTACGAACGCCTCTTCGAGGAGAAGCTGGACCTGTTCTCCGAGCTCATCAAGGAGCAGCCCGTGACGTGGTCCGGAAGCACCCGCCCGGGCCTCACGGACCATGACGTCTACCCGAAAACCGAGGGCGGCCGGCTCAAGACCTGGATCGGCGTGGGCGGAAGCCCCGAATCGGTGGTGCGCGCCGCGCGTTACGGCATGCCGCTGATGCTCGCGATCATCGGTGGTGAACCGGCGCGCTTCGCTCCCTACGTGGACCTCTACCACCGGGCACTGACGCAGCTCGGGCAGCCCACCCTGCCCATCGGCGTGCATTCCCCGGGTTACATCGCCGACTCCGATGAGCAGGCCCGGGAGGAACTGTGGCCGGACAACCGGATCATGCGCGACCGCATCGGCCGCGAGCGGGGCTGGGGTCCGACCACCCGCGCCGAGTTCGACCAGGAAGCGGATTTCGGCTCCCTCTACGTGGGATCCCCGGAGACGGTGGCCCGGAAGATCGCTGCCACCGCGCAGGCGCTCGGGATCGACCGGTTCGACATGAAGTACAGCGCGGGTCCGCTGCCCCACGAGAAGCTCATGCACAGCATCGAGCTCTACGGCACGAAGGTCATCCCGCTGGTCCGGGAGATGCTCGCCTAGCAGCTGCCCGGTTCTCCCCAGAACCGGCAGCTTCGCCTTTTCTTCGGTCAACGTTCGCCTTCCGCAACGGCTCCTTTGAGCGCCGGGCGTCAGAGTAGTCCCAGGAGCACATCACCTCCGCTGTCTTCCCGCCGGTCCCCTGCCGTCCACAGGGACCGGCGGGCAGTTCTACCGGGGTGCCGAACAGGCTACCCGGGCATCACCGGCACAACCGGCAGCAACCCTCTGCACCGTGACCCGCAATCGACAGGACTCCCGTGTCCCACCTCCCCGTGCTCGATCGTCGGATCCTCGACAACCTCGGGGTCGAACTCGCCAGCCGGGAGGGAGCACTCCGATTCGCGGAGACCTTCATCGACCTGCTCCCGCAGCGGCTGCTCGCGATCGAATCGGCTCTCGCCGCCGGCGATGAGGATGCCGCGGTGGTGGCGCTGCTGAGCCTCAACGTCAGCGCGTCGATGGTCGGCGCGCGCCGGCTCCAGGAGGTCTCCTCCTCGGCGCTGGGCCTGGTCGGGGAACCCGATGCCTTCCCGGGCCTGCTCGCCCGACTGCAAGGGCTCGGTTCCGAGTTTCAGTCGGCGCTCGGCGGCATCATCCGATAACCCACACCCCGCACCGTGCGGATGAAGCGCGGCGCCTTGGTGTCCTCACCCAGCTTCTTCCGAAGGTTACGGATGTGCACCTCCACGAGGTGCTGGTCGTTGACCCAGCCGTCGCCCCAGATGCGGGACAGCAGTGTCTCCCGCTGCCATACCCGGCGTGGTCCGGAGACGAGGGTCGCCAGGAGGTCGAACTCGATCCGTGTCAGCGGGAGTTCGACGCCGTCGAGCGACGCGATGCGGCCTTCCGTGTCGATGCGGAGCGGCCCATGGACCAGGAGTCCCTCCATGGGCTCCTCCGCCTGCGGCACCTGCGGTGAGTCGGCCGGGCTACCGGCGGGCGCGGTGAGCAGAGGCTGTGAGACGCTGCGGACGGTGCTGCGCGGGCGCCGGAACATGGCATTGACCCGCGCCCCGACCTCGCGTGGGCTGAAGGGCTTCACCACGAAGTCGTCGGCGCCGATCTCCAGCCCGATCAGGCGGTCGATCTCGTCCTGGCGGGCGGTGATCATGATGACGTACGCGTCCGTCAGGGGCCGGATCTGCCGGCAGACCTCCACACCGTCGATGTCCGGGAGGTTGAGATCGAGCGTCACGAGATCCGGCTGGCGCTCGCGGACGAGCGCCACACCCTGACGCCCGGTCTCGGCTTCGAGGGTGGTGAAACCGCTCATGCCCAGCGTCATGACGAGCAGCTGACGCACGTCGGCGTCATCTTCGATGATGAGGGCGACACGTGCATCGGGGTCGGAGGTCATGAGGGACACATTGCCAGATGATCGGATGCCTTCCGAGCGTATCGGCGCGGTTCCACCGATTTTCTCCGGCGTCGGGCGGGGTGGACCACGGGTCAGCCTGCCGGTGCGGCGACCGAGCGCGCCGAGAGCCACGGCTCCACGTCACGGGCCGGGAGCGGAAGGGCGAGATGGAACCCCTGACCGAGGTCACAGCCGCGTTCCAGCAGCTCCTCGCGCGTCTGCTCGTCCTCGACCCCCTCGGCCACCACCCGCAGGCCCAGACTGTGCGCGAGGTCGATGATCGACCCGACCAGTCCGCTCGCCCGGTCATCGTCCCGCATCGCGGTGACGAAGGACCGGTCGAGCTTCAATTCATCGACGGGCAGGTCCCGGAGGTAGGCCAGCGAGCTGTACCCGGTCCCGAAATCGTCGATGGAGATCTGCATCCCCTGCTCCCGCAGCTGCGCGAGGATCCGGGAGGTGCCGGTCGGCGTGGACATCAGGACATCCTCGGTGATCTCCAGCACGATGCTCGACGCCGGTACGTCGTACTCCGCCAGCAGTCCATCGATGTCCTGCGGCAGGCACGGCAGGATGCAGGAACCCGACATGTTCACCGCCACGGAGATGTCCAGCCCCACCGCCCTCCACGAGGCGACCCTCCGGACTGCACGGCGCAGCACCAGGGAGGAGAGCACGGGCATCAGCCCGGCCTCCTCGGCGAGCGGCAGGAAGGAACGGGGCAGCAAGTGCCCGCGCGACGGATGGTTCCAGCGCACGAGCGCCTCGACACCGGTCACCGCGTGATCGGCAAGTCGGATCTTCGGCTGGTAGTACATCTCGAACTGGTCCTCCGCCAGGGCGGTCCGCAACTCCTGGACGGTGCGCAGGCGCAGCGCTCCGTCGTCGTCGTCCGTGGCGTCGTAGACATGGTGGCCGCTCCGCTCCGCCTTCGCACGGAACATCGCGATGTCGGCCTTGCGCATGAGCAGGCCGACGTCGACGCCGTGCAGCGGCGTCAGCGCGATACCGATGCTCGCGCTCACCTGGAGCGCTGCGGAACCCACCGTGACGGGCGCGGAGAGTTCCGCCTCCAGCCGCCGTGCGGCGACGACGGCTTCCTGCTCCGTCACCCCTTCGAGGTACACCGCGAACTCGTCCCCGCCGAGCCGCGCGAGCAGGTCGCCGGGCCGCACCTGACGGGAGAACCGCCTGCCCACCTGGACGAGCAGCGCATCCCCGACATCGTGTCCGAGGGCGTCGTTCACGTGCTTGAAGCGGTCGAGGTCGAGGAGGAACAGTGCCCCGCGGCGACCGTCCCCCAGCCGCTCCGGAAGCTCGTTCAGCAAGGCCCGTCGATTCGGTAGGCCGGTGAGCTCATCCGTCCGGGCGAGGCTGACGAGCGTCCGATGCCGGAACGCGAGGGGCACCGCGGCCAGGGCGAGCGTGGAGGCGGCGAACACCACGGCGAGCAGCGGTATCCGCACCTGGCAGCCGATCACGAGCACTGCGAGGGCCGACGCCGTCGAGACCAGCGGCGCCGCCAGTTCCGGGATGACCCGGCTGCGGCGGTGTGACGCGGCTCCCGCCTTGACCGCGCCATCGACCCACGCGGCGATGGCACAGAGCCCCATGACCCAGCCCACGTCGATGACGGATCCGGACCTGTAGTGCTGCATGCCGAGCGCGTAGGCGACATCCGCTGCACAGAAGACGATGAGGCCCGCGACGAGGAGCGGCCAGCGCGGACCGACGTCGAGACCGCGGGAGGCGAGGACACCGCCGATCGCAGCGATGAGCAGCAGGTCGAGGAGCGGATAGGCGATGGCGACGATCACGTCCAGGGTCACCTCCCCCCGGGAACCGGCGTTCAGGACCGGAGCGAGCACGAGCGCCATGAGTGCTGCGGCGGCGAGCGCTCCCACGACGCTGTCGAGCAGCAGGGGCCAGAACAGAGCCTTAAGTCTCCGTACCACCACGACAGCGAGCGCCCCGAGCATGAGCGGGTAGAACACGAGGTAGGCGACATCGGCGAGGGACACCCCGGGCAGCACGTCCCCGCCGTCGAGGGATGCGGCGTAGAAGGCGTCCCCGAGCGCGTAGGCGAGAACGGCGCTCGTGGCCAGGATGACCTGCGGTTGCGAGAGGCGCGTACGTACGACCGCGCTGATGCACAGCGTGACGGCGGCGAGCTCCACGGCGATGCACAGCACCCCGTCGATCAGCGGATCGAAGGTCTCGGGATCCCCGAGGAGGACGCCGACGGCGTACACCCCGAGGAGCACGGCCATCAGTGCCGTCAGCACCTGGCCGCGGTCCAGCCGGTCGGCATGTCGCCGCCCGGCTGCGCGGGCGTCATCGCGCCGCATGAGGTCCCCGTTCTCGCGGTGGGCATGGCCTGGCCAGCTTAGAGCGGGCGGACGTGCACCATGCCCCTTTCGGCGCTGCGCGACGGTATCCTGCCGAAATACTTGGGTTCAGGGGCGCTCCGGGCCAGGCACCAGGACGGAGGCGCAGGAGGTGGGGCGTCTCCGCCCCCTCCGCCGCCGCTCCATCACCCCAGGTGGACCGCCTCGCCCGAGGTGGTGAACTCGTCCCTGGCGACCCTGATCATGAACCAGGCGATGGGTGCGGCGACCGCGAGTGCCACGGCGGCCGCGAGGAACACCACCGAGTAGCCGTCCACCAGCGACTGCAGCCCACCCGTGGACCCGCCGGCCGCGCCCGTTCCCGCTCCGGCAGCGTACAGAGCGGTGAAGACGGCGGTGCCGATCGACCCGCCGATCTGCTGCGTCGCGGTCACAGCCGCGCTCGCCACGCCGGCGTCCCGGGGCGCGATGCCGAGCAGGGCCACGTTCTGCAGCGGTACGAAGATGAGCGCGAGCCCGACCCCGAGGAGGATCTGGGCAGGCAGCACGTCGAGGACGTACGAGCCACCGACGGTGATCCTGCTCATCAGCAGCAGTCCTGCACCGGCGACCAAGGGACCGACCGTCATCAGCAGGCGCGGTCCGACCGTGGGCAGGAGCTTCGAGACGACGCCTGCGCTCACGATGATGGCGGCCGTCATGGGCAATGACGCGAGACCGGACACGAGAGGGCTCATCCCGAGGACCAGCTGGAAATAGAGCGTCAGGTAGAGCAGCGCCCCGAGCAGGGCGGCTCCCACCGCGATGGAGGCGAGGTAGGCGCCGGCCCTCGCCGGATTGGTGATGATGCGCAGCGGCAGCAGGGGGTGGGCCGATCGTGCCTCGACCAGGACGAACAGCGCCAGGAGCACGGTCCCGACGGCGAGGAAACCGAGCGTGTCGAGACGCACCCAGCCCGCTTCGGCGCGGGAGAAGCCGTAGACCACGGCGGCGAGCCCGGAACTCACGAGCAGCGCGCCCGGGACGTCGTACCGCGTGCTCCCCTCCGCGCGGCTCTCGCGGAGCACGGGCAGGCCGGCGGCGATGGCCACGACG
The DNA here is from genome assembly GCA_030147325.1 of Arthrobacter sp. GTDB lineage: Bacteria > Actinomycetota > Actinomycetes > Actinomycetales > Micrococcaceae > Arthrobacter_D. The sequence continues at coordinate 8,017 of JASLAA010000144.1, read as the reverse complement.
GCGATGGGGACGTTCACGAGCAGGCACCAGTGCCAACTGAAGTATTCGGTGAGCACGCCACCGAGGAGCAGTCCGACGGCGGCGCCCCCTCCGGCGATGGTCCCGTAGACCGCGAAGGCGCGGACACGGTCCCTGCCACCCGTGAAGGTCACGGACAGGATGGCGAGTGCCGCGGGCGCCAGCAGGGCCGCGAAGGCACCCTGGAGGCCGCGTGCGACCAGGAGCATCTCGCCGGTGGTCGCGATCCCTCCGAGAGCTGAGGCGAGCGCGAATCCGCCCATCCCCACGAGGAACGAGCGCTTGCGGCCCCAGAAGTCGGCGATCCGTCCGCCGAGCAGCAGGAGCGCACCGAACGTCAGCGCGTACAGCGTCACGACCCAGCTGCGGTCGCTGTCCGACATACCGAGTTCCGCCTGGGCCTGCGGCAACGCGATGTTGACGATGGTGCCGTCGAGCACCACGGTGAGCTGGGCGAGCGCCACGATGGCCAGGACGAGCCACCGGTTGGCCGGGTGCTTCGGCACGTCCTCCGTCGCGTGTGCGGGCTGGGTGGTGGTCGTCGCGTCGGGACCCGGTGGCGGGACGGTCATGGTGCTCCTCAGAAGTGGTGTCCCTCGAACATAGGCACTTCCGGGACCGCAGTCAAACGAACTAGTTCGTTTGGGTAGACTGGGAGCATGACGACGACGGCGATGGACGTGCGGACGCGAATCCTGGGTGCGGCTCGCGCGGAGTTCGCCGCCTTCGGGCTCGCAGGCGCCCGGATCGATCGGATCGCGAGAGCGGCCGCCGCCAGCAAGGAACGGCTCTACGCGCACTTCACCGACAAGGCCGCCCTGTTCCAGGCCGTACTGGATGTCAACGCGGTGGAATTCCACCGCGCCACGACCCTCGACCCCGCGGATGTGGCAGCTTTCGTCGGGGCAGTGTTCGACCACACGCATGCCCACCCGGAGATCCTGCGCATGCTGACCTGGGCCCGGCTCGAGGGGGTCGAGTACGACCTGCCGGGCAACGGCTCGTCCCCCGACAGCAAGTTGGCGGCCCTGGGGGAAGCCCAGACGAGCGGCCACGTGGACGGCTCCTGGGCGCCGGAGGTACTGCTGCCCATCCTCTTCGGCATCGCCCAGGCCTGGGCGCAGGCTCCCCTGGTCGCACACGAGAATGCACCGGGGACCCTCCTCGCCGCCCACCGCGCGTCCGCGGTCGAGGCCGCGCGCCGCGTCCTCGAGCCGAAGGGCCGGGGATGAGCCGGACCGATCAGCGCCGGCGCACTCCCGCAGGACCTGACTGTGGACCGACCAGCGCGTCGGCGTCCCTCAGAGCCCCAGGGCGGGCACGGGCAATCCGAACTCCCGTTTCAGCGCGAGCCGCGCGGCATTGAGCCCTGCCATGCCGTGCACGCCCGGACCCGGCGGGGTCGACTGCGAGCACAGGTACACGCCCCTGAGCGGCGTCGCCCACGGCTGCAGCGAGGGCACCGGCCGGGCGACGATCTGACGCAGGTTGACCGCCCCGCTGCTGAAGTCGCCGCCCACGTAGTTGGCGTTGTACACCTCGAGCTCACTCGCCGTCGTCGTATGGCTGCGCACGACGACGTCACGGAAGCCGGGTGCGAACCGTTCGATCTGCGCCGTCACCGCCTCGGCCATGTCGCGGGTGGAACCCCTCGGGACATGGCAGTAGGTCCAGAGGGTGTGCCGGCCGTCGGGCGCCCGCGTCGGATCGAACGACGAGGGCTGCGACAGGAGCACGTAGGGGCTGTCCGGGTGCTCGCCCCGGTTGACCTGCTTCTCGCCTGCTGCAATCTCCTCCCGCGTGCCGCCCAGGTGCGCGGTTCCTGCCCTGTGCAGCTCCGGGTGGGTCCAGGGCACCGGCCCGGACAGGATGAAGTCCACCTTGCAGGCCGCATTCCCGTAGGTGAACGCTGAGAGCGCCGCCTCGTAGGCCGCGGGCAGGCGTCCGCGGGACATCGATCGGAAGGTCTTCGGGGCGACGTCCAGGAGCACCACCCGGGCGTCCGACACCTCCGCGAGCGAGTCGATCCTGCTGTCGGTGATCACCTCACCGCCGTGCTGGCGCAGGTCCAGCGCGAGGGCGTCCGCGATGGACTGCGAACCACCCACGGGAATGGGCCAGCCCACGGTGTGTGCGAGGAGGTTGAGCACCAGCCCCGCCCCCGCTCCCGTGAGCGAGGGCAGTGTGCCCACGGGGTGCGCCATCACACCGGTGACGAGCGCCCTCGCTTCATCCGTGCTGAAGCGTCGGTTCCACGACGGCAGACCCTGGTCCAGGACGGCGAGGCCGAACCGCACCGCTGCCTCCGGCTTCCTGGGCAGCCGCACCACATGGTTCAGCGTGAAGGCCAGGATGCCCTGCTCGCGCTCGCTCAGCGGTTGCAGCAGGCGCCGATACGCCTCGCCGTCGGCGCCGAGGCCGGTCACCGTCCGCTCCAGGCTGCGGTAGGCGACTCCGGCCCTGCCTCCGTCGAGCGGATGCGCGAAGGACACCTCCGGGACCGCGAACCCGATCCGGCGGCTCAGCTCGAAGGCGCGGAAGAACGGGGACGCGAGCGCCATGGGGTGGACCGCCGAGCAGAAATCGTGGAGGTGTCCCTGTTCCATCAGTTCGATCGAGCGCGTCCCTCCACCGAGCGTGGGCGCCGCCTCATGGACGCGGACGGACAGTCCGGCACGTGCCATGACGACGGCGGCCGCCAGCCCGTTCGGACCGGCTCCGACAACCTCGACATCGGGCATGGGGCTTCCTCTCCAGCCGGGCAGGCCTTCCTGCCCGGCATCACTGGTGTGTGGTGCCGGCTGCTTCCCCGCCGTCGCGCGTCCTCCGGCTGAACGCGGCGAGCCGACGCGCGGCCGCGCGTGCCAGTAGCGGCGCCTTGCGCCGGGCGACCAGCAGCGATGCGACGGCCGCGTAACGGACGGGATCTAGTGGAATGTCGTAGGTGGTCGGAACCACCACGACGTTCTTCGAGAAGTTCCGCTTGAAGGTGGTGACGTTCGCAAGGCCCGGATAGTTCTCGCTCACGATGCCCGTCAGCCCACACGCGGTGTTCCCTGCGGCCTTGAGCACCCTGAACGCCTCCCAGAGCAGGAGGTAGGGCGCGAACGTACCGCGGGCCTCCTGGGTGCTGCCGGCGAAGTAGTAGACGGAATACCCTCGGTACTCCGTGGTGATGAGCCAGCTCAGGGGACGTCCTTCCCGGTAGGCCACGAGAAGGCGCAACCGATCCCCCAGCACGGTCAGCAGCGTCTCGTAGTAGGACGAGTCGAAGGGCTCGAACCCGTCCCGCTCCGCGGTCTCCCGCATGATCGGGAACAGCTGCTCGGCGAACACCTGCTTCCATTCCTCCCGAGGAATGTGCTTCACCTCGACACCATTGCGCTGGGCCCTACGAATACTGTTCCGTGCGTTGGGCCTGAATCCCCTGAGCAGGTCGGCCTCGGTCGGCGTCAGGTCGACGACGATCTCGCGTTCGTACCACCCGTGCTCGATGGGGCCCGTCGCGGGAGCCTGCGCAGTCGCGACCTGCATCCGGACGTAGAGGGGATTCATGGACGGGGTCTCGCCGAACTGCCGGCGCACGGTGTCCATGAGGAGCCGCTCGGCGACAGGCGTCCTCTCGGAGAACCAGACGGGACCATTGACCACGACGACGGACTCACGGAAGCGCCGGACCACGCGCACATAGCTCGCCGTCGCCACCAGGGCACCCGCCGCGTCGGTATAGGACCAGATACCCAGCGGATCCCGGCCCAGTGCATGCTCGAACTCGACCCAGTCCGGAGTCTGCTCGAGCGGGATCACCACGTCCGGGTGCGCGGCCGCGAGGGCATCGAAGTCGCTCGGCGTGAGCAGGCTGGGGGTTAGCGGGGCTGAGCTCACTGATGGTCTTCCATTGGTCGGTTCGGGGAGGTGTGCGGGGACTGTGTCGCCGTCGGGCCGTGCAGGACGGCGTCCGGCGCCTGCGGGGGCTCGCCGCCCGCATCGTCCGCCAAGCCTATCGGAGCAGACCGGCCCGCCGTCCTCCGGAGAGCCGGCGGGGTCACGGCGACGTCCCGCCGAGCACGACCTCGGGGTGCCGTCGAGCGTCGGGATCGGCCTACCGTGAAGCGATCCCGAGCGCGGTCGAAGGGGCCTCCCTGTGGGTCCTGGTCAACTGCATACCGTCCGATGTCCTCCCGCGGTGACCGCATCTCCCTCACCACGACCACGAGTACGTATGCCGTCGCAAGAATATGCGCCAGGACAGCGAGGGCGTAGATACCCAGGCCGAGATTGTGCTCCGCGGCGCCACCACTCGTCCGTCCCCCGAGGTAGAGCCAGACCGCCCACCAGTGGAGGATCTCGACCAGCTGCCAGACGAGGACTACCCGCCATCGAGGGACGGCCAGCGCTACCAGGGGAACCAGCCACAGGGCATACTGCGGCGAGTACACCTTGTTGCAGAGGATGAACGCCCCGACGATCAACACCGCGAGCTGGACGAGGCGCGGCCGGTGCCGGGTCCGGAGTCCGAGAACAGCGATCGCGGCGCAGGCGACCAGGAAGAGTATTCCCCCTCCTGCATTTATCGCCAGCGCCGGAAGCGGCGCAGCGCCGGCTTCGCGAGCCAGCGCGTTGTACACGTACCAGACCGATGAGAAGCCGGCATCCCGTGTCTCCGTGAACGTGAGGAAATAGCTCCAGCCCTCGGGGTCGCGGAGCAGGAAGGGAATGTTGACGGCGAGCCAGGCTCCGATCGTTCCTGCGAGGGCGGCACCGAAGGGTGCGTAGCGGCCGGACCGCAGTGCCAGGACGAGGACCGCACCGAGCAGCAGGATGGGGTAGAGCTTGACCGCCGTCCCGAGTCCCCACAGGACTCCCGCGAGGAGGGGCCTGTTCCTGGCGAAGGCCAGCATGCCCGCCGTGGCCAGGAGCACCGCCCACAGGTCCCAGTTGATGGTGCCGGAGAGGATGATGACCGGCGAGGTGGCGACGATGGCGGCGTCCCACGGCCGGTGATGAGCGAGTCGCAGCGTCACGAGGACCGTCAGGATCCAGACACCGGCGATCAGGACTGCGTTCAGGTCGAAGTAGAGCAGCGACTTCGACGCAGCAGCGGCGTCACCGGCGGTGACGTCGACCAGGATCGCGGTGGCTGAGGCCAGCAGCCCCAGGAGCACGGGGTACTCGAACAAGGAGCCGGGGGTGAGGAACGGCAGGACGCCCTCGCCGAGACCGCGGCTCTGGTACAGCTCTGGCCAGTCGGAGTAGCACGCACGGTAGAAGTAGTCCGGGGATGACCACCCGGCCACCCGGCACGGATTCTTGACGGCGACGGCGAGGACAGCTCCGATCACCGTGAGGAGGATGATCACGCGCTGTACGCTGAACCAGCCCGGGGAGACCCGGCCGGGATCAGCCCTCCGCCCGAGCGGCCCGCCGACACCCTCGACGAGTGGCCGCAGGACGGGGTCCGACCTGCTGGGGACGTCGATCCGGAACGGTCCGCGCCCGCCGCTGCCCGAGGTCATCCACCGAGCCTAACCGCCGGTTCACCTTCTCGGTCGGGAGCCGGCCGGGCTCGGCGGCCGTAACTCACATCCCGGAGCGGAATGGCCCCGGATGCGCCGGTGTTATCAAGTGAACGTAGACTGGCATTTCCTGCCGACCGCGTCCAGGGCGATGACGGCCGGGGCATATTCAACTGGCTTTCGAGGAGAACTGTGGGACAGAACCCCATTCGCGTGGCAATCATTGGAGTCGGCAACTGCGCCGCGTCGCTGGTGCAGGGGGTGCACTACTACCGCGATGCGGACCCGTCGGCAACCGTTCCGGGCCTGATGCACGTCGAATTCGGCAAGTACCACGTCGGCGACGTGCAGTTCGTGGCCGCCTTCGACGTCGACGGCAAGAAGGTCGGCCATGACCTCGCCGAGGCGATCGGCGCCAGTGAGAACAACACCATCAAGATCACGGACGTCCCGCCGACGGGCGTGATCGTCCAGCGCGGCCACACCCTGGACGGTCTGGGCAAGTACTACCGCGAGACGATCGTCGAATCGGACGAGGAGCCCGTGGACATCGTCGGTCAGCTGAAGGCTTCCAAGGCCGACGTCCTGGTCTGCTACCTCCCCGTCGGATCCGAGCACGCGGCGAAGTACTACGCCCAGTGCGCCATCGACGCCGGCGTCGCCTTCGTCAACGCACTACCCGTCTTCATCGCCGGTACCAAGGAGTGGGCCGACAAGTTCACCGAGGCCGGTGTCCCGATCGTCGGTGACGACATCAAGAGCCAGATCGGCGCGACGATCACCCACCGCGTGATGGCGAAGCTGTTCGAGGACCGCGGCGTGACGCTGGATCGCACCTACCAGCTGAACGTGGGCGGGAACATGGACTTCAAGAACATGCTCGAGCGCGATCGCCTGGAGTCGAAGAAGATCTCCAAGACCCAGGCCGTCACCTCGAACGTGAAGGCCGAACTCCGCGCCAACGACGTCCACATCGGGCCGTCGGACTACGTGGCCTGGCTCGATGACCGCAAGTGGGCCTTCGTGCGGCTGGAAGGCCGGAACTTCGGCGACGCCCCCGTCTCGCTCGAGTACAAGCTCGAGGTGTGGGACTCCCCGAACTCCGCCGGAGTCATCATCGACGCGATCCGTGCGGCGAAGATCGCCCTGGACCGCGGCATCGGCGGCCCCATCCTCTCCGCCTCCAGCTACTTCATGAAGTCCCCGCCCGAGCAGTACGCGGACGACATCGCCCACGAGAAGGTCGAGGCCTTCATCCGCGGCGAGATCGACCACTGACACCCGCCGTGGGGCCCGGGTCTGCACTGCCGACCCGGGCCTCATGCGTCTCCTCCCGCAGATCAGTCAGATCAGTCCCCGCCGTGGTCGACCCTCCCGGGTGGTACCGGGCGATCGAACGGCTGGCCTGCGCCAGCGCGACGATCTTCAGGATGAGCTGATTGTGCAGGTGCATCCCGATCGCGGCGGTCAGGATGACCTCCTCCAACGATTCCCTCGCGTCCGTGACCGAGAGCTGCGCAGCCGCGATGTCATCGGCTGCACGAGCATAGGCCTCCAGTACGGGCACCTCTGGTCCCATTCCGGCGGCGTCCATGGCGGCGACGTGGTGATCGACCGCTGCCCGTGCCTCGCTCTGGGCATCGGGCCAGCCGACCGCATGTATCATCCGGTCGACCATCGGTGACGGAGTGGGCTCTGCTGCCTGCAACCCGAGCACCACGGACTGCACCGTGGCGAGCAGGACGAGCCGCTGGGCTGTCGAGGTATCGGCGCCTGCGGACGCGTCGATGATGCGCCGGATGTCCTCCAGTCCCAGTCCCACGGTGGACCTCAACCCCTGGATCAGCCGCAGTCGCCGAACATGGTGGTCACCGTACGCCGCCCTGGTCGGGTTGATGGCCCGGCCCGCGTCGAGCAGGCCGGAGCGAAGATAGAACTTGATGCTCGCCGGACTGACGCCGCTGGCCTCACTGAGCTCGCCGAGTCTCATCCCGGCCCTCCTGCCTCCCGTGCTACCGGATAGCTGACGCACGGCCGGCTCTCCAGATATCCAAAGCTGGATAGTGGAACTATCCTAAGCCCATGGACTGGAACCCGCTGCTGGCAACACACGTCGTCGCCGCTCTTTACGCGCTGACCATCGGACCGGTCAACATCCTGCGCCGGCGTCGGGACAGAACCCACCGGATCCTGGGATACACCTGGGCTGCTTCGATGTACTACGTCTGTGGGAGCAGCTTCTGGATCGTGTCCGATGGCCACTTCAGTTGGCTCCACGGATTGTCGGCCTTCACCATCGTGACCGTGAGTCTCGGCATCGCGGCAGCGGTGAGACGCAATATCGTGGCCCACCGCATGAACATGATCGGCAGCTACCTCGGTCTCCTGGCCGCATTCTTCTTCGCGGCGACCGTGCCCTCGCGGGCGATCCCGCGGCTCCTGGACAGCGACCCGGTCACGGCCTGGTTCGTCGCCGTCGTCAT
>JASLAA010000122.1 GCA_030147325.1 Arthrobacter sp. | reverse complement strand
CCTGACCGCTGGTTCCGCAGCGGGCAGGAGCACAAGCGGACGTCGCTGGAGCGATTGGCGGAGGAGTTCCCGAACGTGAAGTGGCTGCTGGTGGGTGACGACGGCCAGCACGACGAGGCGATCTACTCCGAGTTCGCCCAGCGCCACCCGGAGAACGTCCGAGCCATCGCGATCCGGCAGCTCTCCGCCGGTGAGGCGGTCCTCGCCGGTGGCCGGTCCAAGACCGGGATGCAGCCGCCGGAGGGGATCCCCTGGATCTACGCACCGGACGGCGCGGGGATGTCGGACCAGCTCGAAGCCCTGGGCCTGATCGGGAGTCATGTCCGCTCCGCAGACGTTCCGGAGGAGAACGGCTGACGCGAGCCCCTCGCGTCAGCCGATCCGGGAGGCGGCCCGTCCCACGGTCGATGCCGCTGTCCTGGCTGCCCCGGCAAGGACGGGGGAAGCGGCTTTCAGCTGGTCGGCGAACAGGACGGCGCCCGCGCCGGCGAGTGCCGTTCCGAGGACCACCCGCTGAGCGGTGCGGCGTCGTCCGCTCCACCCGCCCGTCACGCCCGCGTTCGCGGGATCGAGCGATGGGCCGTACAGATTGCCGGAGGAGTCCTCCGCTGCTTCCTTCTTCGAGAGATGCGTGTGTTCGACCTGGTGCGCCATCACCCTCTCGAGCCGGCCCGGCATGAGGCGGTGCTGGCGGACCATCGAGCGGCCGATCCGTCCGACGGCGACCTCCCGGGTCGGCTTTCCGACGAGATCGACGATCGTCCTGGCGACGCGGTCCGGGCTGTAGACGGGGGGCATGGCCACGGCCCGTCGGCCGGTGTAGTTCGCGGCGTGGTTGAAGAACGGGGTGTCGATGGTGGGAGGAAGCACGGTGCAGACGTGGATGTGCTTCCTCCCGTCGAGCTTCAGCTCGGACCGCAGGCTCACTCCGAGCGCCCGGACGGCCGCCTTCGACACCGAGTACGCGGAGGTGTAGGGCTGGGGGATCTCCCCGACGATCGAGGCGACGTTGACGAGGACCCCGGACCCCTGGCGCTGCATCCGTTCCAGGGCGGCGCGGGCGCCGTAGACGTAGCCCATGACATTGACGTCGATGACCCGTTCGAAATCGCGGAGGGGCACCTCGAGGAACGGCGAGAAGAACGAGACCGCAGCATTGTTCACCCAGACGTCGATGCGGCCGAACTCCTCGACCGCCCTGCTGGCCAGCTCCTGCACGGCGTCGTACTCGGAGGTGTCCGTGGGGACCGCGATGGCCCGGGACCCGAGAGCGGTGCACTCCGCCACGAGGGACTCGAGGGCCTCGACGCGTCGGCTCGCGAGGACGAGATGGGTGCGACGGCGGGCGAAGCGGAGGGCAGTCGCCCGTCCGATTCCGCTTGCCGCGCCGGTGATGACGACCACGCTGTTTCTGATGCGCACTGGTTCCTCCTGGGGACGATCCTGATGGGTCGCGGACCGGAGCCCGCATCTGTCCCGAAGGTACGGAGCGGGCGGGAGGGGACGCAACGGGAAATCAGCCGCCCTGGCCGGATGCGCTCCGGGCAACCGTGTGCTTCGGTCCGATGCTCTTGCTGGCGAGGATCTCGGCGAGTTGGTCCATGAAGAGGCGGACCCGCGCGTCGTCGGCGTCACCCGTCCGCAGCGCGAAGATGCTGCGGGCCAGCCGGATCTCCGGGACGTCGAGGGCGACGATGCCCTCGGGTCGGTTGATCATCGCGAGTTCCGGCACCAGCGCCGCTCCGAGGCCGGCTGCCGTCAGTTCGAGGCTCGCGTTGAAGTCGTCGCAGTATGCGGCAATCCGTGGGTGCAGGTTGCAGCCGGCGAAGAGCCGCTCGATCACGGTGGCATCGGCGGTCCCGGGGTGGTGCATGATCCATGGCATGTCGGCGAGCTGGTCCGCCGTGACGCGGGAACCGCTGCGGATGCCCCAGCTCGCCGGAAGGATCACGCGGAAGTCGTCGTCGCCGATCCATTGGCGGCTGAGGGTGGAAGGCCAGGCGAGCCCCGCCTGACCCACCTGGTAGACGAGGGCCAGATCGAGGTCACCGCCCGTCCGTAGTCCCTGGATGGTGTGGGAAGGCTCTCCGACGAACAGGCGCAGCGAGACCCCGAGTCGCTGCCACTCTGGCATGCGCAGCAACCGCGGGAGGGCGAAGGTGGCCAGGCTCGGGAAGATGCCGAGTCGGAGCTCGTGCCCGGGGCCGGTATCCGCGCGGGCGGTCGAGGCGAGCAGGGCGTCGATGTCCGTCAGGACCTTGGCCGCGTGCCGTGACATCGCGATGGCCGCGTCCGTGGGGACGGCGCTGCGGGCGGACCGATGGAACAGGGTGGAGCCGGTGTCACGTTCCAGGGCCGACATCTGCTGCGACACTGCCGAGGCGGTGTAACCGAGGCTCGTTGCGGCACTGCTGAAGGACCCGTGGCGGATCACCTCGAGCAGTGTCCGCAGATGGATCGGGTTGACCACGTTCCTCTTCTCTCCACCGTTGCGTTGTTCAGCCCAGTGTTCACCACGGAGCCCTTGCGACACGCCGGGGAAAGCCGACACGGCAGTTTCTCG
>JASLAA010000304.1 GCA_030147325.1 Arthrobacter sp. | reverse complement strand
CGCACGCTGACCGCACTGTGCGAGCACTACGGCATCCGGTTCGAGAATGCTCACACCTCGGCAGCCGACGTCCTCGCGACCCTGGAGGTGGGTCAGGTCCTCGCCGAGCGGTACGCCTTCCTCCGGCGGCCTGCCGAGGACCTGCACGCCTCGCTGGTCGTCTGGGCCGACCGGCAGGCAGCCGGCTTCGAGGAGTACCTCCGGCGGACGGACCCTGACGCGGTGATCGAGCGGGCCTGGCCCGTCATCGAGGCCGAAGACCACATCCCCGTGGCGGAGCGGACGGCGGACGCCGACCGGGACGACGTCGACGGGGCGGCTGAGCAGCACCCGACGCAGGTGCTGGCCGTCGCCTGACCGGCGTCCGGGACGGGCGACCGGCGGCTCAGTCCGCAGGGACTGCTGCCGCAGCAGCCCGTGCCGCCGCGGGCAGCGCTGCGTGGACGCGCTCCATGGCGGCGTCGTCGTGGGCCGCCGACAGGAACCAGGCCTCGTACACCGAGGGCGGCAGGTACACGCCGGAGTCGAGCATGGAGTGGAAGAACGGGCCGTAGCGGAAGGCCTCCTGTGCCTGGGCATCGGCGTAGTTCCGGACCCCGTGCTCCGCGGTCCCGAAGGCGACGCTGAAGAGGTTCCCGGCTCTCTGGATGGAGTGGTCCACCCCCGCCTTCGAGAGCTCCGAGGAGAGCGCTCCACTCACCTCGAGTGAACGTGCGTCGACGTGGCGGTAGACCTCGTCGGTCGCCGCCGTCAGCGTCGCGACGCCCGCAGCCATGGCGATCGGGTTGCCCGACAGCGTCCCGGCCTGATAGACGGGGCCGATCGGCGCGAGGTAGTTCATGACGTCCGCGCGGCCACCGAGGGCTGCCGCGGGAATGCCGCCGCCGATGACCTTCCCGAAAGTCAGCAGGTCGGGCGTCCAGGGGTGCTCGGCGTCCTCCGCGCCGCCGGTGAGCTTCCAGTAGCCACCGGCATGGGTTCGGAACCCGGTCATGACCTCGTCGACGATGAACAGCGCGCCGTGTTCGGCGGTGATCCGGCTCAGGAAGGCATTGAAACCGGGAGCCGGGGTCACGACTCCCATGTTCGCCGGGGCTGCCTCGGTGATGACGGCCGCGATGTGCTCCCCGTGCGTCCGGAAGGCCTCCTCCACGGCCTCGACGTCGTTGTAGGGCAGCACGAGTGTCTCCGCCGTCGTGGCCTCCGTGACTCCGGCGGACCCCGGCAGGGCGAGGGTGGCAACCCCGGACCCGGCGGCCGCGAGCAGGCTGTCCACATGCCCGTGGTAGCACCCGGCGAACTTGACGATGAGGTTGCGGGAGGTGAAGCCGCGCGCGAGGCGGACGGCCGTCATCGTCGCCTCGGTGCCCGTGGACACCATGCGCAGCAGCTCGACGGCGGGGACGCGATCCTTGACGAGCTGGGCGAGATCGGCCTCGGCCGGGGTGGAGGCACCGAAGGTCAGGCCGTGGTCGACCGCGCGGTGCACGGCCGCGATCACGTCCGGGTGGGAGTGGCCGAGCAGGGCCGGCCCCCAGGAGCACACGAGGTCCACGTACTCCCTGCCCTCCGAGTCGGTCACGAACGCGCCGTGGGCGTCGACGAGGAAGCGCGGGGTCCCACCCACCGAGCCGAAGGCCCGCACCGGCGAATTCACACCGCCGGGCATCAGGGCCCGTGCGCGGTCGTACAGGTCCTCCGAGGTGGTTGACGGGGGTGTCGGTTCGGTCGTCATCGCTGCGGTTTCCTTCGGTGTGGGCTGGACGGTCATGGAATCGTCGGGTGCTGTGGGTCGGCGCGCCGTCAGCGGCCGGGCTCGTCGAGCCAGAGTGCGAGCTCGGAGGCCCAGTAGGTGAGGATCAGCTGCGCGCCGGCCCGCTTGATCCCGAGGACCGATTCCTCGATGGCACGCCGCCGGTCGATCCAGCCGTTCGCTGCTGCTGCCTCGATCATCGCGTACTCGCCCGAGATCTGGTACGCGGCGACGGGCACGGGTGACATCGCCGCCACGTCCGCGAGGACGTCGAGATAGCTCATCGCCGGCTTGACCATCACCATGTCGGCGCCCTCCTGGATGTCGAGTTCGACCTCGAGGATCGCCTCGCGCCGGTTGGCGGCATCCATCTGATACGTGCGGCGATCCCCGACGAGCTGGGAGTCGACGGCCTCACGGAACGGCCCGTAGAAGGCCGACGCGTACTTAGCCGCATAGGCGAGGACCACGGTGTCCTGGTATCCGGCGTCGTCCAGCGCCTGCCGGATGACGGCGACCTGGCCGTCCATCATCCCGGACGGGCCCAGGACGTGCGCTCCGGCACGCGCCTGCTCCACGGCCATCCTGGCGTAGAGCGCCAGCGTGGCGTCATTGTCCACGCCACCGTCCGCGTCGAGCACGCCGCAGTGTCCGTGGTCGGTGAACTCGTCGAGGCAGACATCGCTCATCACCACGAGCGCGTCGCCGACCTCGGAGCGGACGTCGGCGATTGCCCGGTTGAGGACGCCGTCGGGGTCGATGCCCGCGCTGCCCGTCGCGTCGCGGTGCTCGGGGATGCCGAACAGCATGATGCCGCCCACTCCCCGCTCCGCCGCTTCGGTCGCCGCGCGCCTGAGCGAGTCGGTACTGTGCTGGACGACGCCGGGCATGGACAGGATGGGCGAGGGCTCGCTGAGGCCCTCGCGGATGAAGGCCGGCAGGATCAGCTCGGAGGGATGCACCCGGTACTCGGCCACCATCCGCCGCATGGCGGGTGTCGAGCGTAGCCTCCGCGGCCGCTGCTGGGGGAAACTCATGGCTGATCTCCATTCGATGGTTCGGGTGCGCGGCCGGCTGAACCGCCGCGCGAGAATGCTTCCTGCACGGCCGAGGCGATGGCCCGGGGCGTCGCCTCGGCCGCGGTGGCCGCGGGCGACCACCCCGACGCACGGAGGGCCTCCGCCGTGGTCCGTCCGATGGCGACGGGCAGAAAGGCATGCGGGCCGTCACCAACCCTTTCACGAAAGGCCCGCACGCCGCTGGGAGCGGTGAAGACCACGGCAGGCTGGACACCGGTCGACTCCAGGCGAGTGAAGTCGGCGCCTGACATCACCGCCGGCCCGATGCCGTGCTCCGCCACGCCGGTCACCCTCCGGCCCGCAGCCGCGGGGTGCGCGACCGTCCGGTACGCCTCCACGCGGCGTACCGTCCAGCCGAGCCGCTCGAGCCCGCTCCGCAGGTCGTCCGCCGCGAGATCGGCCTGCGGAAGGAGGAGGGGTCCCGCTCCGGTCGGGAACTCGCGCAGCAGACCGGACGACGACGCCTGCTGCGGCACCAGGTCGACCCTGATCCCGGCGGCGCGGAGCAGCCCAGCGGTTGCCGGACCGACGGCCCCTACCTTCGCGCCGCCTTCCCCGACGGCCGCCGCCAGCGTCAGGCCCCGTGCGCGTGCGATCATCCCGAGCGCCTCGATCGTCGTCCCGCTCGTCACCAGCAGCCATCGGTAGGCTCCCCTGCCGAGCGCCACCAGCTCTGCGGCGACGGCGTCGGCATCGGAGGTCAGCTCCGTGTCCGTGACGGGCAGCGAGAAGGCGGTGAAGCCACGGTCCGCGAGCGCCTCGGCGATGCGTACCGATCTCTCCGGATGGCGGAGGACGATCACCGGTCCGGGCGCCTGGCCGCTGACCATGGAGTCCTAGCTGCTCAGAGGCGCGATGTCCGCGGCCCCGGCGGCGAGCAGTTCCTCGGCGAGCTCGAGTCCCAGCCGGGCAGCTGCCACGGCGTCCGTCGCCGGCGCCGAACGCCTCAGCCTGAGGACCGACCGACCGTCGAGGCTGCAGACCACGGCCTCCAGCGCCAGTTGGTCCCCGCGCAGGTGGGCCAGCGCACCGATGGGCGCCGCGCAACCGGCCTCGAGCTGCAGGAGGACCGCGCGCTCCGCCGTGACCGCCAGCCTGGTCGGCTGGTGGTCGTAGGCGGCCAGCGCTGCACGCAGGCGCGGGGTGGCCTCAGCCTCGCGGCACTCGACGGCGAGGGCACCCTGCCCGGGTGCGGGAAGCATCACGTCGGTGTCGATGTACTCGGTGATGGCGTCCTCGCGCCCCAGCCGGCGCAGCCCCGCTGCCGCCAGGACGACGGCGTCGAGGTCCCCGGGTGCACCGATGACGAGTCCTGCGACCCTGCCCAGGCGGGTGTCGACGTTGCCGCGGATGTCGACGACGTCGAGCCCTGGTCGTGCCGCCCGGAGTTGCGCCGCGCGACGTGGCGATCCCGTTCCCACCCGGGCGCCGTCCGGCAGCGTCGCGAGCGTCAGGCCGTCGCGGGCGCACAGCGCGTCACGCACGTCCTCGCGCTCGGGGACGGCGGCCACGGTCAGTCCCGGGGCCGGGAGGGTCGGGAGGTCCTTGAGCGAATGCACTGCGACGTCGCACCGGTCCTCCACCAGGGCGTCGCGCAGCGCGGCCACGAACACCCCCGTGCCTCCGATCTGCGAGAGCGAACCGCGGGAGACGTCTCCCTCCGTCCGCACCCGTACGAGTTCGAACGGGAGCTCGGCGAGCGCCGAGACGCGCTCGGCGACCGTGGTCGTCTGGGTCATCGCGAGGGCGCTCCCCCGGGTACCGACCCGGATACCCGTCGCCATCACAGCTCCGGGTTCGGCAGCGGCGTCCCTACGGTGGCATCGACGGCCGCGATGGTGGGCTTCTCCCCTCGGCGGTTCGCGCAGCAGTTCGGCCGGCAGACGTCGTACCAGGGACCCAGTGCCGTGGCCGACGGGCGGTCGGCGATGTTGTTGTCGATGGTCCGCTCGAGGATGAGGTCGACGAGTCCCTCGACGAATCTGCGATGCGTGCCCGGAGTGGGGACGCGGTCGGCAACGATACCGAGTTCACCGCACGTCTCCATCGCCTCCGTGTCGAGATCCCACGCGACCTCCATGTGGTCCGACACGAAGCCCAGCGGGACGATCACGACGCCGCGGGTCCCGCCCTCGTACCGGTCGCGCAGGGCGTCGCTGATATCGGGCTCCAGCCACGGGATGTGCGGGGCACCTGAACGGGACTGGTAGACGAGCGACCATTCGAGTCCGGCCGCGTCGGGGATGCGATCCAGCACGGCCTGCGCCGTCGCGAGGTGTTGCGCAACGTACGCGCCCTCCTCGTAGGCGGGTCCGCCTTCGCCGTTCCGCGGACCGGCGGCCTCGGCATCACCCATCGGGATCGAGTGGGTGGAGAACATGATGTGTACGGGAGCATCGGGGGTGCCCTGCTCGGCAAGCCCTGCCCGGACCTTTGCGAGGCCCTCGGTCACTCCCTCGACGAAGGGCTCCACGAACCCGGGGTGGTCGAAGTACTGCCGCACCTTGTCCACTTCGAGCCGGCCCTCGAGTCCGGTCTTCACGAGCGCCATGCCGAGATCCTCCCGGTACTGCCGGCAGCTCGAATAGCACGAGTAGGCGCTGGTGGTCACGGCGAGGACCCTACGGTGGCCGGCGTCGTAGGCCTGCTGCAGGGTGTCCGCGATGAAGGGTTCCCAGTTGCGGTTGCCCCAGAACACCGGGAGGCCGATGCCCCGACGGCGGAGCTCGGCCTCCATCGCGGCACGGAGCGCGCGATTCTGGCTGTTGATCGGGCTGACGCCGCCGAAGGCGCGGTAATGGTGCGAGACCTCTTCCAGGCGCTCGTCGGGGATACCGCGGCCACGTGTGACGTTCCTCAGGAAGGGGATGACGTCGTCCTGTCCCTCGGGTCCGCCGAAGGAGGCTAGCACCACGGCATCGTAGGCCTTCGGAGCCATGCGCCCGTTCTCGTCGACCCCGTCGAGGGGGTTGAATGCCTGTGTCGTCACTGGAGCACCTCTGCAATCTCGTCGTGGTTGATCCGCCGGCCGGTGTAGAAGGGCACTTCCTCCCGGACGTGGCGGCGCGCTTCGGTCTCCCGGAGGTACCTCATGAGGTCCACGAGGTCCACGAGGTCGGGAGCCTCGAGTGCCAGGATCCATTCGTAGTCGTTCAGTGCGAAGGATGACACGGTGTTCGAAATCACCTGGGGGTACTTGCGGCCCTTCATGCCGTGGTCGATCAGCATGTCGCGGCGCTCGTCCGTGGGCAGGATGTACCACTCGTAGGACCGGACGAACGGGTACACGCACACCCACTCGGCGGGAGCTACACCGCGGGAGAATGCGGGGCTGTGCGACTTCGAGAACTCGGCGTCACGGTGGACGCCCATCGCGGACCACACCATGGTCGTCTCGGCGAACACCTCGGTCCGGCGGAGCTTGCGGATCGACGTCTGGAGGTCCTCGGGACGGGGACCGTGCAGCCAGACCATCACGTCGGCGTCGGCGCGCATCGCCGACACGTCGTAGAAACCCCGGAGCACGACGTCGTCCGCGGCGAAGGAGGTGATGACCTCCTCGAGCGTGTGGGCGCCGGAAGCGGTGGTTGCGGAACCGCGCTTGAAGACGGTCCAGAGGGTGTAGAACAGTTCACCGGGGGCGTCGTCGCCCTCTCCGGTCTGCTGTGGAGCGTGGGCGGGGTTGCTACCGGTTAGCTCAGTCATGGTACTAGTCTGCCCCCGCCGGAAGACGAATCGAAATCCTTCTCTTCTACGCCGGGTAGAAGAGACGAACCTCACAGCCGGGCGTCGATACCGCTCGTCGAAGGGGTGCCGGCAGCGTCATCGGCGAGGGTGTCGGCGAGTGTCGTCGCCCTCGTCCTCGCGTCGTCGATCACGGCGACGAGACCGGTCCCGGCGAGCCATCCGCCGGTCACCGCGAGCGTGTCCGCGGAAGCGGCCACCAGCCCCCGGATGCGCGCTACGCGCTCGCGGTGACCCACCGAG
>JASLAA010000269.1 GCA_030147325.1 Arthrobacter sp. | reverse complement strand
GCGACCTGACCGTCCCCGACGTTGGTCGCGTCGGTGATGCCGCCGAGCCCCACCTCGATCACTCCGACGTCGATGGGCTCGTCCGCGAAGATCGCGAAGGCCAGGATGGTGATGCACTCGAAGTAGGTGAGCCGCGGTTCCCCGGCGAGCAGCAGTTCGCCGTCGACGATGTCCAGGTAGGGCTTGACCTCGTCCCAGACCCGGACGAACGTCTCGTCACGCACGGGCTCGCCGTCGATGCTGATGCGCTCGGTCACCCGCGAGAGGTGCGGGCTCGTGAAGCGTCCGGTCCTGAGGTCGTGCGCCAGCAGGATGCTCTCGATCATGCGCGCCGTCGAGGTCTTGCCGTTGGTCCCGGTGATGTGGATGATCGGGAACGCCTTGTTGGGCTCACCCAGGATCTCCATGACGCGCTGCAGCGGCGCCATCCGCGGTTCCATCCGGTGCTCCGGCGCGCGGCTCAGGAGATCGGCGTACACGCTCTCCACGGAGAACCTGTCGACCGGGGAATAGCTGCCGGCGCCCTCGGTGCCGGTTCCGTTCGTCTCATCCATGCTGTTGCTCCTGCTTTCCGACGGTGATGCTGAAGTCCTGGTCCGCGTCCTCGGCGGCGGTGATCCGGAGATCCACCGTGAGGGTCTCGGCCCTGATCAGTTCTGCGTTGGCCTCCAGTGCCGCCATCTGGTCCGGCGCGACGCCGATGGTCGTGACGATGCGGTCGCTGATGTCGAGGTCCGCGTCACGGCGCGCCTGCTGGATGGCGCGGATGGCGTCGCGGGCGGTGCCCTCGGCTGCCAGCTCATCCGTGACCTGCGTGTCGAGGACCAGGAAACCGCCACCCGGGAGGACTGTCACAGCCTTCGAGTCGGCTTCGTTGCCCTCCACGACGGTATCGAGGGTGTACTCGTGCGGCTCGAGGGTCAGGCCACCCGCGGTGACCTGACCGTCGTCGTCCACGTGCCAGTCCCCTGACTTCGACGCCTTGATCACCGTCTGCACGTTCTTGCCGAGCCGCGGCCCGGCTGCACGGGCATTGACCACGAGTCGCTGCGTGATGCCGAACTCTGCCGGTTCCACGTCAGCCGAATCGATGAGCCGCACGCCCTTCAGGTTGAGTTCGTCCGCGATGATCGCGGAGTACTGGCCGGAGAGGCTTCCGGCGCCGGGCGCGACGACGGTCAGTTCCCGCAGCGGGAGCCTCACGCGAAGATTCGCGGCCTTCCGCAGGCTCGAGCCGACGGAACACACCTGACGTGTCCGGTCCATCTGTTCCACCAGCTCGGGCGCGGCAGGGAACGCCGCGGCGTCGGGCCAGTCGGTGAGATGCACCGAACGCCCGCCGGTGAGGCCTCTCCAGATCTCCTCGGTCACGAGGGGAAGCAGCGGGGCGGCGACGCGGCAGACTGCCTCGAGGCAGGTGTAGAGGACGTCGAAGGCATCCGTGTCCTCGTCGAAGAAACGCTGGCGGCTCCGGCGGACGTACCAGTTGGTCAGCGTGTCGAGGTAGCGGCGCAGCGACTCACAGGCGTCACTGATCGTGAACGCGTCGAGGGATGCGGTGAGGTCGCGGACCAGGTTGCCGGTGTTGGCGAGGATGTAGCGGTCCACCGGCTCCTGCAGGCGGGCCGCGGCCTCCGGCGTCACGGTCCTGGCCTCGTAGCCGTCGCCGCCGTTGGCTGCGTTGGTGTAGAGGCTGAAGAAGTGCCAGACGTTCCAGAGCGGCAGGATCACCTGGCGGACGCCCTCGCGGATGCCCTGCTCGGTGACCACGAGATTGCCGCCCCGGAGGATCGGAGAAGCCATCAGGAACCACCGCATGGCATCGGACCCGTCGCGGTCGAACACCTCGGAGACGTCGGGGTAGTTGCGCAGACTCTTGGACATCTTCTGTCCGTCGGAGCCGAGGACGATGCCATGGCTGATGACGTTGCGGAACGCGGGGCGGTCGAACAGCGCCGTCGACAGGATGTGCAGCATGTAGAACCAGCCGCGGGTCTGGCCGATGTACTCGACGATGAAGTCCGCCGGGTTGTGGGTGTCGAACCACTGCTGGTTCTCGAACGGGTAGTGCACCTGCCCGTACGGCATGGACCCGGAGTCGAACCAGACGTCCAGGACGTCCTCGACCCGGCGCATGGTGGATCGTCCGGTCGGATCGTCGGGGTTCGGCCGCGTGAGCTCGTCGATGAAGGGGCGGTGGAGGTCCACCTCGCCCTGCTTGTTCAGCGGCAGCCGGCCGAAATCGGCCTGGAGCTCCGCGAGCGAGCCGTAGACGTCCGTGCGGGGGTACTCGGGATCGTCGGACTGCCACACCGGGATGGGGCTGCCCCAGAAGCGGTTGCGGCTGATGGACCAGTCGCGGGCGTTGGAGAGCCACTTGCCGAACTGACCGTCCTTGACGTTGCCCGGGATCCAGGTGATGTCCTGGTTGAGCTCCACCATGCGGTCCCGGATCTTCGTGACCTCGACGTACCAGGACGATACGGCGCGGTAGATCAGCGGGTTGCGGCAGCGCCAGCAGTGCGGGTAGCTGTGCACGTAGCTGGCCTGGCGCACCAGGCGTCCGTCGGACTTCAGGACACGCGTGATGACCCTGTTCGCCTCGAAGACCTGCAGCCCGGCGATGTCGGCGAGCGGTCCCCTGCCGAACATGGGCAGGAACTTGGCGCCCTCGTCCACCGAGAGGATCACCTGGATACCGGCTTCCTCGCAGACCTTCTGGTCCTCCTCGCCGTAGGCCGGCGCCTGGTGCACGAGCCCGGTACCGTCCGTCGTCGTGACATAGTCAGCCACGAGGAAGCGGAAGGCGTTGCGGTAGCCTCCCTCCTCCGGATCGGCGAGGTAGTCCCAGAGGGGCTGGTAGGTGAGTCCTTCGAGCTCCGACCCCAGGTGACGCGAGCTGACCGCTTCCGCGGCGGCTGCTGCGTCGGTGAATCCGAGGTCCTTGGCGTAGTTGCCCAGGAGGTCCTCGGCGATCAGGTAGCGGCCGGTCTCGCCGTCGCGCTCCGCGTCGACGACGACGTAGGTGATCTCCGGCCCGACGGCGAGCGCCGCGTTGGTGGGCAGCGTCCAGGGCGTGGTGGTCCAGGCGAGGGCCTGGACCCCTGCGAGCTGCTTCGAGAGGTCCGAGATGCCGGCGAGGATGGGGAACGTGACCGTGACGGTCTGGTCCTGGCGGTCCTGGTAGACGTCCTCGTCCATCCGGAGTTCGTGGTTGGACAGCGGTGTCTCGTCGTTCCAGCAGTACGGCAGCACGCGGTACCCGTTGTAGGTCAGGCCCTTCTCGTGCAGCGTCTTGAAGGCCCAGAGGACCGACTCCATGTACTCCGGGTTGAGGGTCTTGTAGTCGTTGTCGAAGTCCACCCAGCGGGCCTGGCGGGTCACGTAGTCGCGCCACTCCCCCGCGTACTTCATGACCGACGCCCGGGCGGCGTCGTTGAAGTTGTCGATGCCCATGGCGACGATCTGCTGCTTGTCCGTCATGCCGAGCTGCTTCATGGCCTCGAGCTCGGCGGGTAGTCCGTGCGTGTCCCAGCCGAAGCGCCGTTCCACGCGGTGGCCGCGCTGCGTCTGGTAGCGACCCAC
>JASLAA010000152.1 GCA_030147325.1 Arthrobacter sp. | reverse complement strand
CGCGGATCCCTCCACCCTCGATGTGGAGGAGACCTGGTCGCGGGACCAGCTCGAGTCCGTCCAACTCCAGCGTTTGCAGGCAACCCTCGCGCACGCGTACGCGAACGTCCCCCTGTACCGGCGGAAGTTCGACGATGCCGGTGTCCGGCCGGAGGATCTTCGCGAACTCGCTGATCTGGCACTGTTCCCCTTCACCACGAAGGAGGACCTCCGGAGCACCTACCCTTTCGGGATGTTCGCCGTGCCGCAGGAACGCGTAGCCCGCGTCCACGCATCGTCCGGGACCACCGGCCAGCCCACCGTCGTCGGATACACCTCGGGCGATCTCGACCGCTGGGCCGCTCTCGTGGCGCGATCGCTGCGCGCCTCGGGCGTCAGGACCGGATGGAAAGTGCACAACGCCTACGGCTACGGGCTGTTCACCGGCGGGCTCGGGGCCCACGCGGGAGCCGAGCGCCTCGGCTGCACCGTGATCCCGATCTCGGGTGGGCAGACGGAGCGCCAGGTCCAGCTGATCCGGGACTTCGAACCGGATGCCATCCTCGCCACGCCCACCTATCTGCTGACCATCCTCGACACGATGGCCGCGGCCGGCATCGACCCGCGCTCGACGTCGCTGAAGACCGCGGTGCTCGGCGCCGAACCATGGACAGAGGGCATGAGGCAGGAACTGGAGGGGCGCATGGGCTTCGACGCGTGCGACATCTACGGACTGTCCGAGGTCATGGGGCCGGGTGTCGCGGGGGAGTGCGTCGAGTCGAAGGATGGCTCCCATGTGTGGGAGGACCACTTCCGGCCGGAGATCATCGACCCGTTCACGGAGAAGGTGCTCGACGACGGCGCTGCGGGCGAGCTCGTCTTCACGTCCCTGACCAAGGAGGCGCTGCCGATCATCCGCTACCGGACGCACGACCTCACTCGGCTGCTGCCCGGTACGGCACGGCCCTGCATGCGGCGGATGGAGCGGATCACCGGCAGGAGCGATGACATGGTGATCATCCGCGGGGTGAACCTCTTTCCCACCCAGGTCGAGGAGCTCGCCCTCGGGATCCCGGCCCTGAGCCCGCATTTCCAGCTCGAGATCGCGCGCCCCGAGGGGCAGCGGATGGATCAGCTCACGATCAGGGTGGAGCCCCGCGAGGGAGTCAGTGCGGAGGATGCGCTGTCGGCGGGCGAACAGTTGCGGCAGCTGATCAAGACGCACATCGGTTCGACCTGCGCCGTCATGATCGTCGAGCAGGGCTCGCTCGTGCGGTCCAGCGGGAAGCTCAGACGCATCTACGACCTCCGTCCGCGCAGGTGAGCGAACGTGCCCACCGAGTACCATCGAGCCGCCCCTCGCGGAGGAGGATCACCGTCATGACAACATCCCAGCAGGCGTCGATCGCCGTCACCGGCGTCACGGGTGCTCTTGGCCGTGCCGTCGCCGACACCCTGGTCGCCGCCGGTCTGCCACTGCTCCTCCTGGCGCGCACGCCCGCCCGGGCGCCGGCACTGCCGGGCTGCACCGTCCGGTTCGCCGACTACGAGGATGCCGATGCGTCGGCGGCTGCCCTCCGTGGAGCGCGGACCGTGTTCATGGTCTCGGCGAGCGAGAGCGAGCATCGACTGGACCAGCATCGGTCGTTCGTCGATGCCGCAGCAGCCGCAGGAGTGCGCCACATCGTCTACACGTCGTTCTTCGGGGCAGCGGCGGACGCGACCTTCACCCTGGCTCGTGACCATTTCCGGACCGAGGAACACATCCGGGCCTCCGGCATGACCTGGACCTTCCTCAGGAACAACTTCTACCTCGACCTCATGCCCGACCTCGTGGGGGACGACGGCGTTCTCCGCGGTCCTGCGGGTGTCGGGCGCGTTGCCGCGGTCAGCCGCGCGGACATCGCCGCTGTCGCAGCCGCCGTTCTGCAGCGCCCCGACGATCACCACGACACCACGTACCACCTCACCGGCCCGGAAGCGCTCTCCATGGCGGACATCGCCGGCATCCTCTCGGCCGCCGGGGGCAGGACGATATCCTTCCACGACGAGACCCCCGAGGAGGCCTACGCCTCGCGGGCGCCGTGGGAAGCGCCGCCGTGGCAGATCGATGCCTGGGTGAGCACCTACACCGCGATCGCGGCCGGAGAGGTGAGCGCGACGTCGAGCGATGTCGAAGCCATCACCGGCAGGCGGCCCCGGACCCTCGCCGAATTCCTCTCAGCGTCCCGCTGACACCGGCCGCGCTGCTAGGAGGCCAGCTGCTCCGCGTCGACGCCGGCCTGCCCGGGCTCCACGGCGCCGTCCCCGGCGGTGATCTCCGCCCACACCGCATCGAGCGACAGGCCGAGGACAGCGGCGATCGCGGCGATGGTGGGGAAGGCAGGAGTGGCCACCCGTCCCGATTCGATCTTGCGCAGCGTCTCGGGAGAGACTCCTGCATCGAGCGCGGTGGTGAGCATCGAGTTCTCCCCTCTCGCCCGTCGAAGCAGGGAACCGAGGCGGCGTCCGCGCTCGAGTTCGGCGGGGCTGAGCGGCAGTCTGACCATGCTCCAACTATATCGGGATAGTCTTACCGGTATAGTTATCCGCCCCACGGGGACCCCGCACGGAAGGTGCCGCATGATCGAGATCCTCACGTCCGCCGAGTTGGTCCGTGCTCGGGAGACGGGCGCGCTGGTCGCCGACATCCTGCAAGCGTTGCGGAGCCGCACGACGGTGGGCACCAACCTCCTGGAGCTCGATCGCTGGGCGCAGGCCATGATCCTGGAGGCGGGGGCCCGGTCCTGCTACGTGGACTATGCGCCATCGTTCGGCCGAGGGCCCTTCGGGCACTACATCTGCACCGCCGTCAACGACGCCGTACTCCACGGACTGCCGCACGACTACGCATTGGCCGACGGCGACCTGCTCACCCTCGATCTCGCCGTCGTTCGAGGCGGGGTCGCTGCGGACTCCGCCATCAGTTTCGTCGTCGGCAGCTCCGCGCCACCGGAGAGCGTCGCCCTGATCGAGACGACCCGACGAGCGCTCGGCGCAGGAATAGCCGCTGCGAAGCCGGGAGCCCGCATCGGCGACATCTCCTACGCCATCGGCACGGTCCTCACCGAGGCCGGGTATCCGATCAACACGGACTTCGGAGGGCACGGCATTGGCTCGACCATGCACCAGGACCCGCACATCGCGAACACCGGACGGCCGGGCCGCGGGTACACGCTGCGGCCCGGCCTGCTGCTCGCGCTGGAGCCGTGGGTCATGGTCGATACGGCGCATCTCATCACCGATCCCGATGGCTGGACGCTCAGGAGCGCGACGGGGTGCCGAACCGCGCACAGCGAACACACCATCGCCATCACCGCTGACGGAGCCGAGATCCTGACCCTGCCGACGCGGCCGCTCCCCTCGTCGTGAGGCGGGTCGATGTCCGGACGGGAAGCGAGCGGCAGGCGGCAGCGCTGCCCGGATCGTCAGCGGGCCGCGGTGGCTACTGCGACGATCTCCTGCATGTACGGAGCCACGACCTGCTGTGAGATCCTGCAGTCCAGCAGGAGGACGCCGGCGTCGTCGGACCCGAGCCAACCCGCTACTGCGTCGAGATCGCCGAGCGTCCTGATCGTGGTTCCCGTGGCTCCGAGGGCAGCGGCGAGGGCAGCGAAGTCGACCTCGTCGATCAGCATGGGCCCGGAATCGATACCGCGGACGGCATACTGGTGGATCTCCGCCCCGTAGGCGGCGTCGTTGAACACCACGATGACCGCCCGACGGGCCGTCCGGATGAGGCTGTCGAGGTCCGCGAGCGCCATCAACCCGCCACCGTCGCCCGTGCAGAGCACGATGGTCGTCTCCGGCAGGGCACGTGCGGCGCCCACGGCGCTCGGAAAGCCCAGCCCGATGGTCTGGTACGCCGTGCCGACCATGATCATCCGGTTCGGCGCCCCGACGTGCAGGTAGCCCGGGGCCCAGCCGATGAAGTGACCGCCGTCCTGCACCACGGTCCGGTCGGCGGGAAGCAGGCGGTCGAGCGACCGGCAGAGGCTCCGGGGGTCGAGGCGTCCGTCCGCCGCGACGGCCTCTCCGTCCTCGCGTGCGTCATGGGCGCCCGAGGCCCGGTCGCGGACCGTGTCCGACCACCGGCGGCTCTCCCTCCTCGGCACGAGAAGCGACAGTGCCTCGGCCACGAGCCGTGCGTCGCCTCGGAGGTAATCGGTGACGACTCCCGAGGTGGGGCCGTCCGTCACATCCACCTGGATGATCCGCGCACCCGGCGAGAACGCATGACCGAAACGCACGGTGAACTGGTTGAGCCGGGCACCCAGCACCAGGACGACATCTGCTTCAGCGATGAGCTCGGCCGTGACCTGCGATGAGAAACCCCCCGCGACGCCGAGGGTGCCGTCCCGGTCGCCGAACAGGTTGGCAGCCAGGGCCGACGTGGCCGTGAGCGCTCCGAGCCTCTCGGCGAGACCGGTCGCCGCAGCACCTGCGCCCGAGAGCCAGGCTCCACGCCCTGCGAGGACGAGCGGTCTGTCCGCTCCACCCACGAGATGGGCCACGGCTTCCAGCGATCCGGGATCGGGGACGACGACGGCGGGAGCCGACGGCGAGGCGGGACCGGCCTCGTCGTCGGCCTCCAGTCCCGCGATGTCGTAGGGGATCGCGAGGACCACGGCCTGGCGGTTGTTCACGGCGTGCTCGATCGCGGCGATGGTGGCACCGAGGGGAGCCGACCGGGTGACGGTGAAGGTCGGTGCTCCGAGGGCCTCGGCCATGCGGATCTGGTCGACGTCCCACGGCCGCATGCCGCTGGTCGGGGCGTCACCGACGACGAGCAGGAGCGGTATGTTCGCCTGGACCGCCTCGGCGAGCGGCGTCAGGGCGTTCGTGAAGCCGGCACCGTACGTCGTGGTGGCGACGGCGAGTCGGCCGCTCGCCCGATAGTAGGCATCGGCCGCGGCGACGGCGCCGGCCTCGTGCCGGACGGCGGTGTAGCGCAGGGAGGGCTGCCGCATGACGGCGTCGAGGAAGTGCGCGTTCCCGTTGCCCATGACCCCGAACACCTCGGAGACGGAGGGTCGC
Source organism: Arthrobacter sp. (assembly GCA_030147325.1). Classification (GTDB taxonomy): domain Bacteria; phylum Actinomycetota; class Actinomycetes; order Actinomycetales; family Micrococcaceae; genus Arthrobacter_D. The sequence goes on along the minus strand of JASLAA010000152.1, from coordinate 5,434 downwards.
AGGGCAGAGACGATACGGGCGGAGACGGTGGGCATCAGGAATCCTTCAGGGCGAAGTCCCCGGTGGCGGCTGCGCAGGCACACGGTCGACCCGGAGGACTTGATGGGTGAGTTCCGTATGTGCCTCGGGCGATGCCCTTATTGCCCCTTTTTCAGGCACGGCGCCCGTGGCGCCCGACGTCAGTCACTATAGCGGTCACCTGCGGGAGGCATCGGGCGGTCGTCACCGGCCGCGCGGCCAGTCCTCCGGTCGAGGGCGGGGAGTCGGCGTGGTCGGACCGGCCCACTTGCGGCCGCCCTACGCAGGGCGCAGGGCGGCGCGGGTCGGAGTGGGCCAGCAGCCAGGCAGGGGCGGCACCGGCTCAGGGGCGGCGCGCACCGCCGTCGACGACGGTGCCGTCGTCGTCCGCTGCCTCCAGCGGCGCGCCCTTCGTCTCCTTGACCAGGGTGACCCCGATGAAGGAGATGGCACACAGCGCCATGATGTAGAGGCTGATGGACCCGGACCAGCCGGTGGCGATCAGGAGCGCCTCGGAGATGAGGGCGGCGAACGCCCCACCGAGGATGGCACCCAGGGCATAACCGATGCCGATACCGGAGTAGCGGACGTTGGCGGGGAACATCTCCGCGTACATGGCCGACATCGGTCCGTAGGAGAGCCCGAGGCCGATCGTCAGCACGAAGACCGCGATGCCGTAGAGCCAGACGTTCCCGGTGTCGATCAGCAGGAAGAGCGGGATCATCCAGACGAAGATCAGCGCGTAGCCGATCTGGAAGGTGCGGACGCGGCCGATGCGGTCGGACAGGATGCCGCCGTACAGGGTGAAGATGAGCCAGCCGAAGGATGCGAGCAGGGTCGCCAGGAGGACAGGAGCGGCCGGCATGCCGAGCGTCCTCTGAGCGTAGGAGGAGAGGTAGGCGATGACGAGGTATCCGGCGGCGTTGTTGCCGATGAAGATCACCGCGGCCAGGACGACCTGCTTCTTGTTGGTCCTCAGCAGATTGCGCAGGGGAGTCGCGGTATCGCGCTTACGCTCGATCATGCGCTTGAAGACCGGGCTCTCGGCGACCATCGCACGGATGAAGTAGCCGACGACGATCAGGATGACGGAGAGCAGGAACGGGATGCGCCACCCCCAGGCGAGGAACGCCTCGGGGGACATGGAGCTCCGCAGGAGGAACAGCACGAGGGTCGCCAGGATCATGCCGACCGGTACGCCGATCTGCGGGTAGGCGCCCCAGAAGCCCCGCTTGGCGACGGGCGCGTGCTCGACGGCCATCAGGGCGGCCCCGCCCCACTCGCCGCCGGCGGAGAAGCCCTGCAGGATGCGCAGGAGCATCAGGAGGATCGGCGCCCAGATGCCGATCTGGGCGTAGGTGGGCAGGAGGCCGATCAGGGCAGTGGCGGAGCCCATCATGATCAGCGTGAAGACGAGCATCTTCTTCCGGCCGATCTTGTCGCCGAGCCGTCCGGCGATCACGGCACCGAGAGGGCGGAAGAAGAAACTGATGCCGATGGTGGCCCATGCGACCAATTGGGCGAGGCCGGGACTCTCGCCCTCCAGGGGTCCGAAGTAGAGCGTCGCGAAGACGATGCCGGCCGCCTGGGCGAAGATGAAGAAGTCGTACCACTCGATCGTGGTTCCGACCATCGTCCCGGCGAGGACCTTGCGGTCCCCGGCGCTCATCCGGGTCGCGGTCTGCGCGTCCGGGCGTTCAGCTGCCAATGCCATGAAAAACTCCCTTGTTTTTCGCTGGGTACGTCGGGCGAGCGGAACGGAGGCGGACCCTCCGACCCGTTCGGCATCGAGTACGAAATCGTATACGAATGCTAGGCGTCCGTCGGGAGGTGGTCAAGGGTACTGGGGGCGGCGAGCCCTGCTGCTTTTGGTCGTAGTGTTCACGACGCCGGGGCCGTCTCCGGTGGCTAATGCGCTGCAGTCCTCAGTACTGTTTGAGCATGGCCACCTCCCTCAGAAACAGCCGCGCCGCTGCACTCCCCGCGAAGCTCTCCCGATCCTGGCTGCTGGCCTCCGCCGCGTCCGAGGACAACTTCATCCCGGCACTGACGTCCGAGGCCGACTCCGTGGTCTTCGACATGGAGGACGCCGTCCCCGCAGGGCAGAAGGCGGAAGCGCGCGAGCGTGTGGTCGAGGCGCTGTCCACGGGTATGACGGCCTGGGTCCGGGTCAACGGCATCGAGACGGAGTACTGGGCCGACGACCTCGCGGCGTTGTCGAAGGCGCCGGGCCTGCGCGGGGTCATGCTCGCGATGACCGAGAAGCCCGAGCAGGTGACGCACACCGCCATGCGGCTGCAGGCCGGGACCCCGGTCCTCGCCCTGGTGGAATCCGCCCTCGGTATCGAGAACGCAACGGCGATCGCGAGTGCCCCCGGGACCTTCCGCCTCGCGTTCGGCGTGGGGGACTTCCGCCGCGACACCGGCGCCTCGGACGATCCGATGGCCCTCGCCTACGCCCGGTCGAAGCTCGTCGTGGCGTCCCGTGTGGGTCAGCTCCCCGGTCCGATCGACGGCCCCACGGTCGGCGCACTCGGCGACGACCTGTTCGAGGCCTGCAAGGTCACTGCGTCGATGGGCATGACGGGCAAGCTGTGCCTGCTCACCGACGCCACCGACACCATCAACCGTGGGCTGTCCCCGAGCGAGTCCGAGATCAACTGGGCAGCGGAACTCCTGCGGGAGCACGCGGCAGGAGCGGTGGTGGGCGACGGCTCGTACCTGCCGCGGCTCGCCCGCGCACAGAAGATCTCCTCGCTGGCGGATTCCTACGGCCTCTGGAACGCCTAGACAGGGTCAGTACGCGAGGGAGCGCTGCTCCGCGCCACTGATCCTGGACGTCCCGCCGCAGTTGGTGCAGACCTGCAGCCGCGTCTTCCTGAGGGTCAGGAGCGGGATGAAGAAGACCGAGAGCTTCGTCTTCCGCTGAACGATCTGCTGCGGAGCGTGCATACCGCAGTACCGGCAGGTGGCGGAGCGAGTGAACTGCAGCTGCTCGCGCGTGGTCAGGCCGAAGAGGAAGAACATGGTTCCACCGTAGCGGGACGTCGATGAAATAGACAGTGCGCTTACTATTCTGTGCCACCACGGTATGAGTCCTGTCCCGTCAGTGCTCGGCCCGCGGTCCGATGTGCCGAGCCGGGCGCTCGGGAAGCATGGAAGCATGACTTCCTCACCATCGTCCAGTCCGTTCTCCGCCTCTCCGGGTACCCACCCGGCTCCCGTCCTGAGCGCCCGGGCGCTCAACAAGAACTACGACTCCACCCGGGCCCTCGCCGACCTCAGCCTCGACATCCGGCCCGGCGAATCCGTCGCCGTGATGGGCCCCTCGGGTGGCGGCAAGACCACCCTGCTGCACTGCCTCGCGGGAATCATCACGCCGGACTCGGGTCAGGTCCTGCTCCGACTCGACGGCAGCACGACAGACGTGGCCGGGCTGCCCGACAGCGGACGCTCCGCCCTCCGCCGGTCCACTTTCGGCTTCGTCTTCCAGCAGGGGCTGCTCATCCCCGAACTCACGGCCCTCGAGAACGTGGCCGTCGCCCTCATGCTGCTCGGCGTGGACCGCTCCTCCGCCGAGCACTCAGCGGCGCAGTGGCTGGCGGCCCTGGGCCTCGGCGGTATGGAGGGCCGGCGGGTGGGGCAGCTGTCCGGCGGCCAGGCACAGCGGGTCGCCATCGCCCGCGCACAGGTGTCAGGCGCGAGCATCATCTTCGCTGACGAGCCCACCGGCGCACTCGACTCGGGTACGTCCGAGGAGGTCATGGATATCCTCCTCCACTCGACCACCGGAACGGGCAAGACGCTGGTGGTCGTCACCCACGACGACGACGTCGCGCGCCGCTGTGCTCGTACCGTCCGTCTGCGCGACGGCCGCATCGTCAGCGATTCACTGCGAACCGGCGCCGCGGCATGAGCGCCCTGGAACTGCCGCCGGCACCGGCGGTCCCGGCGGCCTCGAGGGTCCCCGTGCGCGTTCCGCTCAAACTCGCCTGGATGCTGGCGCGCCCGTCCGCCAACGGGCTCTCCGCGGCCGGTCTCCCCGTGACAGCTTTCGCGCTCGTGACGGCCCTCCTGCTGACAGTCGTCGCGGGTGGCCTCTCCTTCTTCCAGTGGCAGGACGGGACAGGGGAGTTGTACCTGGCGCTCGCCGCCATCGCGACGGCATTGCTCGTGGTTCCCCTCATGACACTCGGCGGCTCCGCCGCACGGCTGTCCGCGCGACGCCGCGACGAACGGCTCGCGACCCTGCGCCTGCTGGGGGCTCCGGCATCGAGCGTGGCGATCATGACGGTCGCGGAGTCGGTGCTGCTCGCCGGTGTCGGTACGCTCGCGGGCATCGTCGGTCACCTGCTGCTCCTGCCACTGGTGCAGTTGATCCCCTTCCGGGGCGAACCGCTCGGGGGGGCTGTGTGGATGGGTCCCGGCCCGATCGCGCTGGTCGCGGCAGGCGTGGTGGTTCTTGCCGCCGCGAGTGCGATGCTCGGTCTGCGGAAGATCGTCATCTCGCCACTGGGAGTACGGACGCGTGCGCAGGCACCCAGACTGCACTGGTTGCGTGCCGTCATCGCGGTGGCCGTCGTCGTCCTCGTGGCAACGGTCATGGGCAATCTCAGCGGTATCCAGGACTTCGCGACGCTCGTGATCGTGCTGGCACTGGGCTTCGCCGGGGCACTGGGCGTCCTCAATCTGATCGGTCCGTGGGTCATCGGGGTCCTCGCCCGCCGCCAGGTGCGGAGCGCCGGCACACCCGAACGGCTCCTGGCCGCGCGGCAGATCCTGGATTCCCCGAAGAGCGCCTGGCGGCAGGTCAGTGGCGTGGCGATGACCTGTTTCGTGGCCGTCTTCGGCGGAACGGGCGCTGCCCTGATGAACGTGGCAGGACCGCTCGAGGGAAGCGAACGTTTCCTGGGTGACGACGTCCGCACCGGACTGCTGATCACGATCGTGGGGTCGTTCCTGATGGTCGCCTGTTCGGTGGGCGTCAATCAGTCCTCGTTGCTGCTGGACCGCCGCGAGCTCTACGTGAGCCTCGATCGCCTCGGCATGCCGGCCGAGACCATGAACGCCGCCCGGACCAGGGCCGTGATGTTCCCGTTGCTCGTCGTCTCGGTCGGTAGTGCGTTGACCGCCGTCGTCGTCGTGCTCCCGCTCGCAGGGGCGGCGCTCATCTTCGCGCCGCTGTCCGTGGCGGTCATCGTCGCCTGCCTGGCAGGCGGGGTCGGGTTGGTGCTCCTGGGACTCCGGGCGACGCGCCCGGTCCTGGCGCACATCCTCCGGACACCCACCGCGGCGCTGTGACCCGGGGTGTGGGGTGTCAGGGGCGGCGGTAGCGGTTGATCATGGGGCAGTCGAAGGGGTCGCGGGCTGCGAGTCCTACGCGGTTGAGGTAGGTGATGACGGCTGCGTAGGAGGC
>JASLAA010000023.1 GCA_030147325.1 Arthrobacter sp. | reverse complement strand
TACTCCGCGAAGCGGTATGCCGTATCCCGGTTGGTCCAGCCACCTTGGTCCTCGAGGGCCTGCGGGAGATCCCAGTGGTAGAGGGTGAGCCATGGTGTGATGCCGGCTTCGAGCAGCTGGTCCACCAGGTCCGAATAGAAGCGGATGCCCTCGGCGTTGGGCGTCACGCCGTCCCCCATGCAGCGGGACCACGACGTCGAGAAACGGTAGGCCTGCAGGTTGAGGCTCTTCATCAGGGCGACGTCCTCAGCCGACCGGTGGTAGTGGTCGCACGCCACGTCGCCGTTGTGTGCGTCCGCCACCGCTCCGGGAACCCGGGAGAAAGTGTCCCAGATGGACGCACCCCTGCCACCCTCCCGGGCGGCGCCCTCGATCTGGTAGGCGGCCGTTGCCGCGCCCCAGAGGAAACCCTCGGGGAACGTGATCTCGCTGCTGCTCATCCTTTGACTGCTCCTTGCATGATTCCTGAAACGAGTTGACGACCCGCCACTGCGAAGAGGAGCAGCAGGGGGATGGTGGAGAGCACGGCACCGGCGAGCACGATCGAGTAATCGACGAAGTGCGCGGCCTGGAGCAGCTGCAGCGCCACCGGAAGGGTGGGATTGGACGGATCCAGCACGATGAACGGCCAGAAGAAGTTGGTCCACGTAGCGACGAACGTGAACAGGGCGAGCATGGCGGCCGCCGGTCGGGCTGCCGGCAGACCGACATACCAGAACGCCTGGATCATCGACGCTCCGTCGATGCGCACCGCCTCGATCAGCTCGTCCGGCAGGGCATCCCGAAGGTACTGCGTCATCCAGAAGACTCCGAACGCCGTGACGACGCCGGGCACGATGACCGCCCAGAGTGAGCCGGTCCACCCCAGCTTCGCCATGACGATGAACAGCGGGACCACTCCGAGCTGTGTGGGCACCGCCATGGTGGCGATCACGAACACCAGCAGGGCCTTGCTGCCCCGGAAGCGGAGCTTGGCGAAGGCGAAACCTGCGAGGGTCGAGAACAGCACCACCGATGCCGCCGTCACCGTGGAGACGATGATGCTGTTGCTCAGTGCCTTCCAGAAGGGGATGCTGTCCAGCACCGTGGAGGCGTTCGCGAAGAAGTTACCGCCCGGGATGAGGGGGACGCCCTTGCTGATGACCGAACTGTCATGGCTACCCACGAGGAAGGACCACCACAGCGGGAAGACCGACCCGAGGATGACCGCGCCCAGGAACCCGTAGGTCAGGAAGCCGGGCCGACGCATGGTGCCGCCGGGAGCCCCGCGGCGCTTTGCGCCGAGCCCGCGCTGCGCAGCTCTGGCTGCGCCTTTGCCTGCGGTCTGCTCGATCATGGGGATGGAGCTCATCGTCGGCCTCCCTGGGTTGCGATGCGGCGCGTGATGAGGAAGTTCGCCATCGCGATGATGATGATGATCAGGAACAGGAGCCAGGCCACCGCGGAGGCCCTCCCGAAGTTGCGCTGGCCCCACCCGAGCTCCCAGATGTACATCGTGAGCGTCTGCCACTGGCGGTCGGCCCCGCCGAGGCCCGCCTGGTCGAAGACCCTGGCCTCGTCGAAGATCTGCAGTCCACCGATGGTGGCCGTGATGACCACGAAGATGATGGTCGGCCGCAGCATCGGCACGGTGACGGAGAAGAACTGCCGGAGGCGTCCGGCACCGTCGATGGTCGCGGCCTCGTAGACATCCCTGGGGATGGCCTGCATGGCGGCGAGGAAGATCAGTGCGTTGTACCCGGTCCAGCGGAAGTTGACCATCGTCGCGATGGCCGCATGACTCGCCAGGGAGTCGGAATGCCAGCGGACCGGGTCCAGTCCAACCCCCGTCAACATCTCGTTGAACAGGCCGGCCTGGTCAGCGAAGAGGTTGTTGAAGATCAGCCCGACGGCCACGGGGGCCACCACGAAGGGAACGAGGACGCCCATCCGCCAGAACGTCCTGGCCCTCAGGTTGGCATCCAGCACCGCCGCGATGGCGATGGCGAGGACGACCTGAGGGACGGACGAGAGGAGGAAGATGCTGAACGTATTACCTACGGCGTTCCAGAAGAACGGCTGCGAGAGCACGAACTGGAAGTTCTCGAGTCCTGTGAAGGCGCCCTGGCCACCGATGAGGTTCCAGTTGTGGAGCGAGACCCATGCCGTGTAGAGCAGGGGAAACAGACCCGTGATGGCGAACAGCAGGAAGAACGGCGAGATGTAGATGTACGGGGACAGCTTGACGTCCCACTTCGATACCTTCTGGGAGAAGGCCAGCCGCTTCACGCTCTTGTCGCGCGACGCCCGCTGGTTCGTGTCGGGGGGTGGGGATTGGACCCGGTCCGTGACTGCCATGCGTTACAGAGCGCCTACAGCGGTGACGAACTTCTCCCAGGAGGAGGCGGGATCATCGGTCTGGTCGACGTCGACACGGGTCAGCGCCTGCTGCATCGCGTCGTTGATCGCGAAGTACTTCGGGCCCTTGAAGGGCGTGACCTCGATGGCGGACGCACGGTTGGCGAGGATCTCGCCGGTCGGCGCATCATTGAAGAACGGATCGACCTGACCCTGCAGGACCTCGCTCTCCAGTGCCTCGACCTGGCTCGGGAAGGTGCCCTTGGACTCGAAAGCCTTGATCTGCTGCTCCGGAGCGGTGAGCCACTCGGCGAGCTTCTTGGCTTCCGCCTGGTTCTCACCCTGGGTGGGGACGGTCAGGTACGAACCTCCCCAGTTGCCTCCGCCGCCGGGGAAGACATCGGCGATGTCCCAACCCTCGATGCCCTCGGCGTTGCCCTCGATGACTCCGAGCATCCACCCCGGGCAGAGCTTCGTGGCGAAAGCATCCGACTGGAAGCTTGCCACCCAGTCGTCCTCCCACTGCGTCAGGTGCGCTGAGAGCCCGTCCTCGACGGATGCCTGGAGGACCTGCTCGTAGATATCCTTGACCTCGGGGTTGTCCGCGGCCATGACCGTGCCGTCGTCCTCCTCGTAGGCATTCTGGACCTGGTTGATCATGCCCTGGTAGGTGGCTCCGGCGGAATCGAACCAGGCCACTCCGTCGCTCGCGGCGACGAACTCCTTGCCGGCGTCGAAGTAGGTCTGCCAGTCACCCTCGAGCATCTCCGCGACGGACTCGCGATCGCTGGGCAATCCGGCCTTCTCGAAGAGGTCGGCGCGGTAGCAGACACCCTGCGGTCCGGCGTCGGTGCCGTAGCCGATGAGCTGCCCGTCCTCCGTGGTCGCGGCAGCGGTCTTCCAGTCGAGCCATCGACCTTCGACTGCCGGGTCGGTGAGATCCGCGAACTGGTCCGGGTACTCGAGGAGCTCGGGCAGCCAGTCGACCTCGATGCCCTCGATGTCGGACAGGCCCGACCCCGCCGCGAGCCTCGTGGTGAGGTTGTCACGCGCCTCGTTGGAGGTGGCGGCCTTCTTGTGTTCGATCGTGACGTTCGGGTTGAGCTCCTCGTACTCCGTGAAGAGCTCCTCGTAGCCGAACTCGTTGAACGTTCCTACGGAGAGGGTGACGTCCTCGCTACCGGTTTCGCCTTCTACGCCGGCGTTCTCCGTTCCGGATCCCGACCCGCAGGCCGTCATGGTCAATGCCATGAGCGCGGCGGCGGCGGAAAGTGCGGTGAAACGTGCTGTAGTGCGCACGGTTGACTCCTTTGTCAGCTCGGATTCCGCTGCCGGGTGCAACGGACTCTGGGTGGAACTTCCTGGTGCCGCTGCCTCCGGACGGGACGCCGGCCGATGGCCGGTCGATGGGGGGCTTGCTCCAGGACGGTGGTGGCGGCGATGGGTCACGGGAGCACCCGGGACCCACCGCCGGAGCGAGTAGTGGCAGCAGCGCGAACGGCGTGCCCGACACGGGAGATCAGTTCCGGTGGGAGCGCTCTCACGCTGTCGCCCCATCCTGACTGTGACGTACGGCACTGTCAAGTGGGAGCGCTTCCACCGGAAGCGGCTGACCCCCTTCGCCCTCCATCCCCGCAGGTCAGGGGCACCTCCCCGCCCTGCCCGTGACGACATCGTTATCCGTGGACCGAACTCCGGGCGCAGCACGGTGGGCGATAGAGTGGCCGTCATCCGAACCGGCAGCCGAACCAGGAGCAGTATCGCGATGACGCACGAAGCCCCTCCCCGCTGGGTCATCACCCTGGGCGAACTCGACGAGAAGATGGGCGTCGTGATCGTCGAGCAGTCGGTGGAGCGTGTCGTTGCGACGATGCCCGTCGAGGGCAACCGGCAGTCGTTCGGCCTGCTGCACGGCGGGGCGTCGCTCGCCGTGGGTGAGGCCGTAGGGTCCTGGGCGGCCGTGATCCACGCCTCAACGCTCGGCAAGACCGCTGTCGGGGTCGACGTCTCGGCAACACACCACCGCAGCGCACGGGCGGGGACCATCACGATCACCGCGACGCCGCTTCAGCTGGGCCGCACCCTCACCACCCATGAGGTGCTGATCACCGATGAAACGGATCGACGGTTGTGCACCCTGCGCATCACGAACCTGCTGCTGGACAAGCCCGCTCCCCCGAGTAGCGTTGAGCCATGACTGCAACGAAGCACGCCAGCCGGGCCCGGAACACCAAGCTCGTCGCCCTGTCCGTAGCCGCCGCGGCCGCCCTGATCGGCGGCGCCGCCGGCCCCGCCACAGCCGCGCCGAAGGCACCTGCCTCCTATGTCGCCCTCGGCGACTCCTACGCCTCGGGGTACGGAGCAGGCTCCTACATCGATGCCTGCGGCCGGAGCACGCTCGGGCTGCCGCGGATCATCGACTCGAAGAAGCAGGTCGAGCTCGTCGAGGACGCGACGTGCGCCGGCGCGAAGGTCGCCACGGAAGCCGGCGGTGCCATCGATCTCCCGGAGCAGGTGGCACAGGCCGTGGCAGCGGGAGCGCTGTCCCCGGAGACGGATCTCGTCACCATCTCGGCGGGCGGCAACGACGCCGGATTCGCCGAGATCGCTGCTGTCTGCAGCGCAAGCCCCACCGCTTTCTGCGCCGAGACCATCACGCGCAAGAACGCCACAGCCCTGCCCGTGCTGGACCGGAACCTCGATGCCCTGTACGACTCGATCGAGGCCGCGGCACCCGAGGCCACCGTGGTGGTCATGGGCTACCCGCACCTGTTCTCGCCCGAGTTCGGCACCCCCGTGATCCCCGTGGCGTCGCAGGCGGTCTTCAATGCGGGAACGGACAACCTCAACAGCGTGATCAGGAAGCAGGCGGACGCGCACGGCTTCACCTTCGTGGACCTCGTGCAGAAGTTCGAGGGCCATGGCCTCGGCTCACCGTCGCCCTGGATCACCTTCCGGGCGGGCGCGGCGGACAACCTGCACCCCACGGCCGAGGGGTACAGATCCGGGTACTTCCCAGCCGTGCGTAGCGCGGTCAACTTCGCCCAGCTCCAGCGCTAGGAGCGGGGAACCCGGACCTCCCGCTGCCCGGCAGGGGCTGCAGCACGGGAACCCGACCGTCGGAACCCCACGAACGTGAGGTAGATGCCGAGCGACGCCTCCCACGCGATCTCCGGGAGCGTGGCCAGGCCGGACCAGACCGACGTCTGTTCGTACGCCCCGAAGAGCACCGCGATTCCGGATGCCGACATGAGAGGCCCTCCGACGACGCCCAGCAGCGCCATGCGGCGAGGCACCAGACCGGACCGGTACATCAGGAACCCGAGCAGCAGGCCGTTCCCTATCCCGACGACGAAGCCTGGGCCGAGGAGGAACGTCCAGTCGTGCAGGGCGACGAGGGCGTGGGCCACGGGCAGGTAGGAGGCACTGTCCCCGCCACCCTCCTGGGCTGCGACCTGGCGAAGGGTGACGACGGTCAGCACCCCGAGCATCCCGACCACGATGAGGGCGCACTCCATGATCCGCGCAGCGACGTACGCGAGGGCTGCCGCCTCGTGGTGGCGCCGGAGCACGGGGAAGAGCACGATCGCCGTGCCGATGTTCGTGATGACCAGCACGATCTCGCAGACCGCTCCGAGGAGGACACGGACGTCATCCCCTGGGCCGCTGACGTAGCCGGGGTCGGTGAGCACGGGGGCGTAGAGGACGGCGCCCGAGATCGCCGAGACGAACGTGATGAGGAAGCAGATCCCGGCTACCCGGGCAGCCCTGGCGTCTGACATCATGATGCTCCTGTCCGTCACATGTGTACGGCGTACACCTTGTGCTCCGACGGTAGGTGTATCACGTACACTTTGTCAACGAACCAGTCCGGATCCGGAAGGAACACCGTGCCCCAGCAGGAGGAGGCCGGCCGTCGTCGCCTCAACAGGCAGGCGGTGCTGCATGCAGGCATCGAGCTCGCCGACGACGTGGGGATCGACGGCTTCACGATGCGAACGCTCGCCCAGGGGCTCGGGGTGGTCCCGATGGCGCTGTACAAGCACGTCGCGAACAAGGAGGACCTGCTCGACGGGATGGTGGACATCGTCTGGGGCGAGGTGACCGAGCCCGGCGCCGAGCGGGGCTGGAAGCGCTCCCTGCGTGAGCGCGCCGTCTCGCTGCGCGCTGCGCTCACCCGGCACCGCTGGGCGATCGGATTGATGGAGGCCCATGGCCGACCGGGGCCGGAGAGCCTGCGGCAGCACAACGCCATGATGGGCTGCCTGCGCGAGAGCGGCTTCTCCTTCCGCACCACGGTCCACGTCACCTCCGCCCTGGACGCCTATGTCTACGGCTTCGCCCTGCAGCAGAAGACGCTCTCGTTCGAGACCCCGGAGGAGTCCGCCGAGGTGGCTGCTGCCACACATGAGGGTCAGGGTGCCGAAGCCGCGGAGCTGTACCCCTATCTGATGGAGGTCGTCGTCGAACTGGCGCGGTCGGGCTACGACTACGACGAGGAGTTCGCCGTAGGACTGGACGTCCTCCTCGACGGGATCGACGCGCTGCGGGGATCGTGGCGCACGACCACGGCCTGAGCCGCGGGAGACAACCCTCCCTGGCCCGGCCGGGCGGATCCACGGGAGTTCCCGCCCGCTGCCGCGCGGCTAGACTCGACGGGTGACTTCAGAGCTTCCCGCCAAGGTATCCGACATCTTCGATCCCACCCGATGGCGTCCCGTCACGGGGTTCGAGGACTTCACGGACATGACCTACCACCGCCAGGTGGAGCGCGACGCCGAGGGCACCGTGGTGCGGGATCTGCCCACCGTCCGGATCGCCTTCGACCGTCCCGAGGTCCGGAACGCCTTCCGTCCCGGTACGGTCGACGAGCTGTACCGCGCCCTCGACCACGCCCGGATGACCCCGGACGTCGCCACCGTGCTGCTCACCGGCAACGGCCCGAGCCCCCGCGACGGAGGCCACTCGTTCTGCTCCGGCGGCGATCAGCGCATCCGGGGCCGTGACGGTTACCGGTACGCCGAGGGCGAGACGAGGGAGACCATCGACCCGGCGCGCGCCGGGCGCCTCCACATCCTCGAGGTGCAGCGACTCATCCGGACGATGCCCAAGGTGGTGATCGCCGTCGTCAACGGGTGGGCCGCCGGCGGTGGACACAGCCTGCACGTCGTGGCGGACCTCACGATCGCCTCCGTCCAGCACGGGAGGTTCAAGCAGACCGATGCCACGGTGGGCAGCTTCGACGCCGGCTACGGTTCCGCCCTGCTCGCCCGCCAGATCGGCCAGAAGAAGGCACGCGAGATCTTCTTCCTCGCCCGCGAATATTCCGCCCAGGACATGGTGGAGATGGGTGCCGTCAACGAGGCCGTCGATCACGACCGGCTGGAGAGCACGGCGCTCGCCTATGCTGCCGATATCGCACGGCAGAGTCCCCAGGCCATCCGCATGCTGAAATTCGCCTTCAACCTCGCCGACGACGGCCTCGCGGGCCAGCAGGTCTTCGCGGGCGAGGCGACCCGGCTCGCGTACATGACGGACGAGGCGGTCGAGGGCAAGGAGGCGTTCCTCGAGAAACGCGATCCCGACTGGTCCTCGTTCCCCTACTACTTCTAGGAGCGGCGTGGAACTACTGCCCGTCCACACTCCCGAAGGCTTCGACGCCCTCACCCTGCTCAAGCCCCTGGCCGCAGCACTCGCCGGCGAAGGACCGGCCGTCGCGCCCCATGTGCGGGCGGACCAGACCTTCGACGGCGCCCTCCCCAATGACGAGATCGCGGCCGTCATCAGCACCTCCGGTTCGACCGGCACCCCCAAGCAGACCATGCTGAGCGTGGACGCCCTCGCCGCGTCCGCCGTCGGGACCGCTTTCGCCCTGAAGGCCGAGGGACAGTGGCTCCTCACCCTGCCGGTGCACTACGTGGCGGGCTTCCAGGTGCTCGTACGCTCCCTCTTCGCCGGGACCCGGCCGTGGGTGATGGACCCGTCGTCCGGCTTCACGGCCCGCGCGTTCGTGGACGCGGCAGCCGAACTGACCGACCGCGTCCGCTTCACCTCCCTGGTCCCGACACAGCTGCACCGGCTGCTGACGGACCCGTCCCCCGAGACCCTGCGGGTACTTCGGCGCTTCGACGCGATCCTCCTCGGGGGCGCGCCGGCAGGTGCCTCGCTGAGGTCCCTGGCACGCAGCCAGGACCTGAGGATCGTCGAGACGTACGGCATGAGCGAGACGTGCGGAGGGTGCGTCTACGACGGGAGACCCCTCGATGGCGTCGAACTCCGCTCCGTGGACGGACGCCTCCGCATCGGCGGTGCCGTTCTATCCGATGGCTACCTGAACGCACCCGATCTGACCACGGAGCGGTTCGTCTTCAACTCGGGGCAGCGCTGGTTCATGACCGACGACGCCGGCGACGTGGCCCTCGACGGCACGGTCGCCGTCCATGGCCGGCTCGACGACGTCATCATCACCGGCGCCCTCAAGGTCTCCGCCGCGGCAGTGTCCGACATCGTGGAGGGCCTGCCCGGCGTGGAGCAGGTGATGGTGCTCGGCATCAGCAGCGCCGAGTGGGGTGACGTCGTCGCCGCCGCCGTCGTGGGGGACGTGGACGCCGAGGTGATCCGGCAGGCCGTGCACGTCGAACTGGGCGCACACGCCGTGCCGAAGTCCATCGTCACCCTCGACGCCTTTCCCCTCCTGCCCGGAGGCAAGCCCGACCGGCAGACCATCCGCTCCCTGCTCGAACGCGCCTAGGCGTGGCCCGCAGGAGAACACCGACCACCGACCAGAAGGAACACCACGTGGCGACTGCCGCTCAATGGCTCGAGGGAGCCCGTCCGAGGACGCTCCCGATGGCCTTCGCACCCGTGATCATCGGGAGCGCCGCCGCCTTCGGACTCGGCTCGTTCAAGCCCCTCAACGCCCTGCTCGCGGCCGCCGTCTCGGTTCTGCTCCAGGTGGGAGTCAATTACGCGAACGACTACTCGGACGGGATCCGGGGAACCGACGACGACCGGGTGGGCCCGCTGCGGCTGACGGGCTCCGGCGTAGCCCGTCCGCAGCACGTGAAAGCAGCTGCCTTCGCCTGCTTCGGCCTCGCGATGCTCGCAGGCCTGGCGCTGATCCTCCTGTCGCAGGCCTGGGTCCTGCTCCTGGTCGGCGTGGGCTGCATCGCGGCCGCCTGGGGCTACACCGGCGGGAAGAACCCGTACGGCTACCTCGGTCTCGGCGACGTCTTCGTGTTCGTGTTCTTCGGACTCGTCGCGACCCTCGGCACCACCTTCACGCAGGCGGATCGCCTCAGTGGAGCGGCCTGGGTCGGAGCCGTGGGCACCGGCCTGATCGCGACGGCACTGCTGATGGCCAACAACGTGCGGGACATCCCGACGGACAGCGTGGTGGGCAA
>JASLAA010000052.1 GCA_030147325.1 Arthrobacter sp. | reverse complement strand
AGGGCCGCGTCCTGGCTGTGTCGCATCAGGGCCCGGGCCGGGGTGCGCAGCGCGTCCACGATCCAGCTCACACCCAGGGACGGGTAGGCGGCGTGGATCGCCGAAAGCGCGCCGGGAGCACTGGCGGCCAGCGCCTCCGAGGCCGGTGACCCCGGTTTCACGGCCGCGATCACACGCAGCATGGCACCCAACCGGTGTGCTTCGGCAGCCGCTCGGGTCAGCGCCGCGTCCGCTTCCGCGGAACCGTCGACACCCACCACGACGTGGCTGTGGGCGATCCCGTTCCTGTCGCCGCTGTCCCGGGGGCCGGTCGGAATGACCAGTACCGGAGCGAGCGACCCCAGCACCACCTGGACGGCTACAGAACCCTGGAAGACACCGGTGAGCGTGTTCACCCGGTCCGCGCCCACGACGAGCAACGATGCATCGGCTGATAATCCCAAGAGGGCATGGACGACATCACCGCAGTGAAGGTAGACGCCGAGCCGCAGGGTCGGGTATCTGGTCGACAAGCGGGCGGCCTCGTCCTGCAGCATCCTGCGACCCGTGGCGACCACGTCCGCGTAACAGGTGCCAGGCGGCATCGCATCGGCAGCGGGAACAGCATGCACCAGCGTCAGTGGGAGATCGGCCGCCCGCGCGCGACGGGCAGCCCACTCGAGGGACACGTTGGCAGACAGAGGACCCCGCACGGCAACCAGGATGGCCCGCTGATCCAGGTGAGGCGGGGCTGCCGGGCCCCATGGCTGCGTGTCGGACAGGACCGGAACCTCACGCCCACTGCTTGTCGGTTGATACTGCGCTGGCTGGGTGGTCATCTGCCGTGTCCTTATCGTTGACGCGACCGCAGCGGATCTCCTGCGGCAGAACGAGGGCTTCTGTGATGGGCGATGTTCGAGACCCAGGTAGGGCACTTCCCCATCGTCGCCGTGAACAGCCCATCTGGTCAGGGTCTTTCGGCCCTGATGCGGGGGACCATTCCTGCGTACCTTCGGAACCAGGAGACCGTGGAGCATCAGGGCCGCCGGCCGGAGGCGCCGGCACTTCCCCGCACCCGCAACTCTCGAAGCACCGGCAACCGGTCTCCACCATCAAGGGACAAGGACGCACCATGACGACAACGCCCAACCAGGATGCCTACTGGGACTCCCCCGGCGCTCTGCGCACCTCCGACCAGATCCCGCCCTCCGAGTGCTGGGCCCTGGCAACAACACAAACCATGGGTCGGCTGGGTTTTCTCCGTGACGGGCTCCTGAACATCTTCCCCGTGAACTACTTCGTCCTGGACGATCACGTGTACTTCCGCACCTCCGCCGACGGCACCATCGCCACGGGTCACCTCGATCATGCCGCGTTCCAGATCGACCAGGTGAACAAGACCTCCTCCGACGGTTGGACCATCCTCTTCAATGGTCCAGCCACCCCGGTGAAGGACCCTGAACTCCTGACGATCCTCTGGGGCAAAGCAGTCGATGAACCCTGGGCGTCAGGGCAACGCGACCTCTTTCACAGCCTGGCACCCACCCACGTCAGGGGCCGCCGGGCCGGCACCGCGCACTAGGGGGTGGTGCCGAGAACCACCACGGGTTTCCGGCCTCGTCCATCAGGCGTGCGCAACGTGGCTCCGCTGGCGCCCGACCAGCGCATCTCCCCGCAGGATCGTCGCCCAGGGAGGACAGGCACGTCATGCAGGCTGTTGTCCATCACACCGAGCAGACATCTCCGTCGGGATTCCCCGGCTGCTGGGTCTAGAGTCGATGGAGAGCCTGTTTCAGTGTGATTGCCCGGACGGCCGGGAATGGGAAGTGCAGCAGTGATCAGCGAGTACCTACAGCAGTGGACGACCATCCAGACGATCCGGGTGGCCGGCTTCTCCATCAACGATGTCTGCATCACCTATCAGGGCATCGGCGGCAACCGGGACGAGATCGATGTGGCCGGCTATCTCACGGGCATCATGGTTCTACCCGTGCTCGACCGGGATCTGGTTGCTCATGCCGTCAACCGGATGATCGCCGATCGCGATGTGCCCATCGACGGTGCCCACTACAGCACCGACCTCGTGACAGCCGGCTCCGGGTACGCGGACACGCTGCGCAGGCTCATTGTCTCCCCGGACGGGTACCGGTTCGACCGCCCCGCCCGTACCGAACCCCACGGCATCACGAACGACGGAAGTACAGCCGCGACGGCTCAGGACAGCGCGGACGACGCCGAATCCCGCCGGTGCAATGCTCTGTTCGAAACCGGCCTGCTGGAGACCGGCGCCGAGGAGCGCTTCGATCGCCTCACTGCCGAAGCACGCGACTATTTCGGCGTGAGTTCTGCGTCGATCGCGCTCATCACCGAGGACCGGCAGATCATCAAGTCGGTCGCGGGACCGATCGGGCAGGACCTCCCGCGGGAGATCGCCCTCTGCGCTCGGACCATCGAAGCCGACCGGACCCTCGTCATCCCCGACGCGGCCGCATCCGCGGACTTCCGCGATCATCCGCTGGTCGTCGGCGCTCCCCATCTGCGCTTCTATGCCGGCCACCCGATCTGCAGTACCGACGGATGGCTCATCGGGACGCTGTGCCTCATCGACGACCACCCGCGGCCGTTCAGCGAGACCGATGAGAAGGACCTCCGGCTCCGCGCCGCTCAGGTACAGATCGAAGTATGGCTCGGCTTCCCGGAAGAGTAGTGGCGACACAGGGGCAGGCTCCCATGGGTGAGCCACACGCAGGTGCCGGGTCCACCGGCCCGGGGCCGGTCCGTCAGCGGTACCGGTCGATGCAACTGGTACAGGTGTGGATTGCTTTGCTACTGTGCATTTTTGAGTTCGGGTTAAGACGCTAGCCCGGACCAGGCACGTCGAACGGCCCCTCATGACTTCCCCGAATGAAAAGCTGGTGCCCCTGTCCGGGGCTGTCTCCAGCATCGAATACTTCATCGACTGCCCCACCGGTACCTTCGAGCAGTACTTCGCCGATGGCGTCCTCCAGTGGTCGAACGAGTTGTACCGCATCCACGGCTACGAACGCGGCGACGTCGTGCCCACCGTCGAGTTGGGTCTGTCCCACATCGAATCCGCCGACCGCGACGCCGTCCGCGACTTCTGGGAGCGCGCTTCACGAACCGGCGGACCCGTCTCGGTGTACACCTCCATCCGCGACCTCAGCGGGCAATCCCACAAGGTCCTCGTCTCCGCCGACCTCATCTTCGACGGCGCAGAAGCCATCGGGGTGTGGGGCCTCGTCGTGGACCTCACCCGCTCCATCCACGCCGACCGGCACCAGCTCGCCAACGAGGCTGTCGCCGCGTCCGCCCTCAGCCGCGCCGTCATCGAACAGGCCAAGGGCATCCTCATGGGCCGCGCCGGCCTCAATGC
>JASLAA010000014.1 GCA_030147325.1 Arthrobacter sp. | reverse complement strand
ATCCATCATGCCCACCGAACCTCAAACCAAGCCCCACTAGGTATTGGGTGAATGCACAAGGTTCGGCGAGCTTTACCCTCATCGAAAGGAACGGATGTGACCGCCGCCTCACGCCAGCTTGACCGCGAGGACGTTGCAGCGCGCGGAGAGCAGGATGGTCTGCGCCGTCGAGCCCATTATCAGCTTGCCCACCGGTGTACGATGCCGCACGCCGATCACGATCAGCTCGGCGTCCAGTTCCTCGGCGGTGTCCACCACCTCCTCGGCTGCGGTGGCCTCGGAGATGCTGTGGCGCACGGAATACCGCACGCCGGTGGAGTCCAGCATGGCCTCCAGCTTCGAGACGTCCTCCGAGTCGGCGTAGGCCGGGTTGACGAGCCGGTCGGCCCGGGTGGTGTTGATGACCACGAGCTCGGCGTCCCGGCGTCGTGCCTCCTCCACCGCCTGGGTGACGGCGGCCTCGCCCAGGGCGTTGGGCACGTAGCCCACCACGATGCTGCTCATCGGTCGGTGTCCTCTCGGGTGTCGGGGGCGCGCGTCGCGGGAGCGACGGCGGCCTCGGGTGCCGCGGCGGGACCGCGGACGACGTCGGGGGCGTCGGCGTTGGCTGCGACCATGGCCTCGAACTGGCGCTGGCGCCGCTTGAGCAGGAATGACAGCGCGAAGATCACGATGAGCACGACGTAGATCGTCGCGGCCACCGGGGACTGGATGAGCGCCACGGGATCGCCCTGCGAGATCGCGAGCGACCTGCGGAGCTGACTCTCGAAGATCGGGCCCAGGATCAGCCCCACCACCATCGGCGCGATCGGGTACCCGTAGCGCCGCATGAAGAATCCGAGCACCCCCACGATCAGGAGGATGATCACGTCGATCGGCGTGAAGTTCACGGAGAACGCACCCAGCACCGCGAACACGAGGATCCCCGCGTACAGGTAGGGCCGCGGGATCTGGAGGATCTTGACCCAGATGCCCACGAGCGGCAGGTTCAGCACGAGCAGCATCAGGTTGCCCACGTAGAGGCTCGCGATGAGTGCCCAGACGAGCGTGCTGTTGGACTCGAAGAGCTGCGGGCCCACCGGGATCTGGTACCGCTGGAACGCCACGAGCATCATGGCGGCCGTCGCGGTCGTCGGGATGCCCAGCGTCAGCAGGGGCACCAGGACACCGGCCGCGGCCGCGTTGTTCGCCGCCTCGGGTCCCGCGACGCCCTCGATGGCGCCCTTCCCGAACTGTTGCTTGTTCTCGCCCTTGGCGAGCTTCCGCTCGGAGGCGTAGGACAGGAAGGTCGCGACATCGGCGCCGCCTGCGGGGATCGTGCCGACGGGGAATCCGATCATCGTTCCGCGCAGCCACGGCTTCCAGGAGCGGCGGAGGTCATCCTTCCGGAGCCAGCTGGTCCAGCCGCCGGTCACGGGGATCACCTTGATGGGCCCGTGCCGGAGCCGCGACCCCACGTACAGGGCCTCGCCGACGGCGAACAGTGCGACCGCTACCAGCACGACGTCGATACCGTCCGCGAGGAACGGACTGCCGAACGTGTAGCGCTGCTGGGCTGTCAGGGCATCGAATCCGACCAGCGCGATGAACAGGCCGAGTCCGAGCGAGGCGAGTCCGCGCAGCACCGAGGAGCCGAGCAGCGCACCGACGGTCAGGAAGGCCACCACCATCAGGGCCACGTACTCGACCGGGCCGATCTGCACGGCGAAGGCCGCCACGAACGGCGCCACGAAACTCAGCAGCACCGTCGCGATGGTGCCGGCCACGAACGAGCCGACCGCCGCCGTCGCGAGAGCTGCCGCTCCCCTGCCGGCCTTTGCCATCTTGTTGCCCTCGAGTGCGGTGACGATCGAGGAGGACTCACCGGGGGTGTTGAGCAGGATCGACGTCGTCGATCCGCCGTACATGCCCCCGTAGTAGATACCGGCGAAGACGATGATCGCCGCCGTCGGTTCCAGGCTGTAGGTGATGGGCATGAGCAGTGCGACGGTCATCGCCGGGCCGATACCCGGCAGCACCCCGACAGCGGTCCCGACGAGCACGCCGCCGAGCGCGAAGAGCAGGTACATGGGCTGCATCGCCGTGGCGAAGCCCTCCATCAGCAGGAAGAAGTTATCCACCGAAGACACCGAACCCCTCGAGGAAACCGGCCGGCAGCGACACACCGAGGAGCCCGGCGAAGACGAACTGGAGCACGAGGGCGAGGACGACGGCGGTCACGAGGTTACGCCACCAGGGGCGCGCCCCCAGGGACCACGCCGCGCCGAAGAAGAGGATCGCCGCAGCGACCGGCCAGCCCAGCGGGACGATCAGGAACGCGTGCAGGAGCACGAACCCCGAGAGCTTGCCGACGGTGAGCCAGTCGGTCTTCGCGTCGAGGTCCACGTCCTCGCCCTCGTCCGCCGCGCCGCGGTGGCCGCGGAGCACCTGGATGACCAGACCGGCCCCGACGACGACGAGCAGCGCCGAGACGGCGAACGGGAAGGCGCGGGGACCGATGTCACTGGCTGACGGCGGCGTCTGGATGCCCGCGCCGGCGACGAAACCGACCACTCCGATGCTGACGATGATCAGTGCGAAGATCAGCTCGCCGATGGGCTTCCCGGGAACCGGCGCGGTGCCGGTCCCGGGGGCGTTCTGTACGGAGGTACTCATGGCCTACAGCAGACCGATGTCGGTGAGGGTGGTCTTGACGCTGGCGATGTCCTCGTCGAGGAACGTCTGGA
>JASLAA010000191.1 GCA_030147325.1 Arthrobacter sp. | reverse complement strand
GGGGCGAGCTACGCCTACCGGCCCGGGCACAACGTCCTGCACGGCGTCGACCTGACGCTCGTCCGGGGCGAACGGCTGGCGGTGGTCGGTCCCTCCGGTGCCGGCAAGTCCACGCTCGGGCGCCTGCTGGCCGGCATCCATCCTCCGACGTCGGGCTCGGTCACCGTGGGCGGCGTGCCTCTCGTCGACCGACCGCTGGACGACCTGCGACGCGAAGTGGCGCTCGTGACGCAGGAACACCATGTGTTCGTCGGTTCGGTCTCCGACAACGTCCGGCTGGGGAGGGCGGACGCGGGTGATGCGGAGATCGAGGACGCCCTGCGCAGCGTCGGCGCGATGGACTGGGTGGGGCAGCTGCCGGAGGGCGTGCTGACGGAGGTCGGATCGGGCGCCCACGAACTCACTCCGGCACAGGCCCAGGAACTCGCCCTGGCGCGCCTGATCCTCGCCGACCCGCACACCCTGGTGCTCGATGAGGCCACCTCGCTCATCGATCCCCAGGCGGCCCGCGACCTCGAACGCTCGCTCAACGCCGTCCTGGAAGGCAGGACCGTCATCGCGATCGCGCACCGGCTCCACACCGCGCACGACGCCGATCGGGTGGCCGTGGTGGAGGAGGGCCGTATCTCCGAGCTCGGTTCACACGACGAACTGCTGGCCCTCGACGGTGCGTACGCCTCGCTCTGGAACTCCTGGCGGAGCGACTAGATGCGGCCGGTCCGGCGGGCTAGTGGTCGAAGAACACGAGCGACGAGTTGATCAGCTCCGCGATGACCTCGGCATCATGGGCCCGCCGGAGCGATTCGCGGAAATTCTCCTTGAACAGGCTCCGCGCGATGGTGGCGAGGACCTCGAGGTGCTCGGAGAAGGACTGCGCCGGTGTGGCCATCAGCAGCACCAGGGTGGCCGGGCCGTCGACGGCGCCGAAATCGAGGCTGTAGCCGAAACGCGTCACACCGACGGCGATGGAGGTCTGGTTCACGAACTCGCTACGGGCATGCGGCAGACCCACCCCGCCGGGAAGACCCGTCGCCATCTGGTGCTCGCGGGAATTGACCTGATCGAGGAAGGCCTGCAGGTCGGAGATCCGCCCGGCCTCGAACATCCGGGCCGCGAGTTGCGCTGAGGCGTCCTCTTTCGAGGACGCCTCCATCTCGAGGATGACGAGGTCGGGGGTGGTGAGTTCGGCGTCGTGCAGCTCGAGGGACAGTTCGCTCACAGTGTGCCTTTCGGAGATCCACCGACCGTGGCTGCAGGAAGGGGCCGCCTGGCACCGGTGTCGGCCGGCGTTCGCGGCCCCAGCACTTCCAGCTTAGCGGGACAGCGCCCGTCTGACCCGTGCGCGCGCCGGTGGTCCCGTCAGTCGATGGAGACGTAGGGCGAGAGGACCACTTCGACCCGCTGGAACTCCTTCAGATCCGAGTATCCGGTGGTGGCCATCGCGCGACGCAGGGCGCCGATGAGGTTGGATGTTCCGTCGGTGTGGTGCGACGGGCCCCAGAGCACCTCCTTGAGCGGACCGACCGTGCCGATATTGACCCGGTCGCCACGGGGCAGCTCGGGGTGGTGGGCCTCCTGGCCCCAGTGCCAGCCCTGCCCGGGCGCCTCCTCGGCGCGGGCCAGCGCGGATCCGAGCATGACGGCGTCGGCGCCCATGGCGATGGCCTTCACGATGTCGCCGCTGGCTCCCATGCCGCCGTCGGCGATCACGTGGACGTACCGCCCGCCGGACTCGTCCATGTAGTCCCGGCGTGCCCCTGCGACGTCGGCGATCGCGGAGGCGAGCGGCGAATGGATCCCCAGTGCACGGCGCGTGGTGGTCGTCGCTCCCCCACCGAACCCGACGAGCACCCCGGCGGCACCCGTCCGCATGAGGTGCAGGGCCGGGGTGTAGCCTGCGGCTCCTCCGACGATCACCGGCACGTCGAGCTCGTAGATGAACTTCTTGAGGTCGAGCGGCTGCTCGTTCTTCGACACGTGTTCGGCAGACACCGTGGTACCGCGGATGACGAAGATGTCGACCCCCGCGGCGAGGACCGTCTTGTAGAACTGCTGGGTGCGCTGCGGGGTCAGGGACCCGGCCACGGTCACACCGGCCTCACGGATCTCCGCGAGGCGGCTCGTGATCAGTTCGGCCCGGATCGGCGCATCGTAGATCTCCTGCATGCGGCGGGTGGCCGCGGGGCTGAAGTTCTCGGTGCTGAGGTCGGCGATCTCGTCCAGGACCGGCTCCGGGTCCTCGTACCGTGTCCAGAGCCCTTCGAGGTTGAGGACCCCGAGTCCGCCCAGACGCCCCATGGCGATGGCGGTCGCCGGAGACATCGCCGAGTCCATGGGAGCAGCGACCACGGGCATCTCGAACTGGTAGGCATCGATCTGCCAGGAGACGGAGACGTCGAGCGGATCGCGGGTTCGCCGGGAGGGCACCACCGCCACGTCGTCCAGTGAATATGCCCTGCGCCCGCGCTTGGCTCGGCCGATCTCGATCTCGTAAGTCACTGCTCTAGGGTAGCCCAGCACCGGAACGGGGCGGCCTCCTCGAGCAACCCCTCACCCGGCTCGGTGGCTACAGCTGCACATCCCGGGACAGGAACCTGTCGGTGCTCGCCGCATTCGGCCACCTGACGGTGCGGCACGACGGCGGGATCGGAACGGACCCCGCCCGCCGGTGGTCACCCAGCACCACCGCGAGCGTAGGATCGGCGTTCGAGGACCGATGCGAGGACACAGGATGACGAACCGGTACGAGGCGGTCGTGGTGGGCGGAGGTATCGCCGGGCTGATGGCGGCCGCTTCCCTCGTGCGCGAGGGCTGGAAGGTGACCGTGCTGGAGCAGGCGCGCGCCTACACC
>JASLAA010000287.1 GCA_030147325.1 Arthrobacter sp. | reverse complement strand
CCTTGGTGTGCGGCCTCGCAAGGCCTTCGGGGTGGGGTACTGAGGTACGGGTGGGGTGCTAGTGGGAGAGGATCTTGCCGAGGAAGTCCTTGGCGCGATCGCTCTGGGGGTTCGTGAAGAACTCGTCGGGGGTGGCCTGCTCCATGATCTGCCCGTCGGCCATGAAGATGACGCGGTCGGCGGCGCGGCGGGCAAAGCCCATCTCGTGGGTCACCACGATCATGGTCATGCCTTCCTTCGCCAGCGACACCATGGCGTCCAGGACCTCGTTGATCATCTCGGGGTCGAGTGCCGAGGTGGGTTCGTCGAACAGCATGACCTTCGGCTTCATCGCGAGTGCGCGGGCGATCGCGACGCGCTGCTGCTGTCCGCCGGAGAGCTGTGCCGGCAGTTTCTGCGCCTGGTTGTCCACGCCGACGCGCTTGAGCAGCGACATCGCGAGCTCCTTGGCCTCGCCGCCCTTCATGCCCTTGACCTTGATCGGGCCGAGCGTCACGTTCTCGAGGATGGACTTGTGTGCGAAGAGGTTGAAGGACTGGAAGACCATGCCGACGTCGGCGCGCAGTTTCGCGAGCGCCTTGCCCTCGGCCGGAAGGACCTTGCCGTCGATGGTGATCTCGCCGTCGTCGATGGTCTCGAGTCGGTTGATCGCGCGGCAGAGCGTGGATTTCCCGGAGCCCGACGGGCCGATGACGACCACGACCTCTCCACGGGCCACGTCCAGGTTGATGTCGCGGAGGACGTGCAGGTCCCCGAAGTGCTTGTTGACGTTCTTGAGGGAGACGAGAGGGCTTCCCGAGGACGCGGCCGTAGTCGGTTGCGATTCACGTGTCATGGGAGAAATCTAGCGAACTATTCCTCCGCAGCAATACACACCGTCCCCGCGACCCGGATTGTGATTCAAGAGCAATCAAAGTTCCGGGGCCCGGGTGGGTTGGTTAGCCTAGGGAAATGTCTCCCTCCCAGCACCCCTCCGGCCGACACGACGGCTCCTCCACCGGCCCGCACGACGACGGCGAGCCGGGCGGATCGGGCGGGCGCTCCACCGCGAGCCCTCCCGCCGGTCCCGCCGATGCAGCAGCCGACCCCATGGCGGGTGCTGCCACCCGGCGCAGGGGGTCGGTGGAGCTGCGACGCGGGCAGGCTGCCAGGCCCCAGTCGGACAACATGCTGCTCGACTCCGACGACTCCGGCGGATTCACCCGGACCGACCCGTGGCGGGTCCTGCGGATCCAGAGCGAATTCGTCGAGGGGTTCGGGACCCTGGCGGACCTCGGGCCCGCCATCAGCGTGTTCGGTTCCGCGCGGACGGCGCGGGATTCGCCGTTCTACTCCATCGGTGAGGAGGTGGGCAGGCGGCTCGTCGCGTCCGGTTTCGCCGTGATCACCGGGGGAGGCCCGGGTGCCATGGAGGCTGCCAACAAGGGTGCCTGCGAAGCCGGCGGGACGTCCGTGGGCCTGGGTATCGAACTGCCGTTCGAGCAGGGCATGAACGAGTGGGTGGATCTCGGCATCAACTTCAGGTACTTCTTCGCGCGCAAGACGATGTTCGTCAAGTACGCCAGCGGTTTCGTGGTGCTGCCCGGGGGATTCGGCACCCTCGACGAGCTGTTCGAGGCGATGACCCTGGTCCAGACGGGCAAGGTGACCTCCTTCCCGATCGTCCTCATCGGCGTCGACTACTGGCAGCCGCTGCTGGACTGGATCACCGGCACGCTGCTCGCCCAGGGGACCGTCTCCGACAAGGATCTCTCCCTCCTCCAGCTCGTCGACACCGCGGAGGAAGCCGTCCGCATCGTCGCGGCGTCCGCAGGTCACGAGCACCATCCCTGATCCGACGTAGAGGCCGGCCGGGTTCTGGCGGGCGTGAAGCCCGGGCACCTGAGGCGTCTGGCACCATTGCGGTGTGACTATCTTCCTGGTGATCCTCGCCATCCTGCTCCTGGGAGGAACGGCCGTCCTCGCCGCGGAACGGCCGCTGCCGGCCGGGCTCCGGCGGTTCACCGGCCGGTTGCGCAGCGCGGACGGGGACGATCCGGCCGCGGTGCGCGCCGGCGATCCGGGCGGACGAACCCCTACCGACACCGCCGGGACGCGGCCGGACCTCGGCCTCGTGCAGCCCGTGGCTTCCCTCCCGCCCGTGCTGCTGCCCGACGTCCCCTCCGCCCGGGACGTCGATGCGGTGCGCTTCGGCCTGGGCCTGCGCGGCTATCGCATGGACCAGGTGGACGAGGTCCTCGACCGGCTGGCGGCCGAGCTCGACCGGCGGGATGCCCTCATCCGACAGCTGAGGGCGCAGCTCGGCGACAGGGACGCGACCGCATGAGCGGGGCGGTGCCGGGCTCGGACGGCGAGCTGCGATGCGGCTGGGCGATCTCGAGTACCGAGTACGAGCGCTACCACGACGAGGAATGGGGCAGGCCCGTCCACGGCGAAGCGGCTCTCTTCGAGCGGCTCAGCCTGGAGGCCTTCCAGTCCGGCCTGAGCTGGATCATCATCCTGCGCAAGCGGGAGGCGTTCCGCCGGGCCTTCGCGGGCTTCGACGTCCCTGCTGTCGCAGCGTTCGGCGGCGACGACGTCGAACGGCTCCTGCAGGACACGGGCATCGTCAGGAACCGCTCGAAGATCGAGGCGACGATCGCCAACGCGCGTGCACTCCTCGCCCTGCCCG
>JASLAA010000277.1 GCA_030147325.1 Arthrobacter sp. | reverse complement strand
AGCGATTGCGCCAAGGACTTCCTCGGCAAGATCCTTTCCCACTAGCACCCCACCCCTACCTCAGTACCCCACCCCGAAGGCCGCGCGAGGCCGCACACCAAGGAGAACCAATGCAGAAGACCCGATACGCAGCAGCCGCGGTGGCCGCGGTGGCCGCACTGACACTGTCCGCCTGCGGCGGTGGCGACAGCGCCGAAAGCGAGAGCAGCGGTGAAGCCGGCGGCGAGAGCGTCCGCATCGGCATCAAGTTCGACCAGCCCGGTCTCGGTTTCGACGAAGGCGGCTCCTACTCCGGTTTCGACGTCGACGTGGCCAAGTACGTCGCGAACGAACTCGGCTACTCGGAGGACCAGATCGAGTGGGTCGAGGCACCCTCCGCGAACCGCGAGAACCTCCTGACCAACAACCAGGTCGACATGATCTTCGCGACCTACTCGATCACGGACACCCGCAAGGAGACCGTGGCCTTCGCCGGACCCTACTTCGTGGCCGGCCAGGACCTCCTGGTGCGCACCGATGACGACTCGATCAGCGGTCCGGAGGACCTCGAGGGCAAGAACCTGTGCTCCGTCACCGGATCCACCTCGGCCCAGAAGATCAAGGACCAGTACCCGGGCGTGAACCTCGTGGAGCAGCCCAGCTACGCGGAGTGCGTCACCCTGATGGCCAGCGGCAGCATCGACGCCGCGACCACCGACGACATCATCCTGGCCGGCCTCGCCGCCCAGGAGTCCAACGCCGGCCAGTTCCGCGTCGTCGGAGCGCCCTTCTCCGAGGAGAACTACGGAGTGGGCCTCCCCCAGGACAACGAGACCTGCGAGGACATCAATGCGGCCATCACCAAGATGATCGAGGACGGTGCCTGGGAGGAAGCCATCACCAGCAACACCGAGGGTGCCGACTACACCTTCAACGACGAGCTGAACCCGCCGACGCCTGCCGCCTGCGCCTGACGTCCGCCCTGTTGGTGGGGCAGCCCGGACGGGCTGCCCCACCAATGCCATGTCCACCATCAGAAAGGAGGTGATCCGTGGAGAACTACCTGTCGCTCTTCGAAACCTACGACGTGCCCGCAGCTTTCTGGGTCAACATCCAGCTCACGTTCTGGGCAGCAATCTGGTCGCTGCTCCTGGGCACGCTCCTGGCCCTGTTCCGAATCTCCCCGATCGCCAGTCTCCAGTTCGTGGGTGCCTCCTACGTCAACATCTTCCGCAACACGCC
Source organism: Arthrobacter sp. (assembly GCA_030147325.1). Classification (GTDB taxonomy): domain Bacteria; phylum Actinomycetota; class Actinomycetes; order Actinomycetales; family Micrococcaceae; genus Arthrobacter_D. The sequence continues at coordinate 9,200 of JASLAA010000277.1, read as the reverse complement.
GCTGACCATCATCATCGCGTTCGGCGTCCTCGGCCTCTTCGGCCAGTTGCAGACGAGCCTGTCGGAGGACTTCAACCTCAACTTCTTCCGGCTCGCCGTCCTCGGACTCTCCCTGTACCACGCGGCGTTCGTCTGCGAGGCCATCCGGAGCGGTGTCAACACCGTCCCGTTGGGCCAGGCCGAGGCAGCACGGGCGATCGGACTCAGCTTCCTTCCCGCGGCACGCCTGGTGATCCTCCCCCAGGCCTTCCGGGGCGCCATCGCGCCGCTCGGCAACGTCCTGATCGCCCTCATCAAGAACTCGACCGTCGCTGCGGCGGGTTCCGTCGCCGAGTCCTCGGGCCTGATGAAGTCGATGATCGAGTTCGACAGCGACCTCGTCATCCCGATCTTCCTGACCTTCGCCATCGGCTTCGTGATCATCGTGATCCCGGTCGGCCTGCTCACCACCTGGGCATCCAGGAGATTGGCGGTAGCACGATGAGCGCCCAGCAGGTCCTCTTCGACGCACCCGGTCCCCGCGCCCGGCGCACCATCCTCCTCGGCAACATCGTCGGCGTCCTGCTGATCGCAGGTCTGGTCGCCTACGTCCTGGTGATCCTCGCCGGGAAGGGACAGCTGGCTCCCGAGAAGTGGACGCCGTTCCTCGAATGGCGTTCCTGGCAGTACTTCATCCTGCCGGGGCTCATCGAGGGCACCCTGCGTGCCGCCGCGGTCGCGGTCGTCAGCTCGGTGGTGTTCGGGCTCGTCTTCGGCATGGCTCGGCTGACCCACGTCGCAGCCATCCGGGCGGTGGCCGGTACCGTCGTCGAGTTCCTCCGGGCGATCCCCGTCCTGCTGATGATGATCTTCCTGTGGCTCGGTTTCGGGCAGATCGACTCCATCACCGATCCCGCCTTCACGGCCGTGGTCGTCGCGCTGACGCTCTACAACGGCTCGGTCATCGCCGAACTGATCCGGTCAGGAGTCCACGGGCTGCCCAAGGGACAGCGTGAGGCCGGCATGGCGATCGGGATGACGCCGCTCCAGTCGCTCCGCAGCATCGAGGTGCCGCAGGCCCTGATCGCCATGCTGCCGGCGCTCATCAGCCAGTTCATCGTCATCCTCAAGGACTCGGCGCTCGGCTACATCATCGGCTACTCGGAGTTGCTCCAGGGTGCGCGGCGCCTCGGCGTCGGTGAGGGGAACCTGCTGCAGACGCTCGTCGTCGCGGCCCTCATCTTCATCCTCATCAACTTCGCACTGTCGACCCTCGCGACGCGGCTGTCCCGGCTCCTGAGCTTCAGGACGAAGGGCGCCACGAAGACCCCCGCGAAGGACGTCGTCCCCATGGATGCCTCCGCCACCTGAGGTCCCCGACGACGAAGGGCCCGGCTCATCGCCGGGCCCTTCGTCGTCCCGGAGGAGGGAGACGGGTCAGGACAGCCAGTCCACCAGGGCGGCCAGGCACGCGCGCACGGCGTCCGCGTGCACGTGCTCGTCATCCGTGTGCGCCAGGAGCGCATCACCCGGCCCGAAGTTCACCGCCGGTACGCCGAGGGCGCTGAACCGGGCGACGTCGGTCCAACCGTATTTCGGTTTGGGCTCCGCCCCGACCGCCGCGACGAAGGCTGCAGCCACGGGGTGCTGCAGGCCAGGGCGTGCGCCGGGGGCGGCATCGGTGCGTTCGACCGTGAACCCCTGCAGCAGCGTCCGCACGTAGTCCTCCGCCTGGTCCGGGGTCTTGTCCGGAGCGAAACGGTAGTTGACCTCGATGACAGTGCTGTCCGGGATGACGTTGCCGGCCGTTCCTCCGGAGATCTTCACCGCGTTGAGGCTCTCGCGATACTCGAGCCCGTCAACGTGGACGGTGGCGGGCTGGTGGTCCCGCAGCCGCGCGAGGATCTCGGCAGCTCCGTGGATGGCGTTGACCCCCATCCAGGCCCGCGCGGAGTGGGATGCCCTGCCGGTCACGCGCACGTCGAAGCGGGCTGTCCCGTTGCAGCCGCCCTCGACCGTCCCGTCGGTCGGTTCGAGGAGCACGGCGAAGTCGGCCTGCAGCCATTCCGGATACGAGTCGGCCACCCTGCCGAGGCCACTGAGGGAGGCTTCGACCTCCTCGTGGTCGTAGAAGATGAAGGTCACGTCCCGGGTGGGCTCCTTCAGCGCGGCCGCGAGCGCGAGCTGCACCGCCACGCCGCCCTTCATGTCCGTCGCTCCCCTGCCGAACAGGACCTCTCCCTCCCAGGACGAGGGCACCGTCCCCCGCGACCCGGCCACCGTCGGCAGGGGCACCGTGTCGAGATGTCCGGCGAGGATGACACGTTCGGGCCGACCGAGCCGCGTCCTGGCCATGACGCAATCGCCGTCACGCACCACTTCGAGATGGCCCAGTGCCCGCAGGGCCCGCTCGACGGCGTCCGCGATGGTCGCTTCGTTGCCGGAGACGCTCTCGACATCGATCAGGCGGGCGGTGAGGGCGGCGACGTCGGCGGTCAGGTCGAGGTCCGCGGAGTGGGTCGGGATCATGCCGCAACACTATCGCTCGGTAGACTGCTGCCCATGACTTCTTCCACGCCCAGCCCCTCCGTGCCCGGCGCCGCCGACCGTCCCGCCGGTGGCCTCGGCCTTGCCACCGTGACGACGGACGGTACCGTCCTGGACACCTGGTTCCCCGCACCCTGGCTCGGGCGGGACACCCTGGACGGTACCGGGCACCAGGAGCTCCGCGACACCCTGGAGGCGCTCGCCGAGTCCGGCGTGGACAACGCCCGGAAGGTCAGCCAGCGCGTCGTGGACATCACCGTGGATCTCGACGACGCCCCGGCGGGGACGGAGGACGCCTACCTGCGCCTCCACCTCCTCTCGCACCGACTCGTGCAGCCCAACACGATCAACCTCGACGGGATCTTCGGGCTCCTCGCGAATGTGGTGTGGACGAACTACGGACCGGCCCCGGTGCAGAACTTCGAGGTGATCCGCGCCGCGCTGCGTTCCCGCGGCCCGGTCGCCGTCCACGGGGTGGACAAGTTCCCCCGCATGGTCGACTACGTGGTCCCGGCGGGCGTGCGGATCGCCGACGCGGACCGCGTGCGCCTCGGAGCTCACCTGGCGGACGGTACGACCGTCATGCACGAGGGCTTCGTGAACTTCAACGCCGGGACGCTCGGCCACTCGATGGTCGAGGGCCGCATCTCGGCGGGCGTCGTCGTCGGGGACGGCTCGGACGTGGGGGGTGGCGCCTCGATCATGGGCACCCTGTCCGGCGGCGGCAAGGAGCGCATCACGATCGGCGAACGGTGCCTGCTGGGCGCCGAGTCGGGTGTGGGGATCTCCCTCGGGGACGACTGCGTCGTGGAGGCCGGCCTGTACCTGACAGCCGGCACCAAGGTGACGCTCGGGGACGGATCCCGGGTGAAGGCCACCGAGCTCTCCGGCGAGTCCGGCATCCTGTTCCTGAGGAACTCCGTCTCGGGAGCGGTGGAGGCCCGTCCACGCACGGGCCAGGGCATCGCGCTCAATCCGGCGCTGCATGCCAACTAGCGTGCCCGCCCGTCCCGCGTCAGCCGCCGTCCGCCGACGCCGCCGGCGGGCGAGGACCGGCGCCATGCTCGCCTCGCTCGCCGTCGTCGTCGTGGGCGGGACGGTCGTCGCCGTCAATCAGCTGGAGCAGAGCGAGGTCCTGGTCCGGGAGCGGTGCAGCGCGACCGTCGGGTCCGACACCTTCGAGCTCACCCCCACCCAGGCAGGGAACGCCGCGCTCATCTCAGGTGTCGCCGTCAGCCGCGGACTCCCCGCGAGGGCCGCGTCCATCGCCGTCGCGACGGCGATCCAGGAGTCACGGCTCGAGAACATCGATTACGGGGACGACGCCGGCCCGGACTCACGGGGCCTGTTCCAGCAGCGGCCGTCCCAGGGCTGGGGCACGGAGGAGCAGGTGATGACGCCGCTGTACGCGACGGGGGCCTTCTACGACGCCCTCGTGCAGGTCCCGGGGTATGAGACCCTGCCGATCACGGAGGCGGCCCAGACCGTGCAGCGGTCCGCCTATCCGGAGGCGTACGCGGACCACGAGCCGGAAGGCAGGGCTTTCGCGTCCGCACTCACCGGCAATTCACCCGGCTCCCTCGACTGCACCCTGCGCGATCCGGCCGGGACCGGCGACGCACGGGCGGTCTCTGCCGCAGCGGACGCGATCTTCGGGTCCCTCGGAGGCACCGTGGACGGCGACACGCTGACGGTGCAGCTCTCCGGGACCACCGGCTGGGCGGCGGCCCAGTGGGCCGTCGCGAATGCCTCCGCACTGCACATCACCTCCGTGGCGTACTCAGGACTCGAGTGGGTCCGGGCCGGGGGCGGGTGGACGTCGACACCGTCGGAGGCCGGCACGCTCGTCGTGACCGTCGCGGGCACCACCGCCTGACCCCGGACGCGGAGCACTCGGACATCGGGCGCCGGCTCGGGCGCGTTCGGTCCTGCGGGCGTCAGGCCAGCATCCGGACCACGGGTTCCACGTAGCTGCGGAACGACCGCTCGTCGTCGAACAGCTCCTGGCACATCAGGAGTTTGTCCGGCTCGATCCACCAGGCGCGGTGCACGCGCAGCGGCAGTTCGACCACCTGCAGCGTGAAACGGCGTGCGGACCGGCCCAGCTCGAGCTCCCGCTCCTGGACGATCCGCGCCAGGAGATACTCCATGCTGTCCGTCCCGCGGGCACCGGCGTGCAACGCGTACTCCGCGCACCGCTCCTCCGCCCAATCCATCGCCGCCCCGACATGCGCCCTCAGGAGTGCCTTGAGCGCCTCCATGCCGTCGAGGGCCTCGAAGCGCGGGGGCAGAGGCAGCTGCGCGTCACTGATGCGGCGTGCCAGCAGGCTGTGCCACCATGCTTCCCACTCGACCCTGAGGACCGCCGGACCCCCGACCGCCTCCATCAGTCGGCGCGTCTCCACCCGACGAACGGGCGGGACGACCGGCGGCAGCGACGGTCGTCCCACGCCCTGCAGCCCTGCAGCATCCCGGAGGTAGAGCGCCACGAGGAGCACCTGGGACGTGTCCACCGCGAAGTGGGTGCTGTAGTCAGATTCCGAGTACGTCATCGGCCTCCTTCGGACCAGACAGGACTGCTCCTACAGTAGACCCAGCTCCCGCGACGCTCCAGAGCCTGCGCGCCCCTCTTCGTCGTGGCCGGGCAGGGCGCTACGGAGGCCGACCTAGGATGGAGGGATGAAGATCCTCGTTACCGGTGGCAGCGGCTACATCGGCTCGCACACCGTCCTGACCCTGCTCGAACACGGCCATGACGTGGTCGTCGTCGACAATCTCCTGAACTCCACCGAGACGTCCCTCGAGCGGGTCGCGGCCCTCGCAGGCAGGGCTCCCGTCTTCCATCACGCGGACCTGCTCGACGAGGTGCGCCTGCGCGAGATCTTCGCCGCGGAGGAGGTGGACGCGGTGATCCACTTCGCCGGGCTGAAAGCCGTGGGCGAGTCGGTCGAGAAACCCCTGTACTACTACACCAACAACGTCGGTGGCACCCTGAGCCTCCTGCGCGTGATGGACGACGCCGGTGTCCGCACCCTGGTGTTCAGCTCGTCGGCGACGGTGTACGGAGCCTCCGAGGAGGTCCCGCTGACCGAGAAGCTGCCCCTCGACGCGACCAACCCCTACGGGCGGACGAAGGAGCAGATCGAGGACATCCTCACCGATCTCGGTGCGGCCGACCCCCGCTGGAACATCGCCCTGCTGCGGTACTTCAACCCGGTGGGCGCCCACTCCTCGGGAACCATCGGCGAGGACCCGACCGGGGTCCCCAACAACCTCCTCCCCTTCGTGGCCCAGGTCGCGGTCGGCCGGCGCGAGAAGGTCCTGGTGTTCGGCAACGACTACCCGACGCCCGACGGCACGGGGGTCCGCGACTACATCCACGTCGTCGACCTGGCGGCCGGTCACCTCGCCGCGCTGGACTACCTCGTGGCCCGGGGTGGAGTGCACACCTGGAACCTCGGTACGGGTAACGGCTCCTCGGTGCTCGAGGTCCTCGCGGCCTTCTCCGCCGCAGCGGGACGCGACGTGCCGTACGAGTTCGCTCCCCGCCGCCCCGGCGACGCAGCCGTGAGCTATGCCGACCCGTCGTCGGCCCTGGCGGACCTCGGGTGGTCGGCCACGAGATCGCTCGCGGAGATGTGCGAGGACCACTGGCGCTGGCAGAAGGACAACCCCGAGGGCTACGCGGGCTCGGGACGCGCCTGACGCGTCCGGGCCACACCGCCGGGACGACGACGGCGGCCGCCCACCTCGGTGGACGGCCGCCGTCGTCTGGACACGTGGTCCTGGATCAGCGTGCGGGGTAGTGGCGCTCTCCCTCACCCGTGTACAGCTGCCGCGGGCGGCCGATCTTGGTCTGCGGATCCTGCATCATCTCGCGCCACTGCGCGATCCAGCCGGGCAGGCGTCCGATCGCGAAGAGGACCGTGAACATCTTCTCGGGGAAGCCCATCGCCTTGTAGATCAGTCCCGTGTAGAAGTCCACGTTCGGGTACAGCTTCCGCTCGATGAAGTAGTCGTCGGCGAGGGCCTTCTCCTCGAGCCGCATGGCGATGTCCAGCAGCTCGTCGTTGCCGCCGAGCTTGTTGAGGATGTCGTGGGCGGTGGCCTTGACGATCTTCGCGCGCGGATCGTAGTTCTTGTAGACGCGGTGCCCGAAGCCCATGAGCTTCACGCCGTCTTCCTTGTTCTTGACCTTCTCCATGAAATCCTCGGGCTGCATGCCCTTGGACTGGATGTCGCGCAGCATGTTGAGCACTGCCTCGTTCGCTCCGCCGTGCAGCGGACCGAAGAGGGCATTGATTCCGGCGGAGACCGACGCGAACATGTTGGCGTTGGAGCTGCCGACCAGGCGCACGGTCGACGTCGAGCAGTTCTGCTCGTGGTCCGCGTGCAGGATGAGCAGCAGGTCCAGGGCCTTGACCATCATCGGATCGAGATCGTACGGCTCGGCGGGCAGGCCGAACGAGAGCCGCAGGAAATTCTCCACGAGGTTCATGGAGTTGTCCGGGTACAGCATGGGCTGACCGATGGACTTCTTGTGCGCGTAGGCCGCGATGACGGGCAGCTTCGCCATGAGGCGGAAGGTGGAGAGCTCCACCTGCTCGTCGTCGAACGGATCCAGCGAGTCCTGGTAGAACGTCGACAGCGCGGACACGGCAGAGGACAGCACCGGCATGGGGTGGGCGTCACGCGGGAACCCGCCGAAGAAGCCCTTGAGTTCCTCGTGCAGCAGGGTGTGGCGACGGATACGTCCGTCGAAGCCGCTGAGTTCCTCGGGTGTCGGCAGGTTGCCGTAGATGAGGAGGTAGGAGACCTCCAGGAAGCTCGAGTTCTTCGCGAGCTCCTCGATCGGGTAGCCCCGGTACCGCAGGATCCCCTGGTCTCCGTCGATGTAGGTGATCGCTGAGGTCGTGGCTGCCGTGTTCATGAAGCCGGGGTCGAAGGTGACCTGCCCCGTCTGCTTCAGCAGTTTGGACACGTCGTAGCCGTTGTTGCCCTCGACGGCGGGGACCAGCGGCAGGCTGAGCTTCCCGCCGTCGTAGTGCAGGGAAGCAGCATTCTGCTCTGTCATTGGTTCTCCTTCAGGAGCTGGAGCGAGGTCGTCGCCAGAAATCATCGCTGCATAGGAGGACATGCGTCACTCCGGGGAAAGCACATTCAGCTGAAACGCTACCGCCAGCACGCCGATGACCGCTAATCCTGCGATCCTTCGTTGTGCAACAGCAATCCGAAGGGGCGGGTCAGCGGGCGGCCTCGGTGAGCCGGGCGACGGCCGCCCCGACCCTCTCGTCGCTGCCCGTCAGCGCCACCCGGACGAAGCCGTGACCAGCATCCCCATAGAAGGTACCCGGCCCTGCCAGGATGCCGAGCCCGGCGAGCCGGCCGATGGTGTCCCAGGTGGGCCGTCCGTCCGACGCCCACAGATAGAGACCGGCCACGGACCCGCTGATGGTGAAACCTGCGGCTTCCAGCGCAGGGACGAGCCGGGCACGACGCCCGCGGTACAGGTCCTTCTGCTGCGCCACATGCGTGTCGTCCCCGAGCGCGACGCGCATCGCTTCCTGCACCGGGTAGGGCACGATCATCCCGGCGTGCTTCCGCGAGTTCACCAGGCCGGCGATGATCGCGGGGTCACCCGCGGTGAAGGCCGCACGGTAGCCGGCGAGGTTGGACTGCTTGCTGAGCGAGTAGACGGCGAGCAGGAGCTCGTGCGAGCCTCCACACACCCTCGGGTCGAGCACGCTCGGTACGGGCTCGCCGCCCTCCGCCGGATCCCACGATCCCCAGCCCAGTTCGCCGTAGCACTCGTCCGATGCCACCACGGCACCGAGCGCCCGGGCATCCTGGACGACGGCCTGCAGGCTCGCGACGTCGAGCACCTCCCCCGTCGGGTTCCCCGGTGAGTTGATCCACACCAGGCGGACACGGGAGCGGACGTCCTCGGCGAGATCGTCGAGGGAGTCCGCCGCGACGGGCGTCGCACCGGCCAGGAGCGCGCCGACGTCGTACGTGGGGTACGCCACGGTGGGCCGGACGACGACGTCTCCCGGGCCCAGCCCGAGCAGGAGCGGGAGCCAGGCGACGAGCTCCTTGGAGCCCACGGTCGGCAGGATGTGCTCCGGGTCCAGGCCCGGGACTCCGCGGCGGCGCTCGAACCAGGCGCTGATCGCCGTCCGCAAGGCGAGCGTTCCGTGCGTGGTCGGGTAGCCGTGCGCGTCGGCACTTGCTGCGAGGGCGTCCTGGATCACCGGCGGCGTCGGATCGACGGGGGTGCCGATGGACAGGTTCACGATGCCGTCCGGATGCCTCGCGGCGATCTCCTGGTAGGGCGCCATGGAGTCCCAGGGGTAGTCGGGCAGGCGCAGGCCGAAGGACGTCGGCTCCCCGGCCGTCACCTAGGCGGGCTGGTTCTGGGGCGGCAGGGCCGCGATGATGGGGTGGTCGAAGCCGGCGTTACCGACCTTCGCCGCGCCGCCGGGAGATCCGAGTGCCGCCCCGGTGGGAGCAGGCACGTCGAAGAATTCGACGTTGGCCTTGTAGTACTCGGCCCACTGCTCCGGGGTGTCGTCCTCGTAGTAGATGGCCTCGACGGGGCACACGGGTTCGCAGGCCCCGCAGTCCACGCATTCGTCCGGGTGGATGTAGAGCGAGCGCTCACCCTCGTAGATGCA
>JASLAA010000276.1 GCA_030147325.1 Arthrobacter sp. | reverse complement strand
GGTGGCGAGATTGGCGCCGATCAGCAGCGTGGAGATCACCGTCACCGCGAGCGCGAGCCGGACGGCCAGGGAGGCGTCCCAGCTGCGCTGTCCGGCCGCCACCGGCTTCATGCGCAGCTCGTTGATGACGCTCATCCCACTTCTCCTTGCTCGCACGCGCCCAGACTAGGGCTTCGCCGGGCGCGGTGATACCCGGACCTCTATAGGATGGAACCTACTGACCGTGCTGCGGCTCCTCGTGCCCTCTTTTTGAGCTCGGTGCGCAACACATGGGCGAACGATTGACGGGAAGTGAGCGTCGTGAGCAAGCTGGACAATCTCGACCTACGGCTCCTGCTCGAGCTCGTGCGGGAGCCGCGGGCGCAGGTGAGCGAGCTCAGTGAGCTCCTGGGCGTGGCGCGCAACACGGCGCAGAGCAGGATCCGGAGGCTCCTGCGCGCGGGGACCCTGCGTCGCAACGGGCGTGAACTGGACCTCGAGGCCCTCGGCTACGACGTCATCGCCTTCATCACGATCGAGGTGTCCCACCGCGAGCTCGACGGTGTCATCGCGGGGCTCCGGACCATCACCCAGGTGCTGGAGGTCCACGAGATCTCGGGTCGGGGCGATGTCTGGTGCCGGGTCGCCGCGACCGACACCCACAACCTGCAGGCAGCGCTGAGGTCCGTGCTGAGGATCAAGGGGGTCATCCGCACCGAAACGGTCCTGGCCCTGCACGAGCACATCCCCTACCGCACGGAACCGCTGCTCGAACGGCTGGCACAGCAGCCCGCCGACGGCTGATCCGGGAAGTCCACCACCAGAAGAACACCTGAGGAGCACCATGGCGTTGCCGACGACCGACACCGATGTCACCTACCCGCGGGGCGAGACGGAGACGTCCTCGCGCGTCCTCCATGTGGAGCTGCTCGAGGACGGCCGGCGGGCGGTCCTGCTCGACGTCACGGCCTTCCATCCCGTGGACCATGCCTGGCCCGACCAGGGGCCCGACCGGGGGGAGCTCATCGGCGGGTCCGGGCGCTGGCCCGTCACGGACTGCGCAGTGGGAGCGACCGACGGGACCCGCCTGTACGTGGGAGACCGATCGCCCGTGCGCAAGGGGACCGAGGGCTGGGCGTTCGTCGTCGTGCATCTCCTCGAGGGCGGTTCCACCGGCCCCGAGGAGGGCGACGCCGTCGTCGCGCGGGTCGATCCTGCCCACCGCACTGCCGTGTCCGCGGGCCATACCGGCTGCCACCTCGCCTCGCTGGCCCTGAACCGGACGCTGGCCGGCCGCTGGAAGAAGGATGTCGCTCCCGATGCCCTCGGGGCCCCGAACTTCGATGCCCTGGCCATCGACACCACCGTCATCGGCGAGTACAGCTCCGTCGACCGCTACCGCCTGGGGAAGTCACTGCGGCGGAAGGGCTTCGTGGTCGAGGACCTCGACGCTGGTGCACTCAGCGAGGCGGTCAACGCGACCCTGGCAGCCTGGACGGCGACGGGCGCATCCATCGGCATCGACGTCGACGGGCCCGGCCTCACCGACAGGCGTCGCTGGATCTGCGACCTGCCGGAGGAACGCGCCGAGATCCCCTGTGGCGGTACGCACCTGCAGTCCCTGGCCGGCGTCACGGTGACGGTGCGCCTGGAGCTGACGGATGCCGAGGGCACACCGGTGCTGCAGATGGACACGGAGGTCAGCGGACCGGGGACGGTGTGAGGCCGCGCTTCTCATCTTCATCTCATCAAGCCGCAGGATACTGGCGCCATGCGAACCGCGGCGCTCCAGATGTGGCTGCTGGGCGCGGTGCTCGCCGCCCTGGTCCTCTACGGCGCCCTGACACTGGTCACGGTGCTCGGCGAACCGCCGGACCAGCCGCTCGGTCCTGCCGTCGTGGTCACGGGTGACGCAGACCCTCCGGAACCGGCACCCGAGCCGTCGGCGGAACCCCCGAGCCCGCCCACGACGCCTGCCACCCCCGCTCCTGATCCACGGTCCACCACCGCACCGGCAGGCCCACCGCCCGTCCCGGCACCACCAGCTCCCGCTCCCGCTCCGGCTCCCGCTCCAGCTCCAGCTCCAGCTCCCCCGTCAGGACCTGCGGTGGTCCCGGCGCCCCCGCCCATCATCGATCAGGACGACGACCTGGACGATGATGCCCCTCAGGACGACGGCGATGACGACGACGGTCAGGACGACGGCGATGACGACTGAGCGGACCCAGCCGATACCGGCCCGGGGCGCCACGCGCCCCCGACTGCTGCCCCCGGCACTACCGCACCCTCCGCCCGTCCGCCCCGCCCTGCAGCCCGCACCGCCGTCGACCCCGGTCCGACGGGCGCTGCGTCGCGTCGGCGGGATGTTCGGACGGGCGAGCCGGCGCTGGACCGTCCGGTCACGCGTGCTCAGCGCCATGCTGGCCCTCTCCGCGCTGGGGCTGCTCCTCGCCGGCACGACGGCGTACGGGCTGCAGCGGGCAGCGCTCACCGCGGACATGGACAACTCATTGGGCCGCAGCTTCGGAGAGTTCGAGAACCTCCTGGCGACCGGCATCGACCCGGCCACCCGTTCCGGCTTCGTGACGGCGGAGACACTCGTCTACCTCGTCATGCAGCGCACCCTCCCCGCGCCCAACGAGGGCATGATGGGCGTCAGCGACGACCGCGCGGTGCTCCTGGCGAACGACGGCGTACCGCTGCGCCTCGAGGACGACCCTGATCTGGTGTCCTTCGTCGCGCGGGTAACCATCGACGAGGACGTGAGGATCACCACGATCGACACTGCACGCACCACGTACCGGGCGATGATCGTCCCGGTCCAGCTGAGTGCCGACACGCGCCCGACGATGTTCGTCCTCGCCTACGACTCCGAGGCCGAGCACGCGAGGCTCAGCCAGACCTTCACCACGTTCGCGCTCATCAGCCTCGGCGCCCTCCTCCTCATCGCGGCGGTCGGCTGGCTCCTCATGGGCAACCTCCTGCACCCCGTGCGCCGCCTGCGCGACACCGCCCGGCGCATCGGGGACTCCGACCTGTCCCGCAGGATGGTCGTCACCGGCAATGACGATCTGTCGGATCTCACCCGCACGTTCAACGCGATGCTCGACCGCCTCGAGACCTCCTTCGGGTCGCAGCGGCAATTGCTCGACGACGTGGGGCACGAGTTGCGGACTCCGATCACCATCATCCAGGGGCATCTGGAGCTCCAGGACCCGGCGGATCCCGCCGACGTCGAGGCCGTCCGCGGCGTCGCCCTGGACGAGCTCGAGCGGATGCGCTTCCTCGTCGACGACCTCGTCACGCTCGCGGGGAGTGCCCGCCCCGACTTCGTGCGTCCCGCACCGGCCGACGTCGGCCGCCTGACCGACGAGGTGCTGGACAAGGCCCGGGGACTCGGCACCCGCCGCTGGCTGATGGACGCCCGCGCGGAGGGCTTCGCCGAACTCGATCCCCGCCGTGTCACCCAGGCCCTCCTGCAGCTCGCGGCCAACGCGGTCAAGTTCTCGGCCGACGGCTCGACGGTGGCCGTCGGCAGCCGGCTCGAAGCCGATACCGTGGCCCTCTGGGTGCGCGACGAAGGACTCGGGATCAGCAGGGCCGACCAGCAACGCATCTTCGGGCGGTTCGAGCGCGGTTCCGAGGGAAAACGGGCAGAGGGGTCTGGGCTGGGGCTGGCTATCGTGCAGGCGATCGCTGAGGCGCACGGAGGAACGGTCACGCTGCTCTCGGCCCCGGGCCGCGGTTCCACCTTCACGCTCTCCCTCCCCACGTCCACCACCGACCGCGACCGCCGGTCGACCACCACCAGCAGTCCACCTGCACCGGAAGAGGAATCGTGACGCAGATCCTGATCGTCGAGGACGAGGAACGCATCAGTGCGTTCATCGCCAAGGGGCTGCGGTCCGCGGGCTACGCGCCGAGCATCGCCGGCAACGGCCGCGACGGGTACCACCTGGCGCAGACCGGCGACTTCGAGCTGATCATCCTCGATCTCGGCCTGCCCGACCAGGATGGCTTCACCGTGCTCCGACGCCTGCGCGAGGCCCGGAACGACACCCCGGTGATCATCCTGTCCGCCCGGAACACGACCGACGACACCGTGGCCGGCCTCGAAGGCGGCGCCGACGACTACATGACCAAACCGTTCCGTTTCGAGGAGCTCCTGGCCAGGGTGCGGCTGCGCCTGCGACAGGACACCGCCGGCGCGGAGAGCACCGTCCTCGCGCACAACGGGCTCCAGCTGGACCTGCGCACGCGACGCGCCCTCATCGACGGGCGCGAGGTCGATCTGTCAGCACGCGAGTTCGCCCTGGCCGAAGCCTTCCTCCGCAACCCCGGTCAGGTCCTCAGCCGGGAGCAACTGCTGTCCCGGGTGTGGGGCTACGACTTCGACCCCGGATCCAATGTCGTCGACGTGTACGTCCGGTACCTGCGCAACAAGCTCGGTGCGGAGCGGTTCGCCACCGTCCGCGGGATGGGTTATCGCCTGGTCGCGGAACGCCCCTAGGCCGACCCGGAGCGGCGGTCGCCCCGCCGCGGTCCGCCACCGAGCGCGTGTGCGTCCGCGAGGAACTGCTCTGCCACTGCCAGCCGGGAGAGTGCCTCGTCAGTATCGCCGTCGTCGCCGGCGTGCCTCCTCGCACCGGCGACGAGGGTGAGGCTCACGGCGGCGGCCCGGCTTCGCAGCGCCACCGGATCGACGTGTTCGTCGAACGCCAGGGTGAAGCGCCGAACGGCATCCGGCACGTGGACATAACCGGCATGCAGCCCCGGCAGGACGGCGGCGTGCCCGAGGAAACACGCCACGTCGTCGACCAGCCGGCCCGGTCCCAGGGCGTCGACGTCGAGGAGGCCCGAGACCGTCCCGCCCGTCATCAGGAGGTTGCCCTCGTAGAAGTCGCCGTGGGTGGGCACCAGCGGGCCCGCATCCGTGGACCGGACCGCGTCGTCGATCGCCCCGGCAAGCCGACGGATGCGTCCTGCCTGAGCAGGTAGCGCGGCCGCGGCTCCCTCGCCGTAGTCGCGCACCCGTGTTGCCCAGGGCGTGCGCACGGGCAGTGCGAGGACGTCGCGGGGCAACGACGAGAGGAGCCGCACCAGGGCGCGGGGATCGACGGCGGCGGCACCGTCACGCATCAGGAGTTCCGCGAGCGGCTCACCCGGCGCCGGGTGCATCACGACCACGTCCTGTACCGGGTCCCCGGCGAGCATCGGCACAGGCACGCCGGCCGCCTGCAGCATGCGGTGGCGCTCGGCCAACTGGGCCGCCCCCTGGCGCCGCAGCACCTTCAGGTATCGGTACTCGCGCTCATTGCCCGCCAGGACGACCGCACGACGCAGCGGCCGGTAGCTCCTGAGTTCGAGCACGGTCGCGGCAGGATCGTGGCCCGGACCGAATGCGTGGCGAGTGACGCGGGCCGTATCGAGTGCCATCGGCAAGCCCGGCAGCAGCGGGTCGTGCGGGTGCGTCCAGACGGACAGTGCATCTCCGCCGCGCCTGTGGAACACGGCCACCCCCTCGGCGGACCGGGGAAGTGGGGCCGTCGTGATGCACGCGTGACTTGGCGCCGCGGCGCTCGCGCCCCTGCCCCGACGTCGTGGACCGGCCTCCGCACGCACTTCGATGGGGAACACACCGGTCACCCCGGCTCCGGGCCGGTGGTGCACGGAACCTGGCCGCCAGCTGACCAGGGTCCAACCCGCTGACGCCAGAGCATCGCGAAGCAAGGCGCCGGGAGCCTCGGACCTGAGCAGGGCGATGGCTTCCTGCTCCCGCCTGATCCGGACCTCCTTCGGCCTCATACCGCCTCAGCGGCAGGGCATCGGGGAATCAAAGCTGTCGATCGCCACGGGAGCGGGGGTGCCATCAGGACGCTGCACGACGAAGGGTCAGGCGCGGCGACGCTGCAGCACGTCGTCCAGGTTGATCCGACCCGTGGAGGGGGACACGGGCATCGGGACGTCGGCAGCGGCAGCAGCCGCGGCTGCACCCCGTGCTGCGGCCTCCGAGGCCTTGATGGGGGTCCTGGATGTCGGCTTCGGCGCCTCGGGCAGATCCAGCGGCGCTGGAGCGTCACGCTCCGCCTTCGCGGCGTCCACATACGTGGGGCGCGGGAGCTCGACCGGCACCCAGGCCGTCGCACCCGCGGGTTGGTCATCGATGGCCGCGACCTCGGACGGCACACCACTGCGGACGGTGACCGCGGAGGAACCATGAGCGACGGCGAGGGCGGCGGTGCGCAGTTCCATCGGGGTGAGGGCCCGGGTCTCCGCGATCTCGGCGTCGAAGAGCGCCGTCGGTCGTCGAGGGGCTGCGGGAGCCGGGGCGGGGACCGGGACCGGAGTGTGGCGGACGGGCGCCATCGCCTCGGCGAATGCGGCGTCCACCCGCGCACGGCGGCTGCGGATCGCCAACGTCCGCAGAACGGCGACAGCCGCGGCGGCGACGCCGAGGCAGGCGAGCGGGACGAGCAGGGACACGACATCCAGGAACCCGAGCAGGAGGGTGACCGGGGCGGCGCACAGCGCGAGGAGCCCGATCATCACGACGACGATACGGTCCCAGCGCGGGGCGAAGCGCTTGTTCGCGTCGACGGACCGTTCGTGGCGGACGGCGGACACCGGGCCGGACCGGGGGGCTTCGCCGGTCGAACCGGTGTCGTGGGGGCGTCCGTCATCGTGCAGGGGGGTCATCATCAGCATGCTTCCTCGAGGACGGCGGGTCCGGACTTCCGACGGTCCTCGTGTGCTGCCGGCAGTGGCCGGCGTCGTCCCGCGGAGCAGGAAGGGAGCAACCCACACCAGCCACAGGCCGACTATCGCGGCGAGTACCAACGAGCTATCCAGAGAGAAGACCACACCTAGAACCGTAGGAGGACCGGCCCCCGCGCCACGGCATTGTCGGCGGTGTGTCGGCGACCAATATGCTCACCGGGGCATTAGATCGGATCGCCTCGGTCCTGGCGCCGCGCGGAGCGCTCCAGCCAGGCCGGCAGAAGGCCGTCCGGAACCTCCTCGGCGGTCAGCGCGAAGCTCCGATGATCGGCCCACTGACCCGCGATGTGGAGATAGCGCGGCCGGAGACCTTCATCCCGGAATCCCAGCTTCTCCACCACCCGGAGGCTTGCACTGTTCTCCGGCCGGATGTTGATCTCCATGCGGTGCAGACCGAGTTCACCGAAGCAGTAATCGGTCACCAGGGCCACCGCCGTGGGCGCGATGCCCCGCCCGGCACGCTCCGCATCGACCCAGTAGCCGAGCGTGGCCGTCATCGCCGAACCCCAGGTGATCCCGGAAACAGTCAGCTGGCCCACGAGGCGCGCATCCCTGGACCCCGGTTGCTGCTCCGTGAGGAGGAACGGAAGGGCCGAACCCGCCCGGGCCTGAGCGGTCAGGGAGCGCACCATCTGGTGATAGGTCGGCAGGAAGCCGGCCGGATCGGGATTGGAGGCCTCCCAGGGCGCGAGCCACCGGGCATTGCGATGGCGCAGCGCGGACCAGGTCGCCTTGTCCCGGTGGCGGATGGGCCTCAGGACCAACGAGCCGGTCCTGAGGGTCACGGGCCAGCTGGCTGCCGACCACATGAGCTGTCAGTCCGCGATGTTCTTGCTGAAATCCTTGATCCAGGCGCGCAGATCGGGCCCCAGGTCCTCGCGTTCGGACGCGAGCGTCACGACGGCCTTGAGGTAGCTCAGCTTGTCACCGGTGTCGTAGCGGCGACCACGGAACACGACGCCGTACACGCCCGATCCTTCACCCTCCGCAGAAGCGAGGGTCTGCAGGGCATCGGTCAGCTGGATCTCGTCACCGCGGCCCGGCTTCGTCGTCTCGAGGACCTCGAAGACCCTGGGGTGCAGCACATAGCGGCCGATCACAGCGAGGTTCGACGGCGCGTCCTCCACAGCGGGCTTCTCCACCAGCTGGTTCACGCGCACATGGTCCTCGCCGTCGATCGCCGTGATGTCGGCGCATCCGTAGGCGCTGATCTGCTGCGGGTCCACCTCGATGAGCGCGATCACCGAACCGCCCGTGGTGGCCTGGACCTCGATCATGGTCTCCAGCAGGGGGTCGCGCTCGTCGATGAGGTCATCACCGAGCAGCACGGCGAAGGGCTCGTCGCCCACGTGCAGCTTCGCGCGGAGGACAGCGTGGCCGAGACCCTTGGGGTCGCCCTGCCGAAGGTAGTGGATGTCGCCGAGCTCCGACGGACGCCGGACCGCCGCCAGCTTGTCGAGGTCGCCCTTGGCTTCGAGTGTCTGCTCGATGAAGGGGACACGATCGAAGTGGTCCTCGAGAGCCCGCTTGTTCCGTCCGGTGATCATCAGGACGTCGGACAGCCCTGCGTCCACCGCTTCCTGGACGACGTACTGGATGGCCGGCTTGTCGACGACAGGCAGCATCTCCTTCGGCATCGCCTTGGTCGCAGGAAGGAAACGGGTCCCCAGGCCGGCCGCGGGAATAACGGCCTTCGTCACACGTGATCGCAAAGTCATGGGCACCACACTACATAACGCGCGCCCTTTTCCCCGGTCCCTGAGCACAATGGTGGAATGACCCGTTCCTCCCGTGATACGGAGAAGGCCCGCCTCCGCTCCGAGCTCCGCCTGGCCCGTGCCGCCCTTCCACCCTCCGACCGGGTGGACCAGTCGGAGGCGATCGGCCGGGTCGTCGTCGAGCACGTCCTCGGAGACCATCCCGGTGCGTCCTCGGACCCTTCCCCTCCCGGCCGCCCGGCCGCCCGGCGCACCCACCCGTCCGGCCCCGCCCCGGGACCTACGATCGCGTGCTACCTCGGGGTCGACCCCGAACCGGATACCGTACCGCTGCTCACGGAACTGCACCGCCTCGGCTACGGCATCGTGGTGCCCATCTGCGAACGCGCCTACCAGCTGACCTGGGCCGTCTGGCGTCCCGGCATCCTGCTGGAGCGGTCCGTGCGCGCGCCGGTGGACGAGCCCACGGGACCCCGGCTCTCGTTCGAGGAGGTGTCGGATGTTCGGCTCATCCTCGTGCCCGCACTCGCCGTCGACGGCTCGGGCCACCGCGTCGGCCAGGGGGGCGGCTATTACGATCGCTTCCTCGCGCGGTATCCCGGCGACGCTCCCGGTGCCGTCCCCCGGATGGGGGTCGTCTACCGCTCGGAAGTCCTGCCGGTGGGGTCCATCCCCTCGGAGCCGCATGACCAGAGGCTCGACGGCGTGTTCACCGCGGACGGGCTGTCGGCCTTCGGCAGTCTCCACGGCGCGGTGTAGACTGGCACTCGACCCCGGAGAGTGCCAGCAGTTCCACGAGCGGCCGGCGGGGACCACGAAGTTCGTCCAGGAGGATTTCCATGCCCATGTACGCCTACGCCTGCAAGGACTGCGGCCACGCCTTCGACATCCAGCAGGCGTTCTCGGACGATTCCCTGACGGTCTGCCCCGAATGCGGTGGAACGCTCCGGAAGAAGTTCAACAGCGTCGGAGTGGTCTTCAAGGGATCCGGCTTCTATCGCAACGACTCGCGTGACACCAAGACCAGCGTGGACGCCGGTTCGTCGTCGGCGGGGGCGGATGCCCCTGCGAAGCAGTCGTCCGACGCTCCGGCCCC
>JASLAA010000215.1 GCA_030147325.1 Arthrobacter sp. | reverse complement strand
CCGGCCGCGAACTTCGTGCTGGCGGGGCTGGGGTGGACGCTCCTGCAGGCCATGGCGCCCGGGTCCGTCGCCTACCTCCTGGTCACGATCCTGGTCTGGGCCAACGTCCTCGTCGCGGTGTTCAACGTGCTGCCGGGTCTTCCCCTGGACGGCGGCCGCCTCGTGGAGAGCGCCGTCTGGAAGGCCACCGGCAGCACGTTGAACACCGCGACGAGGACGTTGGCCCAGACCAGGATCGTGACCAGGAGGTAGGCGACGGACCCGGGCGCCATGGCCTGCAGGAGCGTCCACCCCAGCCCCGCCAGCACGAAGTTCGCGGCCGGTCCGGCGAGGGCCACGGCGAGCGACCTCCCGGGCGAGGCATTGAAACTCGCGAACTGGGTGTGGCCGCCCCAGAGGTTCAGGACGATCCGCGTGGTCGGCCAGCCGAAGGCCCGGGCGGTCAGGGCGTGGGCGAGCTCATGGGCCAGGACCGATGCGGCCAGCAGCAGCGCATAGCCGAGTGCCACGAGGTACGCGACGGTGCCGATGCCCGGGAAGGCACCGGAGACGCGCGGGCCGAACACCAGCACGATGAACACCGTGATGACGAACCAGGACCACGCGAGGACGACGGGTATCCCCGCGATGCGACCGAGCGAGAGCCCTGGACTGACGTCGGGACGGCCGGCTTTCTGCTGGTCGCTCATCGGCTCGCGTGCACGTCCTCGGACGCGCTGCCCTGTCCTGGCAGGACAGGGGGCAGCAGAGCGGCGAGGTCGGCGGGAGTGCGGCCCTCGAGGGTACTCCAGTCGGTGCGGCGGTCGTCGGGTGGGAGCGGCACGAAGTGGGGAACCGCGAGGGTCACGAGGCCCGCGGCGAGGGCTGAGGTGACGCCCGGAAGCGAGTCCTCCACTGCCACCACGCGGCCCTTGCTGAGCCCGGGATGGTCCGCGGCGAGGAGGTCGAAGCCGAGCTGGTAGGCCTCGGGGTCCGGCTTCCCGGCGCTCACCCGGTCTCCGGTGACCAGGTGTGAGAACGTGCCCTCGGGCAATTGGGTCGCGACGGCGCTCGCGAGGAGGTTCTCGGACATCGTGACCATCGCGCAGGGGATACCGCTCGCACGGAGGGCTGCCAGGAGTTCCCGTGCTCCCGGACGCCACGGCACCGCGGAGCGCACGTCGGCCGCCACCCGCTCGGTCAGGTGGTCGATGATGTCGCGGATCCCCAGGCGGACACCTGCCTTCTGCAGCTGCCCCGCCGAGTATTCCAGCGCCTGACCCACGAGGTTCGTCGCCTGCTCCGTGGTCCACGTCCCCCCGTGGAGCTCCACCAGTTCCTTCTCCGCCCGGATCCAGTACGGCTCGGTGTCCACGATCGTCCCGTCCATGTCCCAGAGCACGCCCTGAAGGCCGCTGAGGTCCCCGTCCGGGGCGCTCTCCTCGGCAGGCGTGGCCGTGTTCGGGACGGTCTGGAGGTTGCCGGTGGGGTCATGTGCCATGCTGCCAAGTCTACGGTGACCCCCCTGCCGGACCTGCACCTAAGCTCTGCGCGTAGCGGCGGAAGCCCGCCTGACATGGCCGCACAGCGGGGCTTAGGGTGAGAACGTGGACAGCTTCGAAGACAATCAGCCGACAGGCGTGCAGGACCTCTTCCAGGACGCGGCCGAGCCCGAGCGTCGTATCACGATCATGCTGGCGGCTTTCGAGGGCTGGAACGACGCCGGGGAGGCGGCCAGTGACGCGTTGAAGTACATGGGACGCTTCTTCGGCAGCGAGCGGATCTCGACCATCGACGCCGACGAGTTCTACGACTTCCAGTTCACCCGCCCCATGATCAAGCGCAACGCCGCCGGTCAGCGACGGATCAAGTGGCCGAACACGCGGATCAGCAAGGCCGTGGTACCGGAGTCGAACGTCGACCTCATTCTTGTGAACGGGGTGGAGCCCTCCTACAAGTGGCGTGCCTACACCGCCGAGCTGGTCGCGCTGGCGAAGGAACTCAACGTCGACTGCATCGTCCTGGTCGGCGCCCTGCTGGCGGATGTCCCCCACTCCAGGCCCATTCCCGTGACGGTCACCTCCGACGACGACCTGGTCCGGGAGAGCCTCGACGTCGAACCGTCGACCTACGAGGGGCCGATCGGCATCGTCGGCGTGCTTGCCGAGATGGGCCTGCTCGCTGACATCCCCACGATGTCGCTCTGGGCCGCGGTTCCGCACTATGTGGGCCAGTCCCCATCACCGAAGGCCCAGTTGGCCCTGCTGAACAAGCTCGAGGAGATCCTGCAGGTCGCGGTGGACACCCATGTGCTGACCGAGGAGTCGGAGGCCTGGGAGCGTGGCGTCGACGAACTCGCGACGGAGGACCCCGAGGTGGCCGCCTATGTCCGTCAGCTCGAGGAGGCGAAGGACACGGTCGACCTTCCCGAGGCGAGCGGCGAATCGATCGCCCGCGAGTTCGAGCGCTATCTCAAGAAGCGCCGCCGGGAGCAGTAGACCCCACCGACGCTCCTCGTGCCCACGCCCCTCTCGGGGACACGCGCAGCGGACAGCCGCTAGAGCCGGATACCGAGCAGCGCGTCGAGGACGTCGGCCAGCGACCGTTGAGCCGACGCCTCACCCGCGGCGGGGTCCAGGCCCGCAGCCCAGGCATCAACTTCGGCCAGGGCGGAGGGAGCGTCCAGGTCGTTGGCGAGGTGTCCGCGGATCTTTTCCCGGACGGCAGCGACATCTGCAGCCGTGGCACTGCCGGAGGCCTCCCGCCAGGCGGCCAGGCGCGCGACTCCCTGCTGCAGCACCGCATCGGTCCAGGACCAGTCCGAACGGTAGTGGTGGGCGAGGATGGCGAGGCGGATCGCCGCCGGGTCGACGCCGGATCGGCGCAGGCGCGAGACCAGTACCAGGTTGCCCCGGGACTTGCTCATCTTCCCGCCGTCGTACCCGACCATGCCTGCGTGGGCGTAGTGCTGCGCCAGCGGCGTACCGCTCGCGGCCCAGGCGTGGGATGCGCTCATCTCGTGGTGCGGGAAGACGAGGTCCGAGCCACCGCCCTGCACCGTGAACGGTGCCGGCAGGAAGCGTTGCGCGATCACGGCGCATTCGATGTGCCAGCCCGGCCGGCCCGCACCCATCGAACCACCCGGCCAGTGCGGCTCCCCGGTGCGGGCCGCCCGCCAGAGCAGTGGATCGAGTGCGTTGCGCTTGTGCGGGCGCAGGGGGTCCCCGCCGCGCTCGGCCGAGAGCTCGATCATCATCACGTCGTCGAGATGTGACACCTGGCCGAGGAACCAGCGCGCGGGGTCGTCCGCGCCGAGGGTGGCGGCAGCGTCGAGGGAGAAGTAGACATCGCCGTCGGGCTCGCCGCCCTGTCCGGGCACGGCGTAGGCCAGTCCGCGCTCCAGCAGGTCCTCGACCACCGGCACGATCCAATCGATCGCCTCGACGGCTCCGACGTACTGATCCGGCGGCAGGACGTTGAGCGCTTCCATGTCCTCACGGAAAAGAGCGATCTGTTCGGCGGCGAGGTCACGCCAGTCCACCCCGGTGGCCGTGGCACGTTCGAGCAGCGGATCGTCGACGTCGGTGACGTTCTGCACGTAGGAGACGGCCGATCCTGCGTCCCGCCACGTGCGGTTGAGGAGGTCGAACGCGACGTAGGTGGACGCGTGGCCCAGATGGGTCGCGTCGTAGGGCGTGATGCCGCAGACGTAGAGGCTCCGCTCGGGAGCCGGGGCGAGGTGCGCCAGCTCGCGGGTCGCGGTGTCGAAGACGTCGATACCCGCCTGGGTGCCGTCGAGGTCGGGGACAGGAGTCGAGTTCCACGCAATCACGCCTTCTACCTTACGGGCAGGCGTCAGGCGCTGATGACGCCGAAACCGAGCAACGCGTAGAGCGCGAGGCCCAGCAGGATGCGGTACCAGACGAAGAGCCCGTAGCCGCGGGTGGTGACGAATTTGAGGAACCAGCCGATGATCGCGAACCCGACGACGAAAGCCACCACGGTCGCCAGCGCTGTCTCGGGCAGCGCGTAGGGCCCGGGCTCCCCATAACTCTTGACGAGTTGGAACAGGCCGCTACCGAACACTGCGGGAATCGCGAGCAGGAACGAGTACCGAGCCGCCGCTTCGCGGGTGTAGCCCATGAGCAGCCCGGCGGTGATGGTGCCACCCGAGCGCGACACGCCCGGGATCAGCGCCAGGGCCTGGGCGAACCCGTACAGGATGCCGTGTCGGTAGGTCAGGCTCTGGAGGTCCCGTGTCTGCTTGCCCACGTGGTCCGCGACGGCCAGGATGAGCCCGAAGACGATCAGCATGGTTGCCACGATCCACATGCTTCGGAAGGTGCTCTCGATCTGGTCCTGGAACAGGAGCCCGAGCACGACGATCGGGACGGAGCCGATGATCACCAGCCAGCCCATCCGCACATCCGGGTGATGACGGGGCACTCTGCCCCGGAGGGCGCCGATCCAGGCCTTCACGATGCGGACGATGTCCCGCCAGAAGAACACGACGACGGCGGTCTCGGTTCCCAGTTGCGTGATGGCGGTGAAGGCCGCACCCGGGTCCTGTGCGTTCGGTAGCAACTCACCCACGATGCGCAGGTGTGCGCTCGATGAAATGGGTAGGAATTCGGTGAGGCCTTGCACGAACCCCAGGATGATGGCTTCTATCCAATTCACGCTTACGACCCTAAGCCATGCGGCTGGGGTCAGGCTCTAGGCTTGGCTCTATGCAACGGCGAAACGTGGGAACGAGCGGTCTGACGGTGTCCGCGCTGGGCCTGGGGACCATGAACTGGGGCCAGGAGGTCAATGAGGAGGCCGCACGGGAGCAGCTCCGCCTGTTCGCCGAAGCGGGCGGCACGCTCGTCGAGACCGCAGCCCGGTACGGCGAGGGACAGGCGGAAGCGATGCTGGGTGCCTTCATCGGTGACACCGTGGCGCGCTCCGAACTGGTGCTCGTGGTGCAGGGCGGCACCACCCGCGCCGGCAGCCGGCGACTCGACGGCTCCCGCCGCGGCCTGCTCGATTCACTCGACGCGTCCCTGACGTTGCTCGGTACTGATCACGTCGATATCTGGCTCGCGCCGTCCCCCGACCCCGCGGTCCCCCTGCACGAGACGCTCAGCGCGCTCGAGTCGGCCTATCTCTCCGGCCGTGCCCGCTACGTCGGTGTCTCCAACTACACCGGGTGGGAATTCGCGCGGGCGGCGGCCACGGCGTCGTTCCCGCTGATCGTCAACGACGTCGAGTACTCCCTCATCAACCGGGGCGCCGAGCGCGACGTGCTGCCCGCCGCCGAGGCAGCCGGCGGAGCAGTGCTCGCCTGGGGTTCCCTCGGCAGGGGCGTTCTCACGGGCAAGTACCGAGGCAGGATCCCCTCGGAATCACGCGGCGCGTCCGACGTCTGGGCTCCCTACGTGGAGCCGTACCTCTCGGGTAAGCCGCAGCGGGTGACCGAGGCGCTCTGCACCGCCTCGAGGGGACTCGACCTCCAGCCCCACGAACTGGCCCTGCGGTGGCTGTTGCATCGCCCGGGTGTCGCTGCGGCCGTCATCGGCGCGAGGACTCCGCATCAGCTCAAGGAGATCCTCCAGGCAGGCGATGCGCCGGTGGCCGAACCCATCGCGGAGGTCCTCGACGAGGTATCGGCGCTGGCACCCTGATCCGTCCGCGGGACCCGGCCGCACCACGTCCCTGCCCGACCCGCGGGACGGGCAGGTATCAGGGTTCTCCCTCGGCCTCGACCAGCTCGGAGGCGTACGGAGCGTCACTGTCGTCGGCGTCGTCGTCCTCTTCGTAGATCTCGAGGGGGGTGACTTCCCCGAAGGCGTCGTAGAGGGCTTCCTCATAGACCTCGAAAGCATCGGCGATGCCCAGGTAGGCCGCCTCGACCGCCGGATCGTCCTCCCGCCGTCGCGACGCCGAGGCAGCGAGATGCTCTTCGAGGGCCGTCACGAGGGACTGGAGCGCGACACGCGGATCTATGCTCATGGCCTAGACGTTATCGGTAAAGTTGTCGGAATTGGAGGGATATGCGAGAACATTTTCTGAACGCGACCACCGTCCGGGAACGGGATTACGGACGGCAGTACGAGTACCTGGTCCTCACCGTCAGCCCGGGCGAGCCGCTGCCTGCGGCGAGGAAGCTCGTGACCGAGCACGCCGAATACGGTAAGTGGGAACTGGAGCGCAGCTGCATCTACATCAGCGGCAGCAGGCGCTACTGGCTGAGACGGAAGGTCCTCCGGGTCGAACGGACGGCGTAGCCTCCGCCTCCCGGCGAGGTCAGGTAGGCATCGGAGGGTCCCGGCGCGTCAGGTGGGCATCGGGCCGAGCAGGGCGGTGGCCACCGTGGCTCGCGCGGATTCCTCCGTGGACGGATGGAACTGTCCCGCGAGGGCATCACGGTGAAGCCGGGTGATCTCCGAATTCGCCGAGAAGCCCGACCCTCCCCCGACGTGCACCGCCGCCGACGTGGCCGCGACGGCCGCCGCCACAGCGTGGGTCTTCAGCGTGACCAGGCGGGCGAACCATTCCGCCGCGGGCCCGCCACCGGCGTCGAGGTCCTGGGTCACTCCCCGGAGTTCTGCCTCGGCGCCCGTCCGCTGCATCGCAACTCCGGCCAGGAGGTTCCGCATCACCGGGTCTTCCGCCAGCGCTCGTCCCGCGGTGTGGCTGCGACGATCCTTGAGTGCCTGCGCCGCCAGCTCCAGTGCCCTGTCCGCTATCCCGAGGTAGACGGACGCGATGAGGCTCTCGAAGGCCGCGAAGATCCCGAACACCAGCAGATCCGCGGTGGGGCCCACCGGCAGGCGTCGGAAGACCGCCTCCGGTGGGACGCGCACATCGGTGAGGGTGGTCGTGTTGGAACGGGTGGCACGCATGCCCAGCGGATCCCAGTCCTCCCGGATCCCGACCCCTGGGGTGCCGCGCGGGACGAAAGCGTGCAGGATGGCGGCATCACCCTGCGGATCCTCGAGCTTCCCGAAAATGCCGAGCCTGGTCCACACCGGCGAGAGACTCGTGAAGACCTTCGTGCCGGTGTAGCTGAAGCCGCCGTCGGCCAGTCGCTCCACGCGTGTCAGCGAGTCGAACAGCACGGCGTCGTTACCGGGTTCCGAGACGCCGAAGGCGAACACCTCGCCGGCAGCGGCCTCGTCCTGGACGAATGTCAGGGACGAGTCGCCGCGATCGGCGAGGAGGCCCGCGACCGCCGTCCACACCAGGTGCATGTTGACTCCGAGGGCGGTCGCCGGCGCGGCGGCCGCGAGGCGTCTCTGCGCTTCGGTGGCTCTGCTCATCCCGCCGGGGGTGCCGGGCGGGATGTCGACCAGGATGCGGAGGTAGCCGGACGTCCGGAGGTCCTCGAAGTCCTCCGAGAAGAAGGCGTTGGCTGCGTCGTAGGCCGCGGCGCGTCCCCTGAAGCGCTCGAGCATCTCCTGCCGCAGGGGGTCCTGCCCCGCGTCGCGGAACGCCGTCATGCTGGGCCCGTCCCGCTCAGTAGGTGCTCAACAGGCGGGAGAGGACCCTTGCCCCGAAGCGGAGCGAGTCCGTGGGAACCCGTTCGTCGACACCGTGGAACATGCCGGTGAAGTCGAGTTCGTCGGGTAGCTGAAGCGGCGCAAACCCGTATCCGGTGATGCCGAGGCGGCTCAGCGACTTGTTGTCCGTTCCGCCGGAGAGCGTGTACGGCAGGACCTTGGCGCCCGGGTCCTCGGCATGCAGTGCATCGATCATGGAGTCGACCAGGTTCCCGGCGAAGGGCACCTCGAGGGAGGTGTCCTTGTGCTCGTAGCTGACGTCCACACCCTCCCCCGCCAGTCCGCGGATGATCTCCAGGACCTGATCCTGCTGGCCAGGGAGCGTGCGTACGTCGATGAGCGCCTCGGCGGTCCCCGGTATGACGTTGTGCTTGTAGCCGCCCTTCAGGACGGTCGGGTTCGCGGTGTTCTGCAGGGTCGCGCCCACGAACCGTGCGACGGTGCCCAGTTCCTTCAGCAGGATGTCCGGATTGTCGGCGTCGAACTCGACGCCGGTGAGCTCGGTGACGCCGTCCAGGAACCTGCGCGTGGTGGGGGTGAGTTCGATCGGCCACTGGTGGTCGCCGATTCTGGTGACGGCGCGGGCGAGGGCGGTCACGGCGTTGTCGGTGTTGATCTGCGATCCGTGGCCCGCCCGTCCGTGGGCCACCAGCCGGAGCCAGGAGATGCCCTTCTCCGCAGTCTGCAGGAGGTACGTGCGCTGTCCGCCGATGGTGGCGGAGAAGCCGCCCACCTCGGAGATCGCCTCGGTGGCGCCCGCGAAGACGTCGGGCTTGTTGTCGACCAGCCAGGAGGCGCCGTAGGAACCGCCCGCTTCCTCATCGGCGAAGAATCCGAAGATCAGATCGCGCTGCGGCTTCACGCCGTCACGCTGCATGGACCGCAGGACGGACAGGATCATGGCGTCCATGTCCTTCATGTCCACGGCGCCGCGACCCCAGATCAGGCCGTCCTTCTCCTCCCCGCCGAACGGATCGACCGACCAGTCCTCCTTCTGTGCCGGCACGACGTCGAGGTGGCCGTGCACGACCAGGGCCGGCAGCGACGGGTCGCTGCCCTCCATGCGGGCGACGACGGACGTCCGACCGGGCGCGGCCTCGAACAGTTGGGTGGAGAGCCCCACCTCCTCGATCAGCCCTGCGGTGTACTCAGCGGCCTTCCGTTCACCCGGGCCCACGTTGTCCCCGAAGTTCGAGGTATCGATGCGGATCAGTTCCTGACAGATCCTGACGACTTCATCTTCGGCGGTCATGCCCACGGTGTCCTCCTGGGTAGCGGTTGCCTCTCCAGCCTACCGAGAGTGCGGTCGACGGTGGTGTTCCCTCCGGCCCCGCGCGCGTTGCACGGTTGAGCTCCAGTAGGTGGGCTGCAACCACCCGGTTCGGGCTTTAGGCGAATGGTGGTCGCAGGACGCTTACTGGTGGTATGCACTAATTCGTCAAGCAGCCGGCGCGAGTGCGTGCGGGGCGGCCGCCAGCACGGGTTCTCCGTGCTGGCGGCTATCTTGCCCCGGTCAGCGGCAGGCTTCCCTGGCCGGAAGAGCGGCAGGCTTCCCTGGCCGGAAGCGTGGCCGGCCCCGACGGGACGTGCGGAACAGTGCTGAACAGCCGTTCGCTGTGCAACTGTGACCCAGTCGAGACGTGTCGTCAGCCTCCTCCTGAGTTTCCGGCCGGACAATATGGAGCATGGCGCTCTTGGGGATCGAACAGGCAAGGCCGACGCAGTGGCTCAAGGACAACCGGGCGGCTCTGCCGTCGATGATCGCGCTGCTCGGCGTGGCAGCATTCTGGATCGTCGGACCAGTAGGCGGCCTCGGCTTCCTGTCCGACGCCAGTTCGCCCATGGCGATGCTGACAGGGCTCTACGTCGGTCTGGCTGCTGTTGCGGTATCGATCATCATCGCGACGCTGGCGCTCAACGACCTCGTGAACCGCTACTCACGGCGCCGTACCCGGCGGTAACGCCGGCAGGACTCCGCAATACGGCTCCCCGCCTGTGTTCTGACCCGCGTCCAGCACGATCAGCCTGGGTGCTGTGTGCGGTCCGCTCAGGCCCCGTACTCGTTCGACCCTTATCTGTGGGCCACCTCACTACTCGTTTGCTTCCTGGTGGATTCGAGTAGTCGCCACTCTAGAGCGCTGCGACAAGAGGGACCAGAGTGGATTGTGGGGAATCTGGGACGAAAGGGAGCAAAGACATGAACAGCGCAATTGGCCCGGTAGTGACCGTGGCAGAAGTGGCAGACCAGCTGAGGGTCTCGAAGATGACGGTGTACCGCCTGGTGAACTCGGGGGCTCTGCCGAGCGTACGTTTTGGCCGCTCGTTCCGCGTACCCGAGGCAGCGCTGAACGAGTATCTCGCCGCACACCACTCCTGATCGCGCGCCCACGGATCGTCCATGGGCGGTATCGGCACGCGTGTCCGTCGGATTCGCCGACGTCGGCACAACGGTCATGACGGCCCGTTCATGTATTGGAACCGCAGCGAGCCGTCCTTCCGGATGTGAGGCCTCAGGCTGCCTGAAGCACGCGCGCCGGATGCCTGGCCGCTAGGCGTGTTCGGAGTTCGGCTTCCATGCAGCGGCGGACGGTGGGCATGGACAGCCAGATGCACGCGTCCGTCGACTTGGCTCTCGTATCCGTCCGACGTGGTGATCCCTCTCCGCCGGCGGCCAGGAGTCCGGTCCGGCCTTATGGGATCAGTGTGCGGCGACGGGCAGATGTGCCGATGACAGCGCCCGTGCAACCTCGCTACGGCGCGATGACCTCGACTATGCCCCAGTGCCTTTCGTTCCACACTTCCGGCCCTTGCTCCTTCCCATCCGGCGTCGATGTCACCACCGCGTAGGTGTTCGGCGCGAGGTCGGCAGCGAGGGTGATGGTGAAGGCGTAGTTGCCGGCCGCATCGGCGTGGCCTGACTCGTCTTCGAAGATAAAGGAGTCGGTCTGTGCCACTCCGAGACCGATGCTGATGCGCTGCCCTGGCTCGTATCCGCTGCCCTTGACGGTGAAGGAGGCACCAGGCGTCGTGACAATACGCACGGCACCCCACTCGAGTTCCGGCGTGATGACCTGGGTGACCT
>JASLAA010000155.1 GCA_030147325.1 Arthrobacter sp. | reverse complement strand
TACCGGCTCCCAGCGCAGCAAGGACACCGGCGCCGACGGCAAGGGCCTCGACGAAGACCTCAAACACGGCACGGTCCAGAGTGAACTCCCATCTCTCCAGTCTGCCCCTGCGCCCTGACAAATTCCACCCCGGTCCGCGCGGGCGTGCGTCCGGACGGAGGGCGGCGCGGATTCCCCTGCAAACAGTGCGGTTCCCCTGCTGAGCGGCAGGACTGTTCAGGCAGACGCAGGAGTGGCTCAGGATCGACGCAGAAACCCCTGTAAGCGCTGACGGACTCCAGGAGTCCCAGGTCTAGGATGATCCGCATGTCTGAGATCGCACCCCTCCTGAACAGCGAGCGCCTGCCGGGGCACGCCGCTTTCCACGCACCCCTGCACACGGCGTCGGAGGACGACCAGTGGTGGCGCTCATCCGTCATCTACCAGGTGTACCCGCGCTCCTTCCGTGACTCCGACGGCGACGGCGTGGGCGACCTGCCCGGCGTCACCGCCGAGTTGGGGCACCTGTCCGAGCTCAGCATCGACGCCGTCTGGCTTTCGCCGTTCTACACCTCGCCCCAGCGCGACGGAGGGTACGACATCGCCGACTACTGCGACGTGGACCCGCTGTTCGGGACGCTGACCGATTTCGACGCACTCGTCGCGCGCGCCGACGGACTGGGCATCCGCGTCATCGTGGACCTCGTACCCAACCATTGTTCCGACGAGCACACCCTGTTCCGGGCCGCACTGGCAGCGCCGGCAGGCTCGGCGGAGCGCGCGATGTTCATCTTCCGAGACGGTCGCGGCACCGACGGAACCGAGCCGCCCAACAACTGGCAGTCGCACTTCGGCGGCCCCGCCTGGACGCGGACGGTCGACGCCGAGGGTGCGCCCGGGCAGTGGTACCTGCATCTCTTCGATTCCTCCCAGCCCGACTTCAACTGGGACAACCCGGCGGTGCGCGACGAGTTCGAGCGCGTCCTCCGTTTCTGGCTCGACCGCGGAGTCGGCGGCTTCCGTGTCGACGTGGCTCACGCCCTCGTCAAGGCGGAGGGCCTGCCCGACTGGGGCGGACGCGCTGACGGATGCTCGTCCGAGGGTTTTCCCGGGAGCGAGGCGCCCATGTTCGGCCAGGGCGAGGTCCATGCGATCTACCGGCGGTGGCGCAGCATCCTCTCCGAGTACGACGGCGAGCGGATCCTCTGCGCCGAGGCCTCGATCGACCCGCTGCCGCGGCTCACCGACTGGGTCCGGGCGGACGAGATGCACCAGGCCTTCAACTTCGCCTACCTCCACCACCCCTGGAGCGCCCATGGCCTGCGGGACGTCGTCTCGTCCTCACTGACCGCCTTCGACACCGTCGCTGCTCCGACCACCTGGGTCCTCAGCAATCACGACGTCGTCCGACACTCGAGCCGCTTCGGCCTCACGGACGGCGCTCCCCGCGGCGGCGACGGGATCGGCCGGTACGACATCCAGCCGGACGTGGGCATCGGCCTCGCCCGCGCTCGTGCCGCCTCCCTCGCGATGTTCGCCCTGCCCGGTGGCATCTACCTCTATCAGGGGGAGGAGCTCGGCCTGCCCGATTCCACGGCGATGCCCGACGACGCCCGGCAGGACCCGACGTTCGTCAGGACGGGCGGGGAGCGGCTGGGCCGCGACGGCTGCCGGGTCCCCCTCCCCTGGCGGGCGGACGCGCCGTTCCACGGTTTCGGCGGCGAGACCGGTTCCGCCGCTCCCTGGCTTCCGCAGCCCGAGGTCTGGGCGGACTACTCACGGGACGTCCAGTCCGCCGATCCTGAGTCGACGCTCTCGCTCTACCGCACGGCTCTGCAGCTCCGGCGCGATCTGAGGCTCGGAGCAGGTTCGCTCAGCTGGTCACGGGAGTTCGAGCAGGGCGACGTCGCGGCGTTCCTGAACGGTGACGTCCTCGTCGTCATCAACATGGGCGAGTTCGCAGCACCCCTGCCCGAGGGCCGCGTCATCGTGGCAAGTGGCCGGAACGCGATCGCTGACGGTTTCCTTGCTCCGGATTCCTGCGTCTGGCTGCTGACGAGCACCACCTAGGCTCCCGGCGGTAGGCCCGGCAGGGTCCCGGTGGGTTGGCCAGGCGGGCTCCCGCGCTGCTCCCGCCCGGCGGGGTGAGCGGACGAGACGCGCCGAGGCACGCGCGCGCCGATGAGGCGGGTCGCTAGTTGGCGGCCCGCATCGTGTCGGGACGCCAGACCACGAGCGCCTGGCTGCGCGGGCGGGGTCGCTGACCCCGGGCCAGGGTCACGACGTCGCCCGCCAGCCCGGCCGCGAAGACGCGGCTCGACTCGGACAGGACGCGGCGGGAGGCGAGCTCGGCGGACAACTCCGTGATGCGCCCCTGCAGCGCCGAGACCTGGTTCTCGAGCTCGAGGATGCGCCGGATACCCTCCAGCGACACTCCCTCCTGGGACAGCCGCTGGATCTCGCGCAGCGTGCTGACGTCCTTCTGCGAGTAACGCCGTGCGCGCCCTGGAGCGCGGCTCGGCGTCACGAGCCCCAGGCGGTCGTACTGCCGCAGCGTCTGGGGATGCATGTCGGCGAGTTCGGCGGCCACGGAGATGACATAGATGGGCATCGTGTAGTCCACAGCTGGTCTCCTTCCGTCACCGGTGCTCCCGATGATTGCTCGACTGTACGGGTTACAACCGCGCCCTGGCTGCCAGTCCCTCGCGGGGATCGGCATCCTTCGTCGCGTCACGGAACGCCTCGACGGCAGCTTCCGCTTCCTTGGACAGGTTCTGCGGGACGACGACGTCGACCGTCACCAGCAGGTCGCCCGTCGTCTTCGACGTCGTCACGCCCCGGCCCTTGAGCCGGAGGGTGCGGCCCGACGGCGTCCCCGCGGGGATGCGCATCTTGACCATCTCGCCGGTGAGGGTCGGGACCTCGATCTGCGCGCCGAGGGCGGCTTCCGGGAAGCTGACGGGCACGTGCACGCGGATGTTGTCGCCGTCGCGCTTGAACAGGGGGTGGTCCTTCACGTGGACGGTCACCATGAGATCGCCGGGGCCCGCCTGGCCTGCTTGTCCCTTGCCCTTCACCCGCACCTTCTGGCCGTCACGGATCCCTGCGGGGACCCGGACGTCGATCTGCTCGCCCGATGGCTCGCGCAGGCCGATCGTGGTGCCGTTGATGGCCCCGCCGAAGGAGATGGAGGTCGTGGCCGTCCGGTCGGCGCCCTTCTGCTGACGGGCGGACTGGAAGCCTCCGGGGAATCCCCCGCCCCCCATTCCCCCGCCGAACAGATCGGCGAACTCGGGAGGGAGGTTGCTGTTCGAGAAACCCGTGCGCTGGCGCGTGCCCGTGCCCTGCCCGAAGAGGTTGCCGAAGACGTCCTCGAATCCGGCGTTGCCGCCGGCGCCGGCACCCGCTCCGCCGGCGGAGAACCTCGCCCCGCCACCCATGGCCCGGATGGCGTCGTACTGCTGGCGTTGCTCGGCGTCCGACAGCACGGAGTATGCCTCCGACACATCCTTGAACGTCTTCTCGCTGGCGGTGTCACCCTGGTTCTGGTCGGGGTGGTACTTGCGTGCGAGCTTCCGGTACGCCTTCTTGATGTCGACGTCGGACGCGTCCTTGGAGACACCCAGGATCTTGTAGAAATCCTTGTCGACCCAATCCTGACTAGCCAATTGG
>JASLAA010000172.1 GCA_030147325.1 Arthrobacter sp. | reverse complement strand
CCGGCCTACTCGACGAGACCGCCGTCGACGCCGGGCGCTGTCTCCTGTGCAGGGAGCAGCACACCACATCGCCCGGTGGGTGCTCACGCGTCACGCCGTTCGCGATCTCGCTCGCCCGGACAACTGCACAGCGCGGGAACGTCGCGCATCACACCCCGGCCCGTGCGGCCATGAGCCGAGGTCCCGCCTAGGCGACGGGCTCGAGGGAGAGACGCTCCTGCACGGTCGCGGCGAGGTCCTCGGCGATACGCTGCGCGGTCCCGGTGTCCGCGGCCTCGACCATGACGCGCACCACGGGCTCCGTGCCGGAGGGGCGCAGCAGCACGCGCCCCGTCTCCCCGAGGAGTGCTTCGGCCTCGCGCACGGCGGCCTGGACGCCCTCGTCGGAGTTGGCGGCAGTGCGGTCGACGTCCCTGACGTTGATGAGGACCTGCGGCAGCTTCGTCATGACGGCCACGAGTTCCTTGAGCGTCTTGCCCGTGCCGGCCATCCGCGCCGCCAGCTGCAGGCCCGTGAGGACACCGTCGCCGGTCGTCGCGTACTCGGCGAAGATGACGTGGCCGGACTGCTCGCCGCCGAGGCTGTAGCCGCCGTCGCGCATGCCCTCGAGCACGTAGCGGTCACCCACACCCGTCTCCTTCAGCGTGATCCCCGCCGCGCGGAGGGCGATCTTCAGGCCCAGGTTGCTCATGACCGTGGCGACGAGCGTGTCGTCGCGGAGCTTGCCGGCGTCCTTCATGGCCACCGCCATGACGGCCATGATCTCGTCGCCGTCCACGACGGTCCCCTCGTGGTCCACGGCGAGGCAGCGATCGGCGTCGCCGTCATGGGCGATGCCGAGATCCGCACCGTACTCCAGCACGGCGGCCTGCAGCTTCTCGAGGTGGGTGGAGCCGTAGCCGTCGTTGATGTTCACGCCGTCCGGATCCGCGCCGATGACGACGATCTCTGCACCCGCGTTCCGGAAGACCTCGGGCGAACAGCCGCTGGCCGCACCGTGCGCGCAGTCGAGCACCACGGTGAGGCCGTCGAGCCGGTGCGGGAGGGTCTGCAGCAGATGGACCACATAGCGGTCCTCGGCGTCGGCGAAGCGCTGGATGCGTCCCACGTCGCCGGCGACGGGGCGCCGGCTCTCGCTGGCCATCTCCGCCTCGATGGCATCCTCCAGGGCGTCGCTGAGCTTCTTGCCCCCGCGGGCCAGGAACTTGATGCCGTTGTCCGGGGCGGGGTTGTGCGAGGCGGAGATCATGACACCGAAGTCGGCATCGAGGTCCGCGACGAGGAAGGCGGCGGCCGGGGTGGGGAGGACACCGGCGTCGTAGACGTCCACACCGGAGCTGGCGAGGCCTGCTTCGACGGCAGCCGCGATGAACTCACCGCTGATGCGGGGATCGCGGGCGATGACCGCGGTGGGACGGCGTCCGCCGTCGACCGCGTTGTGTCCGAGGACGACGGCGGCGGCCTGCGCCAGCTGCAGGGACAGTTCGGCGGTGATCAGGCCGTTGGCCAGACCCCGTACGCCATCGGTGCCGAATAACTTGCTCATCGTTGATCATCCTAAGTGAGGAACTCGAGACCGCTCAGGTGGGCCTCCAACAGGTTAAAGCACGATGCCCGCCCGGAAGGCCCGGACGGGCATCGAAACGCGGATGCGAGGATCAGCGCTTGGAGTACTGGGGCGCCTTGCGGGCCTTCTTGAGACCGGCCTTCTTGCGCTCGATGACGCGGGCGTCACGAGTCAGGAAGCCTGCCTTCTTGAGGGCGGGGCGGTTGTTCTCGCGGTCGATCTCGTTCAGCGTGCGTGCAACACCGAGACGCAGCGCACCGGCCTGGCCGGAAGGGCCACCGCCGTGGATGCGGGCAATGACGTCGTACGCGCCGTCGAGCTCGAGGAGCTTGAACGGATCGTTGACTTCCTGCTGGTGCAGCTTGTTCGGGAAGTAGTCAGCCAGTTCGCGACCGTTGACAATCCACTTGCCGGTTCCGGGCGTGATGCGGACGCGTGCAACGGCTTCCTTGCGACGACCTACAGCAGCGCCGCCGACAGTCAGCGCGGGGCGCTCCTTGACCGGGACGTCCGAGGCGGGCGCGGATTCCGAGGTGTAGCTGGTGAGCTCCTCGGCTGGTTCATTCAGCTCTTCAGTGTTCTGAGCCACGGTTCTCCTTGAGTGATTCTTAGTCTGTGGTGGCCAGGACTACTGGGCGACCTGGGTGATCTCGAAAGTCTTGGGCTGCTGGGCGGCGTGCGGGTGCTCGGCACCGCGGTACACCTTCAGCTTGCCCAGCTGCTGCGCAGCGAGCGAGTTCTTGGGGAGCATGCCCTTGATTGCCTTCTCCACAGCGCGGACCGGGTTCTTCTCCAGCAGCTCTGCATAGGTGACGGACTTCAGACCACCCGGGAAACCGGAGTGGCGGTAGGCACGCTTCTGTTCGAGCTTGGCGCCGGTAAGGGCAACTTTTTCAGCGTTGATGATGATGACGAAGTCGCCCATGTCCATGTGGGATGCAAAGGTGGCCTTGTGCTTGCCGCGCAGCAGGATTGCGGTCTGGCTCGCGAGACGACCAAGGACAACGTCTGTGGCGTCAATGACGTGCCACTGGCGGTTGATATCGCCGGGCTTCGGGGTGTACGTACGCACGGTTTTTGCCTCGTTCTTGTTCTGGCGTTCTTGTTTAGGTGTCACTCAAGCGTGTGCACCTACTATCTATGCGCTACCGGAACAGAGGTGAGGGCTCTATGTAACCAGTCATCCTGTGGTTCCGAATGTGCACGTTGAGTAGTTATCCTGCAACCGGATTCTCAAGCGGGCACGCACCATCGGAATAGGACACGCACAACGACTACCAAGATTAGCGCGT
>JASLAA010000149.1 GCA_030147325.1 Arthrobacter sp. | reverse complement strand
CGCGGCTGTCCGGCAACATCACGCTCAACGGCGGAGAGTTCCAAGACCTGGCGGTCAGCAACGGAACCGTCTTCGCGGGCTGCAACTGCGACGATTGGAACTACTCGAACGCGTACACCTGGTCGAGCGTCGGTAGTAACTGGACGCAGGCCGACAAGATCGGATTCGTCGGTGCATGGGATGCCGCGTCGGGGTCCTTCATCCCGGATTTCGCACCTGTGATGCAGGGGCGGAAGGGCATCGGCGCCTGGGGGATCTTCGCCGACAGCAAGGGAACGGTGTGGATCGGTGGTGATTTCGTCAGTTCGCTCCGGACCGATGGCCAGAACCAGTGGAGTGGCGGATTCGCCCGTTTCTCCCTGCGCGATTCCGCTGCTCCTGCCGTACCGGGCATACCGAAAGCAACGAGTGACGGCACAACAGACTCGATCTCGTGGACCGGCGTCCAAGGGGCGAGCTATGAAGTCCTGCTGAATGACAGGGTCGTCGCTCTGACCGGCAGCACCTCTGTCGTCCTGCCGGCCTCGGCCCAGGGCAGCAAGTACTTCATCCGTTCCGCCGATGCGGCCGGTAACCGATCTGCGAGTACGCCGGCTGTATCTCCGTCGACGGTCGTCGTGCCCGATCCGGAACCCGAGCCCGAGCCGGGTATCGTCCAGCCGGCGGAGCTGGTCGTCAATGGGGCAGAGTGGAAGTACCGATTCGAGAACAGTGCTCCCGCTTCCGACTGGAAGCAAACGGCCTTCGACGATTCCGGGTGGCCGTCCGGCAAGGCTCCTCTGGGCTTCGGGCACTCGAGTATCGTGACGACGCTCACCGCTTCAGGGACGAAGCCCCTCACGGCGTACTACCGGAAAGCCTTCGATGTGGTCGACGTTCGGCAGATCCGGGACGTGGTCATCTCGACCCGCGCCGACGACGGCATAGTCGTCTATGTCAACGGAGTGGAGGTGGCCCGGGCCAACATGCCGAGTGGCACGCCTACCTTCTCCACTTACGCTGCCGCTGCCCCGTCCACGCCCTTGGCTCCTGCCGTCAAGGTGACCGTTCCGGCTTCAACGCTCACGGACGGTAGGAACGTCATCACGGCAGAGGTGCATTCCAATTACCGCTCCACACCCAACAGCAGCATGGACCTGAACGCCACGGCGACGATCGTCCCGGTGGCGGGGCCATGATCGGCGGCACGGCGACGACCATGACCGTTTCACGCACAGATGAGGACAAAAAGGGAAGGCCGTCCGGCAGACTCGGCTTCGCGGCAGCGATGAGGCGACTTCGCGAGGCTCAGAAGCCGGGGTACGGGGTGCCGGCCTACATGCGGTGGGTCAATCGACCGCTGGCACGGCCCCTGGCGGCGGCGGCCCACGTGGCAGGGCTCACCCCCAACGCAGTGACCGGTGCCAGCGCCCTGGCGTCCTCGCTCGGGCTGATAACCCTTATCGTGTTCGAGCGGACGCCCGTGGTTGGGCTGGCAGCTGCACTGCTGTTGGCCTTGGGGTTCGCTCTGGACTCGGCTGACGGCCAGCTGGCTCGACTGACGGCAACGGGGGGACCGGCGGGGGAGTGGCTTGACCACGTCGTCGATGCCGTGCGCACCCCGGCGATCCACATCACGATCCTCCTTCTGACGGTCGCCCATTTCGGGTGGACCCCCTACCTCGCTGTGCCGATCCTCTTTTGTCTCGGGGCGGTCGGGCACTTCATGTCGCAGATTCTGGCGGAGCAGATGCGGCGCAACCGCGGAGGTGCCATCGTCGGCTCCACCTATGCCCGCCCGTCGCGTTCGCTGCTCCTGCTTCCCGTGGACGCGGGTGTCCTCTGCTGGGTCTTCGTCCTGTGGGGGTTCCCGGTGCTGTTCGCAGTAGCTTATGCGGTGCTGGCAGCAGCCCAGGTCGCCACGGCAGTCGTCTCCATGCGGCGTAAGTACACCGAGCTCGCGGGGCTGGCGCTGGTAAGGGGTGCGGCATGACCACCGGTTATGTGCCCGGTGGGTTCGACATGTTTCATGTCGGTCACCTCAACATCCTCAAAGCCGCCCGCACCCGGTGCGACACACTGATCGTGGGCGTCGCCTCCGACGAATCGTTGCTCTCCATGAAGGGTCGGCTACCCGTCATTCCCGAATTCGAACGCATGGCGATCGTCTCCGCGATCGGCTGCGTGGATCGCGTTGTTCTCGATGTCTCCATCGACAAGCGGGTCGCCTGGACGGAGAACTCCTTCGACATCCTCTTCAAGGGCGATGATTGGAGGGGAACCGCCAAGGGAGCCGAACTGGAACGAGAGATGGCCGAAGTGGGCGCTCGAGTGGAATACTTCCCCTACACGGCACACACATCGTCAACAGCGTTGCGTCGTTTCATCGAGGGTAAGGGGGCGGTCGCGTGACGGGAGATGCTGGGCAAGATCCGAGCGTCACGTGTGTCATCGCGACCTGTGGGCGGCCGGAACTGCTGCGACGCGCTGTTACAGCGGCTGCTCAGCAGACCTACACCGGTTTCCTCGAGGTCGTCGTGGTGTTCGACCGTGTCCCTCCCGAGGAGCTGGCCGATCTTCGGCCCCTGATGGCTCGGACGGGACGCACCCTGCGGACCATGCCGAACCGGCGGACGCCGGGCTTGGCGGGTGCTCGTAACACGGGGATCGATGCCGCGGACGGCGACATCATCGCCTTCTGCGATGATGACGACTACTGGGCGCCGAACAAGGTGGAGCGACAGATCGCCGACTGGATGCAGCACCCGACCGCCGTCGCTCACGCAACGGGGATCGCCATCGAGGCCACCAAGGGGACGTCCGTTCGCGCAGCGCCGTCGGAGACGACCTTCTCCGACCTTCTCGCGTCCCGCGTGACCGCCATCCATCCCTCAGCGATGCTGTACCGGAGGGAGGACCTCCGAGGGCGGGTCGGCATGGTCGACGAGGAGCTGCCATCAGCATACGGTGAGGATTACGAACTGCTCCTGCGGGCTACTCGTCACGGAGCCGTACGGGGGCTTCCGGATGCCCTGACCGTCGTGGGATGGAATGGAGGCTCCGAGTTCGCGGGGAAGTGGGACAAGATGGCAGCGGGGCTGACCTACATCCTGGAGAAGTATCCGGAGTTTACCCGGAGTCCCCGCGGAACGGCTCGGATCGCGGGGCAGGTCGCCTTCGCGCACGCAGCCCTCGGTCGTTCGCAGGAGGCTCGCCATTGGGCCCGCAGTGCCTTGGTTCGGGATAAG
>JASLAA010000067.1 GCA_030147325.1 Arthrobacter sp. | reverse complement strand
CGACGGCGGTGCTCGGCATCGCGGCCCTGGCCCTTGCGGCCTGCGGCGGCGACGACGACGAGCCCGGCACCACCGAGACGTCGACGACCGGTGAGGCGGCCAAGGGCGACGGCGAGCTCGTCATCGGCACGCTGCTGCCGCAGACCGGCAACCTGGCCTTCCTCGGCCCCCCGGAGTTCGCGGGTGTCCAGCTGGCCATCGACGAGATCAACGCGGCCGGCGGCGTGCTCGGCAAGGACGTCGTCAAGAAGGACTCCGACTCCGGTGACACCTCCACCGACATCGCCTCGCAGTCCGTCGACCGCCTGCTGAGCGAGAACGTCGACGCCGTCATCGGCGCGGCGTCCTCGGGCGTCTCCTTCACGGTCATCGACAAGATCACCGGCAGCGGCGTCGTGCACTTCTCGCCGGCCAACACCTCGCCGGACTTCACCGACTACGAGGACGACGGCCTGTACTTCCGGACCGCCCCCTCCGACGTCCTGCAGGGCCGGGTCATGGGTGAGCTGCTCGTCAACGACGGCTACCTCAACGTGGGCGTCCTCGCCCTCGACGACCCGTACGGCACCGGTCTGGCCGAGAACATCCAGATCTCCCTCGAGGCGGGCGGCGGCTCCATCGCCGGCGGCGAGCCGATCATCTACGACCCCAAGGCCGCGAGCTTCTCGGCCGAGGTCACCGACCTGAAGGGCACCAACCCCGAGGCGATCGTCCTGGTCGGCTTCGAGGAGACCAAGAAGATCGTCCCCGAGCTGCAGGCCCAGGGCATCGGCCCCGACACCGTGCCGCTCTACTTCGTCGACGGCAACCTGGCCGACTACAGCGCCGACTTCCAGCCGGGCGCCCTCGAGGGCGTCAAGGGCACCCTCCCGGGTGCGGAGTCGACGCAGGAGTTCAAGGACGCGCTGCTCGCGGTCGACCCCGCGCTGAAGGACTACAGCTACGCGCCGGAGTCCTACGACGCCACCATCCTCATCGCACTGGCGGCCATCGCCGCGGGCGACGACGCCGGTGAGGCCATCGCGGCCGAGCTGGAGGGGGTCAGCAAGGAGGGCGAGAAGTGCGAGGACTTCAAGACCTGCGCCGACCTGCTCGCTGACGGCACCGACATCGACTACGACGGCAAGTCCGGTCCGGTCGAGTTCAGCGACAAGGGTGACCCGACCCAGGCCACCATCGGCGTGTACCAGTACGGCCCCGACAACAAGTACACCAACCTCGAGTACGTGAGCGGTCAGCTCTGATCCTCACCTCGCGGTAGCACCGCAGGCACGACGACGAAGGGCCCGGCCACCTCGGCCGGGCCCTTCGTCGTCGCCACGGGGCGGCGGGAGCGAGCCGGAGCGGACGAGCCGGGTGCGCGGCGCACGAGCGAGGGCCCCCACCGCAGGGAGGCGGTGAGGGCCCTGGCTGCAGGACGCGGGGTGGTGGCGCGGTCAGGCCTTGGCGAGGGTGCCGAGGTACAGCTCGATCACCTTGGGGTCGTTCGCGAGCGACTTGCCGGTGCCGGTGTAGGCGTTGCGGCCCTGGTCCAGCACGTAGCCGCGGTCGACGATCTGCAGGCAGCGGCGGGCGTTCTGCTCGACCATGATCACCGAGACCCCTGCGCGGTTGATCTCGTGGACGCGCAGGAAGGTCTCGTCCTGTTTCACGGGGGAGAGCCCGGCGGACGGCTCGTCGAGGAGCAGCACCGCAGGCTCCATCATCAGGGCCCGGCCCATCGCGACCATCTGCCGCTCGCCGCCGGAGAGGGAACCGGCCCGCTGGGCCCTCCTCTTGCCGAGCTCCGGGAAGAGCCCCGTCACGAAGTCGAAGCGCTCCTTGAAGTCCTTGGGCCGCTGGTACATGCCCATCTGGAGGTTCTCCTCGATGGTCAGGGTCGAGAAGACGTTGTTGTTCTGCGGGACGAACCCGACGCCGCGGCTGACCAGCCGGTTCGCCTTCAGCCCCGTCAGGTCCTGGCCCCGGACCACGACGGTTCCCGAGTGGACCTTCACGAGGCCGAACATCGCCTTCAGCAGGGTGGACTTGCCGGCACCGTTGGGTCCGATGATGCCGATGAGCTCCCCACGGCGCGCCTCGATGCTGCAGCCGTTCAGGATGTTGACCCCGGGGAGGTAGCCGGCGACGAGGTCGGTCACCTTGACCACGGAGTCTCCGTCGAATTCAGCCATTACTTCGTCTCCTCATCCTTCTCGGTCCGGCCGGAGGCATGGGTGCCGGTTCCGACCTCGGTGACACCGTGGCCGAGGATGCCCTCGTCCTCCGTGCCGACCACCGACTCCTCGTCCTGGGCGAGCTCCTCCTCGAGGCGCTCGATCCCGGTGGAGTCGCCGAGGTCGACGTCGTGATGCGCGCCCAGGTAGGCGTCGATCACGGCCTGGTCCTTCATCACGACGTCGGGCGGGCCTTCAGCGACGACCTTGCCCTCGGCCATGACGACGACCCAGTCGGCGATGTGCCGGACCATGTGCATGTCGTGCTCGACGAACAGGACCGTCATGCCCTCGGCCTTCAGGTTCTTGATGTGGTCCAGCAGGGACTGCGTCAGCGCCGGGTTGACGCCCGCCATCGGCTCGTCGAGCATCACCAGCCGAGGCCTGACCATCAGCGCGCGCGCCATCTCGAGGAGCTTGCGCTGTCCCCCGGAGAGCGACGCCGCGTAGTCGTCACGCTTGGTGTCGAGCTTGAACTTCTCCAGCAGCACTTCCGCCTGCTGCGTGATCTCGCGCTCGCGGCCGCCCCACATCCCCTTGAACAGGGCGCGGGCCAGGCTCTCACCCGGCTGGTCCGTGGCGCCGAGGCGCATGTTCTCCATGACCGTGAGTTTGCCCATGACCTTGGTGAGCTGGAAGGTGCGGACCATACCCATGCGCGCGACCTTGTGGGACGCCACCTTGGCCAGGGGCTTCCCGTCGAATTCCCACTCACCACTGTTCGGGACGTCGAATCCGGTCAGCAGGTTGAAGAGCGTGGTCTTGCCGGCTCCGTTGGGGCCGATCAGCGCCGTGATCTTGTGGCGGGGGATCTCGAGGTGCTCGACGTCGACGGCGTTGATGCCGCCGAAGCTTCGTGTCACGTTCCGCGCGATCACGATCGGGTCCCGCTTGTGGCAGCCCGGTCCGGTCCGGTCCGTGGTGATCGGCTCCGAGTCGGTCATGTGGTCGCGCGCCGAGGGCTGGACGGCCGTGGACGCACCGGCCGGAGCCGTCGCGTCGAGCGGGGAGTCAGCGGCGTGGGCGCCGCCGGTCGATGCCTGGCTGTCGTCGTTCCGGTTGGTGGTCATGCGAACGCCAACTCCTTCTTGTTACCCAGGACGCCCTGCGGCCTGAAGACCATGAGGAGCATCAGTGCCACTCCCACGAGGATGTACCGCAGCTGGCCCGCCTGCGAGTTGGACAGGAACGTGATGGCGCCGACCTCGATCGCGCCGTACAGGAGTCCCTGCGTCAGCGAGAGCACCACCCAGAAGATCATCGCGCCGATGACGGGCCCGAGGACCGTGGCCATACCGCCAAGGAGGAGGCAGGTGTAGAGGAAGAACGTGAGCTCGGTCGCGTAGTTCGCGGGCTGCACCGCACCGCGCGGCAGGGTGAAGATGATGCCTGCCAGCGAACCGAGCACACCACCGATGACGAGGGCCTGCATCTTGTAGGCGTACACGTTCTTGCCGAGCGAGCGGACGGCGTTCTCGTCCTCGCGGATGCCCTTGAGGACGCGGCCCCAGGGGCTGCGCATGAGCAGCCAGACGGTGACGCACGCGATGATGACCACGCTCCATCCGACGATCCGGATCCAGAAGTCACGCTCGTTCATGCCCAGCGGACCGATGTTGTAGGTCCCGGGCGGGAACGGGTTGAGTCCGTAGAACCCGCCCTCGAAGGCGGCAAGTCCGTTCGCCGAACCCGTGACCTCGGTCAGACCGTTGGTCGTCACGATGTAGCGGATGATCTCCGCTGCCGCGATGGTCACGATCGCGAGGTAGTCCGCCCTGAGGCGGAGGGTCGGTATGCCGAGCACGATCGCGAAGATGACCGAGGCCAGCAGTGCCACCAGGACGGCGACCGGCAGGGGGGCGTTGAAGCTGAGGGTCGAGATGGCGTACCCGTAGGCGCCGACCGCCATGAAGCCCGCCTGCCCGAAGTTCAGGAGACCCGAATAGCCGAAGTGCACCGCGAGGCCGAGAGCCGCGAGGGCGTAGGCCGCCGTCGTCGGGCTGATG
The DNA here is from genome assembly GCA_030147325.1 of Arthrobacter sp. Taxonomy (GTDB): domain Bacteria; phylum Actinomycetota; class Actinomycetes; order Actinomycetales; family Micrococcaceae; genus Arthrobacter_D. Next base: position 658 of record JASLAA010000067.1, on the reverse strand, counting down.
AGCTCACCGAAGGCGTTGATGAGGATGTTTCCGAAATCCATGGGAGCCCCTAACCTATGCGCTCTCGGCGGCCGAGGATACCCTGCGGCCGGAACAGGAGCACGAGAATCATGATCAGCAGCGCCCCCACGTACTTGAGGTCTGCTTCGAGCCAGATCGTGGAGATCTCCACGAACAGCCCGACGATGATGGAGCCGACGAGCGCGCCGAAGACGGTACCGAGACCGCCCAGGGTGACGCCGGCGAAGATGAGCAGCAGGATCTGCTGCCCCATGTTGTAGGACACGCCCGGCCGGTAGTAGGCCCACAGGATTCCGCCGAGGGCGGCGAGCATCCCGCCGATCACCCAGACGATCCGGATGACGCGATCCACATCGATGCCGGAGGCTGCAGCCAGGGCGGGGTTGTCAGCGACGGCACGCGTTGCCTTGCCGATGCGGGTCCTCAGCAGCAGGAACGCGACCAACAGGATGATCACGAGGCTGATGATCAGGGACGTCAGGTTGTTGCGGGAGATGGAGACCGAGCCGAGGTCGATGATCTCGCTCTGCGACCCGGGCAGCTGCTGGGTAGCACCCCCGAAGAAGAGCTGGATGACGTAGCGCAGTGCGAGGGCGAAACCGATGCTGACGATCATCATCGGTACGAGCCCCGTGCC
>JASLAA010000061.1 GCA_030147325.1 Arthrobacter sp. | reverse complement strand
CGCCGGAGGGGCGCTCGCCCTCCGGCGGCACACGGGCGACGACGCCGACGGCCGGCGCGCCGTCGGTTCCCTCGCCGTGGGGCACCGGGCGGACCTGCAGCTGCTGAACGCGCCCTCGGCGACGCACCTCGCCTACCGTCCCGGGATGCCGCTCGTCCACGGCGTGTGGAGGGCGGGCGACAGGGTGCGATAGGCGGGCCCGCACACCGACCGACTGGGAATCACCGGCATCCGCTGGCAGGATGGCGCCATGCCTGCCGCGTCCGTTCCACCTGCGTCCTCCTCGGCCCGCTCAGGGGATCCCGGCTCACGACGGCGCATCTCCGCCGAAGTGCTGATCGTCTTCGGGCTGTCACTCGGGCAGTCCGGCGTCTACGCCATCGTGAACCTGGCGGAGAAGCTGAGCCAGGGACCCCTTGCGGGCCAGACCACCACGCTCAACCCGGTGTTGAACGAACGTCCCTATTTCGACCTCACCTACCAGCTGCTGAACATCCTCTTCGCGCTGGTGCCCGTCGCGCTCGTGCTGTTCCTGCTCAGCGGCTCCGGGATCTCGGCGTTCCGACGCCTCGGCCTCACCCTCGAGAAGCCCCTGCGTACCGTCGGCTTCGGCGTCGGCCTCGCTGCGATCATCGGCGTCGGCACCCTGGGCGTCTACGCGGGCGGGAGGGCGCTGGGGATCACGACGGCGCTGGTGCCGGCCGCGCTCGACGCCTACTGGTGGACCATTCCCGTGCTCATCCTCTCCGCGGTCCGGCACGCCGTGCTCGAAGAGGTCATCGTGGTCGGCTACCTGTTCATCCGCCTGCGGGAGCTCGGCTGGTCCACGCCCGCGATCATCGTCACGAGTTCCCTGGTCAGGGGCAGCTATCACCTGTACCAGGGGTTCGGACCGTTCATCGGGAACGTGCTGATGGGATTGCTCTTCGCCTGGTTCTACACCCGCACCCGGCGGGTCATGCCGCTGGTGATCGCGCACGCGGTGATCGACATCACCGGTTTCGTGGGATTCGCCCTCTTCGGGCGGGCCATCGGAATCGGGGGATAAGGGGAAAGAGAAGCCTTACCTTCGTGAATTGTGCACGCCGATCATGACTAATTTATCCGCAATTGCGGTGTTAGCGTGAATTCATTCGGTATTTCGGAAAGCCCCTCCAGGGCACCACCGGACCAGCCAGGAGGAATCATGAGCGTGATCACCAGCGTCTCCGAATGCAGTGTCTCCAACTGTTCGTTCAACCACGACGGCTGCACCGCCGTCGCCATCACCGTCTCGGGGAGCGAGGAGCATGCTTCCTGCGCCACCTTCATCGACACCTCGATCAGTGGGGGCCTCCCCAAGATGCTCGCCCACGTGGGCGCCTGCCAGCGCTCCGAGTGCAGCTTCAACCAGGACCTGCTGTGCTCTGCCCCCGCCGTCAAGGTCGGCCCCGGGGCAGAAGCTGCGGACTGCCTCACCTACACGCACGCCTGACCCACCCGACAGGAAGGGCCGGACGGTCTCCGTCCGGCCCTTCCTGCGTCTCCGCGTCTCCGCGCCTCGGCGCGATCGATCAGGGGCGCATCAGATCTCGACGCGACCCGCGCCGGTCTCGAACGTGACGGACATGATGCCCGGGGTCCCGTTGGGTGCGATCCACTGGACTGTCACGCCGTCCAGCGTCTCCTCGACGGCGGTGCCCAGCCACTCGGTGACCCGCTCGGAGGACCCGGCGATGGTCAGGCAGTCGAGCTTGACGGCCGCGGGGCGGGCCTTCGACGGATGCAGATCCTCGGTGCCGTCGTCCCAGCGCAGCAGGTAGGGGACCTGGGGATCGGCGATGAGCCCCTTGATGCCGATTTGCTGCCAGGACAGTTCCTGGCCGTCCGGGAACTTCCGGTTGCCGGGGACCGAGCTGCGGCCCAGGCGTTCCTCGAACGGTCCGAGGTCGTCGACGGCGACGCACCAGCCCATCCAGCCTCCGCCGGCCTCCGAGCGGGCGCGGACCGCCTGTCCGAAGGGGGCCTTGTCCGACGCCGGGTGGTTCAGGACCTCCACGACCTCGAGGTACTGGCCGTTCACCAGCGGGAAGATCATGTTGCGGGTGCCGAAGCGGGGGTGCACGCCGCCTTTCACCGGGTCGATGCCGAGTCTGGCCGCTATCCGGTCGGCGGTCGCGGCGAGTCCATCGGGTTCACAGGCATAAGAGACATGGTCCAGACGCATGCCGATATCTTGGCACTAAGTGATCTGCGTCTCGACTTAGGCTTGCCTTACTGCTCCCTCCTTCCGAGTGCGGGTCCCCAGCTCGATGCAGTGCTTCACGAAGAGACACACGGGTTGCCGGATCCGCCCGGATGCTATTTCATGAAGACAGGTCATGAGTGCCAGCACGAAGCCCCGGCTTGCTGGCCGGCAACCCTCCAACCGCGGTGGGGTGCCCCGGGTGAAGACCAGGCTCGGCGCCAGTTCGGCGCCGTGCAAGCGCGGGCTCCTGTCGAGCCCGATGTCCTGGAGCGGGATCCACCGGCCGGCGCATCGGATTCTGCGGAGCCCCTCGAGCAGGGAGCGCCATGTCCAACGATTGGTCTTTCGAGACACGCCAGATCCACGCCGGCCAGGTGCCGGACGCAGCCACGGGAGCGCGCGCGCTGCCCATCTACCAGACGTCGTCCTTCGTCTTCCCGAGTGCCGAGAGTGCCGCCAACCGGTTCTCGCTGACCGAACTCGCGCCCATCTACACCCGCATCGGCAACCCCACACAGGAAGCGGTCGAGACGCGCATCGCGAGCCTCGAGGGCGGGGTCGGGGCGTTGCTCCTCGCCTCCGGGCAGGCGGCCGAGACCTTCGCGGTGCTCAATATCGCGGAGGCGGGGGACCACATCGTGGCCAGCCCGAGTCTCTACGGAGGCACCTACAACCTCTTCAAGCACACCCTGAAGAAGTTCGGCATCGAGACCACCTTCGTCGAGGATCCCGACAACCTCGACCACTGGCGGAACGCCGTCCGGCCCAACACCAAGCTCTTCTTCGGGGAAGTCGTCTCCAATCCTCGGCAGGACGTGCTCGACCTCGAAGGCATCAGCGCCGTCGCCCATGAGCACGGCCTGCCGCTGATCGTCGACAACACGCTCTCGACGCCGTACCTGATCCGGCCCATCGAATGGGGTGCGGACATCGTGGTGCACTCGGCCACGAAGTACCTCGGCGGGCACGGGAACGCCATCGCCGGCGTCATCGTGGACTCGGGGAACTTCGATTTCGCGCAGTACCCCGACCGGTTCCCGGGCTTCAATACCCCGGACGAAAGCTACCAGGGGCTCGTCTACGCGCGGGATCTCGGCGTGGGCAGCGCCCTCGGCGCGAATCTCGCCTACATCCTCAAGGCGCGGGTGCAGCTCCTGCGGGATCTCGGCGCCGCCGTCTCGCCGTTCAATGCCTTCCTCATCGCCCAGGGGCTGGAGACCCTCAGCCTGCGCGTCGAGCGCCATGTGCAGAACGCGCAGGCCGTCGCCGAGTGGCTGGAGGGGCACGACGACGTCGAGCGCGTCTCCTACGCGGGCCTGCCCTCGAGCCCCTGGTACGAGCGCGGGAAGAAGTACGGGCGTATCGGTACGGGGGCGATCGTCAGTTTCGACATCGCCGGGGGAGTGGAAGCGGGCAAGCGATTCGTGGACGGCCTCGAGCTGCACTCCCACGTCGCTAATGTGGGGGATGTCCGCTCCCTGGTCATCCACCCGGCGTCGACGACGCACAGCCAACTGGGCGCGGAGGCGCAGCTCACGGCAGGAGTCCGGCCAGGCCTGGTCCGGCTGTCCGTCGGACTGGAGAACATCACCGACATCCTGGCCGACCTCGACGCCGGGTTCCGTGCCGCCAAAGGAGCCTGACCCGACGTGACCACCTACCCTCCCGCTCCCGTGCACCCCGGGGTCGACGGCGCCCATCCCGCACAGGACGGGCTCCTGCGCCTCGCTCCGATCGGTCCGCTCGTGCTCGAGGCGGGAGGTGAGCTCCCCGACGTCCAGCTCGCTTACGAGACCTGGGGCCGGCTGAACCGGGATGCCTCCAACGCCGTGCTCGTGCAGCACGCCCTGACCGGCAGCTCGCACGTGGCGCGCGGCGCCTCGGAGGAGGAGGGCTGGTGGGACGGTCTCGTGGGTCCCGGACGCACGGTGGACACCGACCGGTACTTCGTGGTGTCCGTCAACATGCTCGGCGGCTGTTACGGGTCGACCGGGCCGGCGAGCCTCGCTGCCGACGGCTCACCCTGGGGATCGCGGTTTCCCTTCGTCACCATCCGTGACGCGGTCCGCGCCGAGAGCCTGCTCGCGGACCGCCTCGGGATCCCACGGTGGCATTCGGTGCTCGGGGGTTCGATGGGAGGGGCCCGCGCCCTCGAGTGGGCCCTGATGTATCCGCACCGCGTGGAGCGGTGCGCCGTCATCGCCTGCACTGCCGCCAGTTCGGCCGAACAGATAGCGTTCGCCCAGGCGCAGGTGCAGGCCATCCGGCTCGATCCCGCCTATCGCGGCGGCGACTACTACGACGGCCCGCATCCGGATGCGGGCCTCGGGATCGCCCGGCGGATCGCACACATCACCTACCGGTCCGAGCACGAGCTGGAAGCACGCTTCGGCCGCGCCGAACAGGGCGGTGAGCAGGTGCTCGGGGCCGCCCTGCCGGCGGGTCGGGGGCGCTACCAGGTGGAGAGCTACCTCGATCACCAGGCGGACAAACTGGTGGACCGTTTCGACGCGAACAGTTACGTCATCCTGACCGAGGCGCTCGTGAGCCACGACGCCGCGCGGGACCGCGGCAGCCTCGACAGCGCGTTGGGTGCTGCGACGTCGGAGTTCTTCATCGCGGCCGTGGACACCGATCGGCTCTACTTCCCCGGGCAGGCGAGGCGGCTCGCTGCAGGTCTGCCCGGGGAGGTGCCCGTCCACATGATCTCCTCGCCCGTGGGCCACGACGCGTTCCTCACCCAGATCCACCAGCTGGACGGCAAGCTCCGCGCCGCGTTCTACCCGGGATGAGGTGGCCGGTTGGGTTTCACCCGACGGGCCCCTAGGCTTGGAGCTAAGCCTGCTTAGGAATTCGCGCAGGCATGTCCGGTGCCGATGCGCCGGATCCGACGTCTGAAGAGGAGCTGTTCATGGAACTGAGCACCATTGGCTGGAACCAGGAAGCACGCGACAAGATCCTGCTCGATTCCGATCGGGCACTGCAGGGGGCGGTACGCGAAGCCGTCGAGACGATGAGCGGCAAGTCCCGCGACGAGGTCTACGAGTTCCTCTTCCAGAAGCTGCAGCCCCAGTTCGTCGACTTCAAGCCGGGGCCGGACCTCAGCGCCTGCGCCGACGCCGTCGCGAACGGTGAGGTACAGCTCGACGACTAGGGCCCGAACGAACGAACGAACGAACGAACGCGGGAAAGAACCGGTCGAGGCGGACTCGGCCGGTTCTTGCCGTCCGGTGGACCCCGGGGCAGGGGTCTTTCGGCTCAGTCGCCGCTGCCCGGCGGCATGCCCGGTCCGAAGATCGGCGCGGCCTCGAGCCGCTTCGCGGTGATCCCATCGCCCGAGGACTGATGGCGCAGGCGTCGCAGGACCCACGGGACGAAGTACTCGCGCGCCCAGACCAGGTCCTCCGCGCGGGCAGCGCGCCAGGTGCGCACGGCCAGGTCCTTGGGGCGGAGCGGCTCGAGTGTGTGCCGTACCGCGAGAGTGTCCAGGACCATCGCCGCGATCGTGTGGTGGCCGAGCGGAGAGAAGTGCAGCCGGTC